>JBFYTF010000150.1:0-3111 GCA_041300865.1 Anaerolineae bacterium
CGGCCATGCGGAACGAGCTGCCGGGATAGAGCCTTTCCTTGTCGAGATAATAGCAGTAGGCGCAGTCCAGGTTGCAGATCGGCCCGCGCGGCTTGACCATGACTTGAAAGGCCAGGGGAGCTGCCTGTGCCGCAGCTTGTTGTCGGATCGGCTCCGGTGCAGGAGTCCCGAACTTGTCCGGATAGCTGCGGCCCCGGTGTGGGCTGCCCCGGACGAGTTTGGGGCTCCCGCCCCCGGCCTTCGCGCCCGCGATCACCGCTCACCTTCTTCCCTGAATCGCCGGTACTCCTCCAGCAGGCCCAGCCGCTCGAACTGCTCGGGTGGCGAGTCATTGTCGACCATGAGCCGGATCAGCAGCCCAATCATCCTCGCTTCCACTTCGGGATCGTGGAGCGGATGGAGCTGGCGGGGATCGACGGCCAGGTCAAAGAGCAGCGTGCCAAATGGATGGGCCTTGATCCAGGGCCGGGCCTCGATCTTGAGCGGGTGGACGGCCTTGGTAAAGCTGAACGGCTCGGCCAGCTCCGCGGTCCGCAGCTCCTCCACCGTGAAACGGGAGCGGATGTGGGTGGGCATGAGCGTGTATTCGTACAGTGGCCTGTTCTCGGGGTTGGCGGGGGCGCGCATGTAGACGTAACGGCCGTCTGTGACGTTTACGTGCCCGCCATGGACGCCAAACAGCGCTGCTTCGCGCACCGGCACATCGCGGGCCACAGTCTCGGCCAGGGGCGCGCCCTGCATGTCCTCCGGCAGCGACAGCCCAAAAAAGTCGAGCAGTGTGGCCGGAAAATCGATCATTTGCACCAGGCTCTGGCGCCGTTCGCCGCCCCGGCCGCCGCGGGGATCGTGGATGAACAGCGGTGTGCGGGCGTTCTCGTTGTACCAGGGCTGCACGTTCTTGGCCCACCAGTCGTGCTCGCCGAGGAGGAAGCCGTGGTCGGTGCAGACGATGAGCATCGTGTCACGCCACAGGTCCAGCTCGTCCATCACGTCCAGCACCTTACCCAACTGCTCGTCGCACATGCTCAGCAGCGCCGCGTACTCGAGGCGGACGTGCTCCACCGCCTCGGGCGGCTCGACGACAGGCCCGTAAGAGGGCCAGTCGAGCAGCGGGCCGCGGTAGTCGTGCGGGTAGAGGTCCTTGAACTTCTGGTGAGTGAAAAAGGGCTCGTGGGGATCAAAGGTCTCGATCTGGAGGAGCCAGTTGTCGGCCTGGTGGTTCAGGCGGATGAACTCCAGGCCCAGTTGGAAGGTCCTGGTCTGGGGCTGCTCTTCGGGCGTGGGCATGTGCGTGCGGTTAATCCAGTCCTGGACCCACATGCGCTCAGGCTGATCGGGCGACTGGATCCGGACCCTGGGCGGCGTGTCGGGCGGCGGGTCGACCTGACCCTTCCACTGGTCGGCTTCCTGGCCGCGGACGAGCTCGTAGCTATCGTAGCGGGTATGGTACGTCGCGCCGCCGTCCTCCCAGTAGTGAGCATGGTCGGTGATGAGATGGGTGTAGACCCCGTTCTTGCGCAGGATTTCGGGCATTGAATCGTCAAATGGCTCGACGGGTCCCCAGCTGCGGTGCAGAAAGTTGTACCGCCCCGTGTGCAATTCGCGGCGAGCGGGCATGCACGGCATGCTGCCGATGTAGCAGTTCTCAAAAACCACCGTGCGCTCGGCCAACCGCTCAAAATTGGGCGCTCGCACCCACTCGCAGCCGTAAGGCGGCAGCATGTGGCGGTTGAGCGAATCGAACATCACCATGATGGCCTTCACGCTTTGTTCTCCCCCCTTGTCGGTCCCGGGCCTGGTGCGGGCCGGGCGATCCCTGGCCTGCGTGGGCCTGATCTCAATACACCGTGGCCGCGTCCAGCACCTGACTCAGTGCGGGAGCCGTGTTCGTCGTGATGCGGTCGACGCCTGCCGCGGCCAGCCGCCGGGCAAGGGCGACCCGCTCCGGCTGACTGGCGTCCAGCGTCCAGGCGTCGACGTCGGAGCCACGGTCGTGGAGGTAGCCGATCCAGTCAAAGCCTTCGTCCAGGGCCTGTGCCAGCAGCCCGGCGCGGATGTACCAGATGGCACCGGCCGGCGCCTGCGCCCACAGTGCCTCGGCGCGGGCGGCCAGGTAGTCACTCGCCGCTCCCCAGCGCCGGCTGGCGAGGGGATGATCGTCCCAGTAGCCGTAGGCTCCCCGGCGGAACGGCGGGACGCTGGGCGGGCGCTCCTCCCCCAGGTCGATCTCCAGGTAGAGCATCGGATCAAAGCCGAGGGCCAGCCCTGGGTCGAGAGCCAGAAGCCGGCGGAGGGCCCAATCGCTGGGGCTGGTAACGCGCACGCGCTCCCGCACCGGCTGCAGGCTGGCCAGCAGCCCGCGCAGGATCTCGTCGGACGAATAGGCGTCGGGCTTGAGGTCCAGCTGCAGCTCTACCTCGCCCGGGTGGCGCTGCAGCAGATCGATGGCCTGCGGCAGCAGTCCGACCGCCACACCCGTGGGCTTGCCGTCGCGGGTATGCTCCAGCGCCGCGACCTGGACGGAGCTCACGGCGGCGACAGGACCGCGGCCGGTGGTCTTTTCTTCCAGCGAGGGGCCGTGCAGCAGCGCGAACTGCCCATCGGCCAGGCGCGTGATGTCGAGCTCGACGGCGCGGGCGCCGGCCTGGAGGCAGGCCCCCAGGGCAGGCAGAGAGCCTGACGGCTGACCGTGGTCGCGATTCGCCGCATGGTGGATGAGCAGGACCGGTTTCACGTTTCTCAACTCCCTTTTTTCTCCAGGATGGCGGCCAGGACGTCCGGGGTGTTGGTGCAGATGCCATCCACGTCCAGCTTGACCAGCTCGCGCAACTCTTCCGGGCGCTCCTCGTGCCAAACGACGATGCCCAGGCCGTGGCGGCGCATGCTGTCGATCAGCTCAGGCGTCAGCAGCTCGTGCGGTGCCGGCGCGGCGTGCTCCCAGCAGGGGTGCACATAGTCGGCCTCGATTGACAGCGCCCAGCCGATAAAGTCGGACTGTCGATCGCGGGCGGCGACGAGCACCGATGTGCGGATGGCAGGCTCGAGGAACTTGACCCTCTGCGGCAGCCACGGATAGAACGAGCCGGCAATAGCCTGGTCGACAAAGTCCAT
>JBFYTF010000161.1:0-16385 GCA_041300865.1 Anaerolineae bacterium
GGCCTCACGCCGGTGCAGGCCATGGCCGCCGGCCGTCCGGTGATCGCCTATGCCGGCGGCGGCGCCCTCGACAGCGTCGTGGAAGGAGTTACGGGGACATTTTTCCCGGAGCAAACCCCCGAGTCACTGGCCGCAGCGCTCCAGTTGTGGGAGGAGACGGCCTTTGACCCCGAAACCATCCGGGCGCATGCCCGCCAGTTTGACAGCGCGCTCTTCAAGGCCAGGTTCCGGGCCTTTGTCGAGGAACAGGTGAGGGGTTGATGGAGCTACAGCATTATTGGCGCATTCTGCGGCGGCGTTGGTGGCTTGTGGCGGCCCTGGTGGCCATCACCCTCATCGCCAGCGTGATCACCTACGACCAACCTGCCCCCGTTTACCAGGCAAGCATGCGCTTCTCCGTCGGCATCGAGGGCCAGGAGCCGGTCTATGCCGTCGCGGGTGACGGCCGCTCCGACGCCTGGCTGGCCTCCGAATACCTGGCCGATGACCTCGCCGAGGTGCTCAAGGGGGGCGACTTTGCGGCGCGAATCAGCGAGCGCGTGGGCTTTGACGTGCCGGCCGGGGCCATCTTTGCCAGCCGCGAGCACCGGATCATGACCGTGAGCGTCACCTGGGGCGACCCGGCCCAGGCGCAGGCCATCGCCGAGGCGGTGGCCGCCGAGGTTCAGAGCGTCGAAGCGGTCTATTTCCCGCAGCTGGCCGGGGTGGCTGCCCAGGCGGTCCTCATCGATGGCCCGGGCATCGGCGAAGTAGGCCCCGGGCTCCGCGACCGCCTCGACCTGCCCATCCGGCTGCTCGTCGCCCTGGTGGCCGGCGTGGCCCTGGCTTTTCTGTGGGACTACCTGGACGACAGTGTGCGCAGCCGCGCCGAGGTCGAGGCCCTGGGAGTCCCGGTCCTGGCCGAGATTCCCCGCCGTCCCGGCCTGCGCTGGCGGCGAAAGCGGAGCTGAGAGACCAAGACGCGGAGATTTGGGTTGCTGCCTGATCCATGGTACAATGCCCCGTGGATCCTTTGCCGGACGGGCTGTTGGCCCGTCCCTCGGCGGGCTGACCGCCCGCCCTACAACCCGTTGTCGAGGTTGATTCGGGGAGACGGATATGGAGTTACGAGAATATTGGAACGTCGCGCGCAAACGCGGCTGGATCATTGTCCTGGTCGCCATTGTGGCGGCTGTGGCGGCGCTGGGCGTCAGCTTGATCATACCGAAGACCTACAGCGCCAGCATCCAGCTTAGCGTCGAGCCGGCCCGGGCCGACTGGGGCCTCAGCCAGGCCGCCAAGGAGATGCTGCGCAACTATATCCTCACCATTCGCAGCCACACAATGGTCCAGCAGGCCATCGACCGCGGCCAGCTGGACATGACCACCGACCAGTTCCTGGGCGACTTGGATGTCAGTGATGATGCCTCAAACCTCAGCATCACAATAAAAGCGGAAAGTCACGACGAGGCCGTCGCCATGACCATGGCTCAGCAGCTGGCCGACGTCTTTGTCGAGAAGCGCCGGCAATGGAACGAGGAGCAGGACAAGAGTGCCCGCATCTACATCGAGAAGGTGGACGATGTGCGCTATCCGGTTCTGGAGTCGCCAAAGTGGAAGTTCAACGTGCTGGCCGGGGCCATCTTTGGGGCCATTGCGGGCGGCATCGTCGTCTTTTTCCTGGAATGGCTCCAGTCGGACATCGTGCGGACGCCCGGTGACGTGGAAAAGACGCTTGGCCTGACAGTCCTGGGTGCTATCCCGGTCCGGGGCGACACGCCGGGCAAGGGCCGGCGGAAGTGGGGTTTGCCGGCCTGGGTCGAGCCGGGAGTCCTGTTGATCTTTGTCACCGGCCTGGCCATCGGCGCCGGCCTGGGCGCGCTGGTGGTCGGCCTGTTGTAGACAGCGCACCCAAGGCCGCCTCACAGGCGCCGCAGCACGGCACAGCGAGATAGGGATACTAGCCATGACCGAAAAGATACAAGAGCTGATTACCGTGGCAGAGCCGCGTTCGGCCATCAGCGAGGCCTACCGCACGCTGCGCACCAACCTCGACTTCGCGAGCCTCGATCAGGCTCTCAAGACGCTGGTCATCACTTCGGCGAGCGTGGGCGAGGGCAAATCGACGACCCTGGCCAACCTGGCCGTCGTCTCGGCTCAGACCGGGCGCAAGGTCATCCTGGTGGATGCCGACCTGCGCCGGCCCACGCTACACCAGATCCTGGGCGCGAACAACGAGGCCGGGCTGACTTCCATGGTCATGGACGAGGCCCGGCTGACGTCACCGCCGCTGCAGGAGACGGGAATTCCGGGACTGTTGCTGCTGACGAGCGGCCCCCTGCCGCCCAACCCTGCCGAGTTGTTGGGATCGCGGCGCATGGCCGAAGCGATCGCGAGCCTCGCCGAGGAGGCCGACCAGGTCTTTTTCGACACCCCGCCGGTCGTGGCCGTGACGGACGCGGCGGTGCTGGCTACCCGCGTCGACGGCGTGCTGTTGGTCATCGGTGCCGGCAAAACCCGCCGGGAGTATGCCCGCATGGCCGTCCAGCGCCTGGAGCAGATCAATGCGCGCCTGGTGGGCACGGTGCTGACGAACGTCGAAGCCGGGAGCGGTTTCACCGGCTATTACTGAGCGGCTGAGAACACCAGACAAGGCCGTACTTTCCCCGCCTGGACACAAGCCTCCTATTTGGCGGCAGAACCAAGAGGTGGTATAATCGGGCGCACGAGTCGACGGACCGGAGGGTTGCTCCCCGGCCCGCAGCGGGCGATCCATGGCCGCGGGCACCTGGCAGGCAAAGTCCCGGTGGCGCGTGGAAGTTGCCGGAGATGAGGCGTGGAACGCAGGGAACGGGTTTATCGAACTGAGGGCATCGTGCTGCGGCGCACCGACTTTGGTGAGGCCGACCGGCTGCTGACGGTATTGACGCCGGAACGCGGCAAGCTGCGCCTGGTGGCCAAGGGTGCGCGCAAGCCCAGCAGCCGCAAGAGCGGCCACGTGGAGCTATTTGCGCACACGCAGCTGCTCGTCGCCGTCGGCCACGACCTGGACATCATCACCCAGGCCGAGACAATCGAGCCTTTTGTCGGCCTACGCCGTGACTTGCTGCGGACGACGTACGCCTACTACCTGGCCGAGCTGGTCGATGCCTTCCTCGCAGAGCGCGACGAGAACCGGCCGGCCTTCGAGCTGCTGCGCGACTCGCTTGGACGGTTGAGCATAGAGGGCGGCGATGAGGGCAGGGGCGGCGAGGGCGAGCTGAAGCCGGCCCTGGGCCTCGTGGCCCGCTATTTCGAGCTCCGGCTCTTGGGCCTGGCCGGCTACCAGCCCCAGCTTTTCGTGTGCGTTCGCTGCGGCAAGCCCCTGGAGCCCGAGGTGAACTACATGAGCACCGCTGACGGCGGTGTGTTGTGCCGCGAAGACGGCTACGACCGCGTCGGCAGCCTGGAGCTGTCGGTCAATGCCCTCAAGGTGCTGCGTTTTCTGCAGACCCGAGATTGGGACACCTGCCGGCTGCTGCGCCTGAGCGCCGCCAGCCGCCAGGAGGTCGAACGGGTGATGATCGACTATATTACGTATCACCTGGAGCGCCAGGTCAAGTCGGTGGATTTCATGCACCGCCTCGAGGCCTGGGCCTGAGTTCTGGTATCCGGTTACAACACAAAGCGCAACGGGAGTCATCATGAGCAAGCCCTTTTCCTTCCAAGAGGTCATCATGCACCTCGATCGCTACTGGGCCGACCACGGCTGCCTGATCTGGCAGCCTTACAGCGAGAAACTGGGCGCCGGCACGGCCAACCCGGCGACCACGCTGCGCGTGCTGGGACCTGAGCCCTGGAACGTGGGCTACGTCGAGCCCTCCTACCGCGCCGACGACGGCCGCTACGCCGAGAACCCCAACCGCATGCAGATGCATACCCAGTACCAGGTCATCCTCAAACCCGATCCGGGCAACCCGCAGGAGCTTTACCTGGGCAGCCTCGAGGCTATTGGCATCAACATGCGCGAGCACGATGTGCGGTTTGTAGAGGACCGTTGGGAGAGCCCGGCCATCGGTGCCTGGGGCCTCGGTTGGGAAGTGTGGCTCGACGGCCAGGAGATCAGCCAGTACACCTACTTTCAGCAGGCCGGCGGGCTGAACCTGGATCCCGTGCCTGTGGAGCTGACCTACGGCCTGGAGCGCATTGTCATGTACCTGCAAAAGGTGCGCGCCGTGTGGGACATTGACTGGGACGGGATCCACACCTACGGCGACATCTACCGGCGGCCCGAGGTGGAGCACTGCATCTATAACTTTGAACTGGCCGACGTCGAGCGCCTGAACGAGATGTACAGCCTGTACGAGGCTGAGGCCAGGGCCTGCATGGAGCGGGGCCTGGTGATCCCGGCCTACGATTACGTTATGCGCTGTTCTCACACCTTTAACCTGTTGGATGCCAGGGGTGCCATCGGCGTCACGGAGAGAGCCTTCTATTTTGGCCGCATGCGTGACCTGAGCCGGCAGATCGCCAAGCTCTATGTCCAGCAGCGAGAGGAGATGGGTTTCCCCTTCCTGGAGCGGCACCGGGCGGCGGGCACAGACAGGGCCGCAGGCGGGACGGCAAGCCAGACAGCACGCGCAGCCACGCAGCCACCGCCCGTGACCACCGAAGCCGAAACGTTCTTGCTGGAGGTCGGCACGGAGGAGCTGCCCACAGGGGACCTGACGCTGGCCCTGGAGCAGCTGCGCACGGCCGTACCCCGCATGCTCGACGAGGCCCGGCTGGGCTACGACGAGATCCGGGTAATGGGCACGCCGCGCCGGCAAGCGGTCCTGGTCTACGGGCTCCAGCCGCGCCAGCCCGACCAGAGTGTGGAGGTGCAGGGCCCGCCGGCGCGTGCGGCCTACGACGCCGACGGCCGGCCCACGCGTGCGGCCGAAGGCTTTGCCGCCAAGCTGGGCGTGCCCGTAGAGTCGCTGCGGCTGGTGACGGAAGGCAACAAATCGTACGTCGTCGCTACCCAAGTCCAGGAGGGCCGGCAGGCCGGGCAGGTGCTGGCCGAAAAGATGCCTGAGCTGCTGGCCGGCCTCCGCTTCCCAAAGACGATCCGCTGGAACGAGACCAACGTCGCTTTCTCCCGGCCCATGCGCTGGCTAGTCGCCCTCCTCGACACGCAGGTGGTGCCCTTTCAGTTCGCGGGCGTGGCCAGTGGGCGGACGACACGTGGGCTGCGGCCCCTCGGGTCACCGGTCATCGAGCTGTCCCGGGCCGGCGAGTACGTCACGACCATGGCCGAGCAGCAGATCGTCCTCGACGTCGACGAGCGCCGCGACCAGGTGCGTGGCCAGGTGCAGACGCTGGCTGCCTCCGTCGGCGGCCGCGTCGCCGACGACCCGGCCCTTCTCGACGAGGTAACCAACCTGGTGGAGCGGCCAACCGCGCTCCTGGGCCAGTTTGACCCGGAGTACCTGGTCCTGCCGCGCGAGGTGCTGGTGACCGTCATGAAAAAGCACCAGCGCTATTTTGCCGTGGTCGATGACGAAAGCGAAACGCTGCTGCCCTATTTCGTTACCGTGCGCAACGGTGACGAGTACAGCCTCGACGTGGTGCGCGAGGGCAACGAGGACGTCCTCCGCGCCCGTTTCGCCGACGCCAAGTTCTTTTACGAGCACGACACCGCCCGTCCCCTGGAGACCTTCTTGCCCCGCCTGAACACGCTCACTTTCCAGGAGCGGCTGGGCTCGATGCTGGACAAGAGCAAGCGCCTGGCAGCCCTGGTGCCGGCCGTGGGCCGGGCGCTGGGCGTGGACGATGATGACCTGGCCATCGCCGTGCGCGCGGCGACCCTGGCCAAGGCCGACCTGGCTACCCAGCTGGTGGTCGAGCTGACCAGCCTGCAGGGCCACATGGGCCGCGAATACGCCCGGCTGTCTGGAGAAAAAGAAGGCGTGGGCACAGCGATCCTGGAGCACTACTTGCCGCGCTCGGCCGAAGACCTGCTGCCGCAGACCAGGGCAGGCCTGGTCCTGGGGCTGGCCGACCGCCTGGACAGCCTGGTGGGCCTTTTTGCCGCCGGCCTGGCGCCCACGAGCACGGCCGATCCCTACCACCTCCGCCGCGCCGCGCTGGGCCTGGTGCAAAACCTCATCGCCCACAAGCTGCCCCTTGACCTGCGCCCCCTGCTGGCGGAAGCCGCCGCCCTGATGCCCATCCCCGTCTCCGACCGGGTGCCGGCCGACGTCGCGGCCTTTATCGGGGAGCGGCTGCGGGGATGGCTTCGCGACGAGGGCTGGCGTTACGACGTGGTCGACGCCGTGCTGGCCCAGCGGGGCACGGATCCCTATGGTGCCCACCGCGCCGCGGCCCAGTTGACCACCTGGGTGGAAAGGGCCGATTGGGCGGATCTGCTCAACGCCTACGGCCGCTGCATCCGCATCGTGCGCGACCAGCCTGAGGCGGGCCGCTACGAACCCGGGCTCGATCCAGAGCCGGCCACGCAGGCACTGGGCGAGGCCTTGCGCGTCGCCCGGGCGCAGGTGAGCCCAGAGAGTGACGTCGACCGTCTCTTCACGGCATTGCACCCCATGATCCCGGCCATCAACCGCTTTTTCGACGAGGTGCTGGTCATGCACGAGGACCCGGCCCTGCGCCGGAACCGGCTGGCACTGCTGCACGCGATCTGGGGCCTCAGCCGGGGCATCGTCGACGTGACCAAGCTCGAGGGCTTCTAGGTGGTGGACCGCAGAACAACGGCACTGATCACCGGAGCCTCGCGGGGCATCGGCGAGGCCTTTGCCCGGCAATTGGCCGCCCAGGGCAAAGACCTCGTCTTGGTGGCGCGGAGTGAGGACAGGCTGCGACAGCTGGCCGGCGAGCTATCCACGGCCCATGGCGTCCGGGTCCACGTCATCGCGGCCGATCTTTCGCTGCCTGGCGCCGCAGGACAGATGTGGGCCGAGACCGAGCGGTTGAGCCTCGAAGTTGACCTCCTGGTGAACAACGCCGGCGTGGGCAAGAAGGGCAAGTTTGCCGAGCTGGACCACGACTTTCAGGCGGCCATGGTGCGCCTCAACGTCAACACCCCCGTGGAGCTGACCCGGCTCTATCTGCCGGGCATGCGCGCCCGGCACCGCGGCGGGATCATAAACGTCGCCTCCAACGCCGCCTTTCAGCCGGTGCCGTACCTGGCCGTCTATGCGGCCACAAAGGTCTTTCTCCTGCACTTTTCGGAAGCGTTGGCCGAAGAGGTGGGCGCCGACGGTGTCCGGGTGATGGCCCTCTGCCCCGGCGCCACCGACACCGACTTCTGGAACGTGGCCGGGTGGCTGCAGGATCAACGCTTCTGGATGACCTCACCCGAACAAGTCGCCGCGGCGGGGCTGCGCGCCTTCGACCGGCGGCGCGCTTTCTTTGTTCCCGGTTTGGGCTACGCGATCGTCGCCTTTGCCGCCAGCCGCCTAAGCCCTCGCTGGCTCGTGAGGTGGATCGCGGGACGGATGCTCCGCTCCGGTTAACACCCAGTCGACAGTACAGCCGTAGTGCGCGGCGCATCGCGCCTCTGCCGCCCTGAGCGCGAGCGCAGATTACAGGCTTGAGCCCACTACCAGGGCCGCCCGCCAAAGCCCAGGCCGTAGCGCACGGCCAGCAGCCCGGCAAAGACCAGGCCGGCGACGATCACGACCGTCCAGTCCCGGGCGCCAAAGGCCAGGTCGTGCAAGGTTGTGCGCTGGGCGGGGTAGCCCAAGCCGCGGGCCGCCAGGGCCAGGCCCAGGTTGTCGCTCAGGCGCAGCGCGGCGATGATCGTCGCCACCAGGATGGGCACGTAGGCCCGCGCCCGGCGCAAGAGGTTTCCCCGCTCCAGGACCCAGCCTCGGGCTTCCTGTGCCTCGCGGACCGTCACCAGGAGGCCATAGGTTGTCGGCAGGTAACGGATGGACAACCCGACGGTGAGGCCCCAGGTGTAGGGCACGCCCAGCTTGACCAGGCCCTGCACCAGGGCCGAGGGGTCGGTGGTCAGCAGCAGCAGCGCAGCGAGAAAGGTGAGGGCCGCGGCGCGCAGGGCAAAGCTCACCCCCTCCAGGATGCCGGCGACGGTCAGCCGCAGCGGCCCGAGGCGCAACAGATCCGGGCCGGGTCCGGGCGCAAAGAGGGGCTGCAGGACCAGGATGAGGAGCAGCAGCGGCAGCAGGCGTGCCCAGAGCCAGCGAATACGTGCAGCAGGCACACGCGCGGCAAAGAGGGCCAGGTGCACGACGAGGAGCAGTGCGGCCAACACAGCCAGGTTGCGGAAGAGAAGTCCCACGGCCCCGGCCAGCAGCACGGCCCAGAGCTTGGCCCGGGGATCGAGGCGATGCACCCAAGAATCGCGCGCCAGGTAGACGTCAAACGGCGCGCTCATGCCTCTCTCCTACCAGGGCTGCGTACTCGTCGCAAAAGGCCTCAACTGCCAGGGCATCGCCGCGGAAACCGTGGCCGCGCAGTGCCCGGGCCAGGGCCACCACCGGCGGTGGGGCAAGGGATGCCCGGGCCAGCACCTCCTCGTCGTGAAAGACGGCCCCCGGTGCTCCGTCGGCGATGATCTTTCCCTCGTGAAGGACCACCATCCGCTCCGCGCAGCCCGCCACGAGGGCCATGTCGTGGGTCACCAGGAAGATAGTCCGGCCGCACGCGTGCAGCTCTGCTACCCAAGCCAGCATCTCGCGACGGCCGTGGGCGTCGAGGCCCACGGTTGGCTCGTCCAGCACGAGAATCGGCGGGTCTACGGCTGCCAGGGAAGCAAGGGTCACCTTGCGCCGCAGGCCGTAGCCCAGAATGGCGGGCGGGCGGGCCGCGGCGGCGTCGAGCTCGAAACGGGCCAGTGCCGCCGCGACCCGCTCGTGCACTTCCCCGGCGGGCAGGCCCAGGTTGCGGGGGCCGAAGGCGACCTCCTGTTCCACCGTGGCAGAAAAAATCTGCTGTTCGGGATGTTGGAAGAGGAACCCCACCTGGCGGGCCATCTCGCCCACCGGATGGTGGGCGGCATCGAGGCCGGCGACCGACACCGTGCCGCGGCGCGCCCGCAGCAGGCCGTTGAGGTGTTTCACCAGCGTCGTCTTGCCCGAGCCGTTGGCTCCCACGAGGGCCAGGAGCTGGCCGGGGGGCACCTTTAAGTCCAGCCCCCGCAGGACCGGGGGGCCGCCCTCGTACCAGAACCAGAGGCCGGCGACGTCGACGATGGCCATCCCAGGCTCCGCCAAGCCCGCGACTCCCTCCCCGCGGTGCCCCTCACCGAAGGCAAGACGTGCCGTCTCAGCCAAGGTGCGCCGCCAGTGCTTCCCGCGCTTCGCCGAGGGTCGAAAAGTCGAAGTGGGTACCCAGCCGTCGATTGAGGCCGGCCGCCACCTGGGCCAACTGTGGCACCTCCACGCCCAGAGCGTCCAGGCGCTCCAGCTGACGGAAGACGGCCGCCGGAGAACCCTCAAGCGCCACGCGAGCCCCGCTTGCGCGGGGGTCCTGGCCATGTCGGGGGTCAGGGCGCTCCAGGACGACCAGGCGATGGGCAAACGCGGCCACCGCCTCCGGATCGCCCTCGGTCATGACAATGGCCGCTGCCAGGTCGCGACGCAGCGTGGACAGGGCAGCCAGAACCTCCTCCCGGCCAGCCGGATCCAACCCGCCCAGGGGTTCGTCGAGGATGATCACTGCCGGGCGCATGGCCAGCACCGAGGCCAGGGCCAGACGCTTTTTCTCACCGCCGGAGAGAGCATCTGGCGGCCGTCGCCGCAGGCGCTCGAGGCGGAAAAGCGCCAGCGCCGACTCCACCCGGCTCCGGATCTCGGCCGGCGGCAGGCCCAGGTTCTCCAGCCCCCAGGCGATCTCGGCCTCGACGGAAGGGTTGAAAAGCTGGGCCTCTACCTCCTGGAAGACCAGGCCTACGGTACCGGCCAGGGCCGGCGGCGGGTTGTGCCGCGTGTCCCGGCCGGCCACGAACACCCGGCCCTCCAGCGTGCCCTCGGTGAGGTGCGGGGCCAGCCCGGCCAGGATCAGGCAGAGCGTGGTCTTGCCCACGTCGCTGGCACCCATCACCGCCAGCCACTCGCCGGCCCGCACCTCGAGGTCCAGGCCGCCGAGCACCCAGGGAGCGTCCGTGGGCGGAGAGAGAGGCGGGTAGGCGAAGCGCAGCCCCTCTACCCGAACGGCGGTCGGGGCTTGGCCCGCGGCAGCGCTCGTCGCCACGGGCTGCTATCGAGAGCCAAAGCGCTGGATGGGCGGGTAGGCCCGGCGCACGGCGACGTAGAGAGGAGCAGCGACGACGGCGCCGACAGTGGCCTGGACCAGGTTCAAAGGGACCTCGGTCAGGGCCGCCGCCAGGCCGACGAGGATGGTGCCGGCCAGGAGATAGCCCGTAACGACGATGGCGATGCCGGCCACGCTGGCCGCCGCCAGTCCTCGGGCACCCGGGATGCGAGCCGCCAGCCAACCGGCCACCCAACCCTGGGTGCCGTGGATCAGCAGCGAAAAGACGGCCCACTGGGCGTAAGGGCTGCTCAGGTCCGCCAGGGCGGTGCCCAGGCCGCCTGCCACCGCGCCGACAATGGGTCCAAAGGCAAAGGCGCTGAAAAAGACACCCAGGTCGCCCAGGTGGATGTACCCGACCACGGGCGTGGGCACTTGGATGGCGCGCGTGAGCACAAAGACGATGGCCGTCATGAGCACCATCGCCGCCAGCAGGCGTGGATCTGTTGACCGGCGTTGCATGGGACATGTCTCCCCGAATCAGTCTAGACCGGTATTATACCATTCTACCGGGCCCCGCTCAAGTGCCGGGGCGCGACTCGTGAATTGCGATCTGCCTCTATCTACGGTATAATGCGAGGTACACGAGGAGATGCGGCATCATTCGAGAAACTATTCGCGCAGAATGAACCTTGTCTTTGTCGGCCCCTTTGCCTTCACACCGAAGGGCACAGTCAGTGCCCGCGCTTTCCTGATCGCCCGTGCCCTGGTGCGCCGCGGCCACCGGGTGACCATCCTGATGCCCCCCTACGACAACCTGGCCGACTCGGGCCGTGTTTGGGAGGAGGACGGCGTTCGGCTCGAGAACATGGTGCTGCGGCGCAACGACGCCTGGCACCAGCTCACTGTACCGCCGGCCATGGCCCGCCGCGCAGCCCGGCTCGGTCCCGACGCCGTGCACGTCTTCAAGCCCATCGGTTACAGTGGCCTGGCGGCTATGTACCTGCACCTCTTTTCGCGGCGGCCACTGGTACTCGACACGGACGATTGGGAGGGCAAGGGTGGCTGGATCGACGTCAACCCTTACCCCTCTGCCTGGAAAAAGCTCTTTGCCTGGCAGGAGCGCTGGCTGGCGCGTCGGGCCGGCGCCGTGACCGTCGCCAGCCGTTGCCTTCAGGAGCAGGTGGCCGGCTTGGGGGCCGATCCCGCCCGCGTCTTTTACCTGCCCAACGGCCCTGATGGCCGCTGGCGCGACCTACCCGCCGTGACGGACGAGGAAAAGGCTCTCATCCGAGAGGAGCTCGGCGTGGGCGACGCACCCTTTGCCCTCTACCTGGGACATATCCCCCAGGGCACCGACCTGGACCTGGCCCTGGAGGCCATGGCGGACCTGGGCCCCGAATTGGCCACGGCCCGGCTGGTTATCGCAGGCGTCGGCGACGGCCTGGCCGGGCTCCAGGACCGCGCCCGGAAGCTGGGCATCGAGGAGCGGGTGGTCTGGACGGGGTGGGTCGAGCATGAGCGCGCACACCTGGTCCTGGCGGCGGCCGACGCCGTGGTCGTCCCGTTTCGCGACACCCTCATAAACCGGGCCAAGTGCCCGGCCAAGGTCGTGGCGGGCATGGCCATGGGCAAGGCTGTGGTGGCCGGCGCCGTGGGGCAGAGCCTCGAGTACATCCAGGATGGGCGCTCGGGGCTGCTGGCCACCGCGGGCGACGCCCGAGATCTGGCCCGGGCACTGGCGGCTGTCCTGTCCGATAAAGAACTGGCCGGCCGGTTGGGGATGGCCGCCCGCCAGCGCATCTGGGACGACTTTGATTGGGACGCGCGGGCCGGCCTGGCAGAGACGGCCTACAGGGTCGCCGGGGCGAGCGCGCAAAAGTGACCCCTCACGACCGGTCCGGCGGCGCCGTCACTCCCCTCGTTTCCGCCGCCCGCTGGGCAGCCGTCGTTGGCTGGATGGCCCTCATCTTTTACCTGTCGGCCCAGCCTGATCTCCCCAGTCCGGCGGCCGGTCTGCTGGGCACGCTGTTCAGCAGCGGGTCCCACGCCCTGGAGTACGGCGTGCTGGCCGTGCTCCTGGCCGTGGCCCTGGATGGCAGTCGCCGGCCGATCCTCGTCTCCTTTGTGGTCACGGCCCTCTATGCCCTCTCGGACGAGTTCCACCAGACCTTTGTGCCGGGGCGCGTGGCCGATCCCCGGACCTGGTGTGCGACGTAGCGGGCGCCCTCATTGGCCTGGCCCTGTGGGCCGCCTGGCGGCGCCGCAGCTCGCGGCCCCGGATCAAGTCGCCCGGCTAGGAACGCCCATCGGTGCAGGTCGCCGGCACGAGGCGGCGGTTGTCGCAGAACAGCGGGCGGCGTTAGCCGCCCAGGGCTGCGGCCACGCGTCCCAGCCTGGCCCGCGCCTCGTCGGCCACCGGCTGGAGCTTCGGGTTGTCCACCATGCTCAGCATGGAGATGGGATCCACGATGGACACGACGCTCCCGCCGCCCTCGTCCTCGTAGACAATGACATTGCAGGGCAGCAGCAGCCCAATCTCCAGGTCGGCCGACAGGGCCCGGTGGGCCAGCGGCGGGTTGCAGGCGCCAAGGATGGCGTATTTGCGAAAGTCGACGTCTATCTTTTTCTTGAGGGTCGCCTTAACGTCGATCTCGGTCAGGACGCCAAAGCCCTCCTGCTTCAGCGCGGCCGTCACTTGCTCTACGGCCTCCTCGTAGGGCACGTCCAACTTGGTCCGGAATGCGATGTCGTACAAGTCTTGCACGTTGGTCTCCTCTATCGTTTGTTCGAAGAAATGTACCTCCAGGCCAGCGCCTGGCCGGGCGATGGCACGCTCCGCCGCGACCAAGATCCGGCTACCAGCGCCGCAGCAGGGGAATGTCCAACATGGTCACCAGCCCAGGCGCCGCGGCGACCACGCTGCGAATGGCATTGACGGCGATGGCAACGGTCGCAATGTCGCCGTTCGTGCCCTTGAGCTTGACTTCCAGGTCGGGCTTGCCAGAGATCTTGACCGTATCGCCATCCTCTTCCGCGTCCAACGCCGCGTAGAACGTCAACGCGGCGAACTCGCCTTCGTGGGTATAGCCGCGCGCCACCTGCTTCAGCCCCCGCACCTGGCCCGGCGCCACCTGAAGATAGTCCGTGCGCACCGGTTTCTCGGCGAGGACCGGCTCAACGGTGACCTCGTAACGCGCCAATTCGCGGCCCAGCGCCTGAAACAAGATCCCCATTGACTCGGGCAAACCGACGTGTCCCATCCGCCCCTGTGCCATCTTGGCGTTGAATGCTTCGACGGTCATCCCGGAGCCGATCTTGGCCTGAAACGGCCCGCGGCGGAGCGAGGCGTTCTGGGCCCGCGTGACGTCGACCCGGTCCACGCGCTGGCAGATCGCGGTCAGGAAAAGTGGCAGCGAGTCCATCAAGAAACCGGGGTTGACCCCCGTGCCCAGCACCGTCTTGCCGGCGCGCCTGGCGGCCGCATCGATCTCGGCAGCCTCGGCGGGGTGCGCCAGCCACGGAAACGACAGCTCTTCTGCCGTGGAGACGACGTCGTAGCCGGCCTCCAGGATTTCGACGAGCTGTGGCCCGAACAGGTCAAAGTACGAGCTGGTCGTGTGCAGCACTACGTCGGCGCCGCCCTCGACGCCGGCCAGCGTCCTGACCACGGGAAAACCCAGCGGACGCCCCAGGCCGATGGCCTGGCCCACGTCGTGACCGATCTTTTCGGGCGCGACATCCACGCCGCCGACCAATTCCAGTCCGCTGCGCTCCGTCACGTGGCGTGCGACGGCGCTGCCGATGGGCCCCAGGCCATACTGGATCACGCGCAGTTTGTCGGGCATAGCAGTGTTGTTCCTCCTTGCCTTGCAGGCGGCGACCGGCGTTGATTATCGCCTCTCCACGAGGATGTCGCCAAACATCCGTTCCTGGCGCACGCGCACCCGGAGCTGCTTGATCATCTCCAGGAGGGCCAGGAGCGTGACAATCACTTCCAGGCGGTGGCTCGCTCCCTCGAAGAGGTCGTGAAAGCGGATGACGCCAGCGACCGCCAACCGTCTGTCGATATAGTCCATCTGCTGGCCGATGGTGATGGTTATGGGCGCCACGGTGCGGTCCACAGGCAACATGTCGGGCTTGACGGCCAGCACCTGGCGCACGGCGGCCATGAGATCGTCCAGGCTGACCTCGCCCAGGTCGGCGCTGCGCTCCAGGACGGGCACCGCCGCCAGCCGCACGTAGGACCGCAGGCCCTGCTCGTCCTGCCGTTCCAGCCAGCGGGCGGCCTCTTTGAAGCGCTTGTACTCGACGAGCTGCCGCACCAGGTCGTCGCCCAGGTCCTCCTCGTCGGGCTCGGCGGCTGCTGGGGGCCGGGGCAGCAGTACCCGCGACTTGATGAGGAGCAGCTTGGCTGCCACCACGAGGAAATCGGCCAGGTTGTCGGGGTTGCGCTCGCTGACGCGGGCCAGGTACTCCAGGTACTGGTTCGTAACCTGGGCGAGGGAGATAGCAGTGATATCCAGCTCCTGCCGCTCGATGAGATGCAGCAACAGGTCCAGAGGCCCCTCGAAGACAGGCAGCGACACCTGGTAGCCGGGCTCGTGCGGGCCCTCGTCTGGCGTCGCCAGCGGCTGAACCGCCTGCCGCGGCTCACGCCCGTGCCTGACCTGCCCCACGCCTACCACCCTACTCCGCAAGGCGCTGGAAGCGTTTGTTCTGCTGCACCAGCTCGTTAAACTGCCGCAGGGTATCGGCTTCGTCTTGGCCGGCGATGCGCTCCACCTTGCATCCGGCCGCCCGCAGCCCGTCCTCCACCTGCGTGGGAACCCCCAGCGGTCCGCCCACGATGGTGACGTATTGCGCGTGGGCGGCATCGCCGGCCGAGAAGCCGGCCGCGGGCCGGAACCGCCCGACATAGCTGCGCGCATTCGTCCAATCCTGCTCCGCCCAACCTCCCTCGGTGCTCCAGAAGAGCAGGTAGTGGTAGAGCGCCTTGCTGCCAGCCGTGTCCGGGGCGCCTTCCTGGCCGGCCTCCTCCTGGACGCGCATCACCGCCTGGCGGAGCAGGCCCTTCCACGCCCGGCCGGCAAGCCACTGGTCGCCCGGGCAAGCCGTCTTCACTACCTCCTTGTGCCCCTTGATGTCGTCGATGCCCAGGTTCAGCTCCTGGAGCAGCCAGGCCACCAGGTGCGCCCCAGCCCGCAGCTGAGCCTCGGGAGGAACCGCCTGCATGAAGCTGCCCAGGAAACAGACGCCCACCGAGGTCGGGTTGGCCTGAACGGCGTGGTAAGAGACCGTCTCGAGGGTGTTGGCCTGGAAGACGATGCCGTCGTCGGCCACGACAAAGTGGTAGCCGATCCCCGGCCAGTCGTGCTTCTTGACGTGATAGCGGGCGATGGCTTCCACTCCCACGGCGGCCGGGGCGGCACTGTGGTGGATCACCACGGTCCGGATGTCAGCCTGCGCGCGTGTCTTATAGGTCTTGGTCGGGTGCCTGGCCAGCTTGGCCGCGAGATCGAGGATGGGCGGTCGCGCCACCCTGGCCGGCCCCCCGGGTTCGGGCGCCGGCTGCTGTTTGAGCTTCTCGATCTCTTCCTGGAGGGCTGCGATCTGTTGCCGTAGAGCGGCAATGAGGGCTGATGGATCCTGGCCGCCGGCCTTGAGCGCCGCGTCGACCTCAGCCAGCAGCTTGTCCTTCCAGCGCTGTCCGGTGAGCCACTGTTTGCCCGGCGACTGGGTCTGCATCAGCTCGCTGAGACCCGCAATCTTGGCCGTCGAAAGCTGCAGTGTGGCGACGAGCCAGGCACAGAGACGCCCGCCGGACGACAGCTGCGCGGCGGTCGGGATCTCGGTGGTAAAGTTCCCCGGAAAACAGACGCCCACGCTGTCCTGGCTAAGGCTGAAGGCGTGGGTCGACACGGTTTCGAGCCGGTTGGTCTGGTAAATGGTGCCGTCGGCCGCAACGACAAAGTGGTAGCCAATGCCCGCCCGGCCCAGGGTGCGGACGGCATGCTCTGCCAACCGCTGCGGCGTCACCGCCGCGGGCGTGGCCGTGTGGTGAATGATGATTTGGCGCACACCCGCCAGGGCACGGGTGGGGAAGCGGTTGGTAGCGTGCACCATAAGCTTGGCGGTGAGATCCTGTATCGCAGGCATCGCCGGGCCCGCGGGCCCCGCCTGTCGGCTCAACTCCTCGATCCGCGCCT
>JBFYTF010000163.1:0-4392 GCA_041300865.1 Anaerolineae bacterium
GCTCTCTCTTCGATGCGGACGGCCGGCTTCCACCGCCAGATAGACCAACAGCGCACAGACCTTGTCCGATTCCAAGGTGGTAACCGGTGTGTCGTCGATCAGAACTTGCAGTGAGCCCAACACGCGGAGCGACAGGTGTGCCATTAGGCCCTTCTAATGCACTGCGCAGAAAACCCAAATGCTTGTGACGCATTATACAACAAAAGCGGGCAACACGCAATACTCCTGACGATACCGTGACGATGCCCTGACGATGCATCGCTATACTGGACGCAAATGGGAAAACAACCGAAACCAAGCCGTGAAAACCAGCAACCTGTACGTAGGCGCTCGTACATACTCCGCCTGTGGTGCGCGGGGGAGCCGCAGGCGGCGGATTGGCACGCTTCGCTGGAAGACCCATCCACCAGGGAGCGGTTTGGGTTTTCCGGTCTGGAGCAGTTGTTTGCATTCCTCATGGAGCAAAGCGAGAGAGATAGCGGGATGTCGGAGACTGCGTAGAAACATGCCCGCAGCTGCAGTCGTACCTGCCCAGAAAAACGTCATATAGTTTGTCAAGCCCCCAAAATCGATACGAGGGGCTGATCAAGCGGCGACAGGCCGCAAAGGAGTAAGGGCACTTCGGCCGGATAGGCGAAGTCCCGACGAATAAGAGTCAATTGGTACCTGAACAACCGAATCCTATCTGGCCTTCGACACTAGGAGAAACCGACGGCCCAGCAGCTCGGGTCAGGCACAGGCTTTAGTCGTTCGCGAGCGAATGCTTCTGGCGATAAGCGCGATAGTCACTGACCTCCACGAAAAAGGGTCGCTGGTTGTGCCACATGTCGTACAGCACGTTGCTGACAAAGTCGCGGCCGACGGCGACGAGGGCGATGAAGTGGCCCTTGCGCGGTGGCTTGCGGGCTTTAATGCGCTTGTACATCTCTTCATAGCGGGGCACCCACCGGGTGAGGTGGTGAGCCACGTTGACAGCAGCATAGCGGCCGTTGGGCGAGCCCTGCTTGGTGATGCGCTTCGACTGAAAGAGAGTGGCGCCAGAGATGTGCTTGCTGGTCGTCAGGCCCAGGCTGCTGGCCAGGTGCTCGCCACTGGAGAAGCGTGCGACATCGCCGATCTCGCTGACCAGAGCCAAGGTGTTGCTGACGCCGGCGCCCTTGACGGTGCGGAGGAGCTCAGTTTCCTTGCGGTCCTTGATGAGGGCGTAGCCGGCCTTGAGGTAGAGAGCCTTGCGCTCCTGGAAGGCGGTGACGTCATGGATGTGGGCGCGCACCAAGGAGCGGATGGCATCCTGGCCGATGGGACGGCTGATGGCTTGGCGCGAGGCGGCGAGCAGCTGCTCAACCTCAGCCGAGCCAAAGACGCCGCGGCAGTGGCTGGTCAGAATGGTGGTCAGAGCCTCGGCGCCGGCCTGGACGAAGTCAGCGGGGAAGACGTGCTCCTGGAGCAAGGCATAGACGGCCGGATGATGCAGTTTCTCGCCGGGAAAGACCTGGCACACCGGTGGGCAGTAGGCGCGCAGCAGAGCGGGCAGCTAGTTCTTCTTGCGATTGATCTGCTGCGCCAGCACCCAGAGAATCCGGTAAAAGTCAAGTACCAGTTTTTGCCAGAATCAGGCTGGGAAAAGAGCGTTTTCGAGGCAGGGGGAAACAGGCCTACCCCTTGTCTTTTTTTTCGCAAAGGGTAGCCGGTCACCGCCGCCGGCGACGCGGCGAGCACCTGTGGACGGCCAGATCAGGCCGGATAGGGCCAGCTAGGTCGCGGCTCCCTCCTCAAGCCGTGCCATCTGACCCTTGTGTAGCAGGGCAAAGATCAGACGCACGGCTTTGCGCGCTGTCAGAACCAGCGCGCGCTTGTGTGAATGCTTGGATGTTTCACGGAACTTTTGACGATAGTAGGTGCCGTACTCGGGCTGATGTCCCTTCAGCGCGTAGGCAGCCTGGACGAACCAGTAACGCAGGTGCGGGTCGCGCTCAATGGCCAGATGGCGATTCTGGCTCTCAAAGTGCCCCGAGCTGCTGCGTGGCCACCACAGGCCGGCCATTTTAGCCACGCCGGCCTGGCCGTCGCGATAGGTGCGCGGCCGCCACGCCTTGCTCTTGCGATCATACTTGTCGCCGGTGACGAACCGGCGCGTGTCACCGATCTCGCTCAGACAGCCGGCCACCAGGATCGGGCCCAGGCCCTTGTAGTCGAGAGCCAGGTCAGCCTCAGGCAGCTCAGCGAGTGCTGCCTCGATCAGGTGGTAGTAGGTGGCTTTCTGCCCTTCCAGGAAGCGGATGTGGTCGAGAGTCATGCGTAGAACCTGGTGCAGGGTCGGGCGCAGGGTGTCGGGCACGGGGTAGGAGCTGCGGGCGATGTGCTGCAGGGCGCGGACGAGGGCGACGGGGTCCTGGAGCTGGCCGTGGGCGGGGACGTTGAGCTCGGCGGCGAGGTCGGCGACAGGCAGGTCGGCAATAGCCATGAGATCGGGGTACTCGGTCAGGATGTAGAGGCTGGTGGCACCAAACGAGTCCTGGAGGGTAATACGGCGCTGATAGTCGCTAGCGGTGAGGAAGACGACCGACAGGCAGAAGGCCTTTTCGGCGGCAAGGGTGTGGGCAACACGGTGGTAGGCGCGAGTGAGAAAGCGGAGTGGTAGATAGCGCTCGTCGAACAGGTACTCGTGGTCGGCGCCGTGGGTACGGTAGTAAGCCCCGATCAGACTCGGGTCGTAGTCGTCGGTCTTGTCGGCCTCGGGCAGCGCCTTGCGAAAGGCCTTGACGTGGGCGGGGTTGAGGAGGATGAGGCGTGGGTCGAAGGCTTGCAGGTCGGGGTGGGTGGACAGGTGGTAGAAGGCGTGCCACCAGTAGTTGCCCGTCGACTCGCCCACGGCGGTCAAGGACACGTCGTCGAAGGCGTGCAGTTGGCGGACCAGGTCGCCGCGCAGGGCGTCAAAGCCGAGCCAGTTGTTGGCGTAGCGGTGGTGTGGGATCAGGACCGCGCCGGCCGGTCCGAGCAGGTTGACATCAAGATAGTCCACGCTGAAATCGATGGACAGCAAGGTTTCGGCGGGTGCATATTGCATCGGTACACCTCCTGTGCTATAATGGGCTGGCGGCAAGGGTCGCCGCCAACCAACCGAGTCAGTAGCACAGGGGCGCAGCCCGTGGGTGCCCCGCCGGCAACAGCCTCGTGCTGATTGGAGCTTGCCGGATAAGGACGAGACAAACCGGTTCCCTGCTACACCGGTGTCCTTGGACCGGTGCACATTATCCGTGTCGGAAGAGTCCGGCGGGCCCAGGGACTCATACTTTGGCAGAAGTCACGGGGTCTGACCCGTGCAACAGGGTACCCTTGAGCTCCCTGGCTACCGACAGCCCTCCGCAAACAAGGGGCTATCTCTAGTATACCACAGGCTGTGCCCCTGTGCCACTGACTACCTTCCTGTCCATTATATACGAGGGTACCCGGAGCGCTGCGGGAATAGTAGCGAGCCGTGAGGAGATCGGCGTTGTCCTGCAGGAGGACCTCGGGGGTGCTGCCCAAGCGCAGCTGCTCGGCGAGCAGCAAGGCATCGACCAGCTCGTTGCGGACCTTCTTGGACAGGACTTCACCCATGTGCTCGGTGGTGCGGGGGTTGTACAGCACCCTGGCCACGTCGGGCTGTTCGCCCAGGAAGTCCCACAAGGCCCAGTAGTAGATGCCGGTGGTCTCGCCGGCGACGGCGATGATGCGCAAGCCGTGCTGGTCACGATCCCGAGCCCAGGTAACGAAGCGCTCAAAGCCGGCCGGCTCGTTGGGGCAACCGTCCAAGGAACCGAGGATCTCTCGTCCGGCATCCAGGGCGAGAGCCGTAAAGGTGTGATCCGCCACGTCCACGCCGGTGAACATCGTCAACCGGTCCAGATAGGTTTCGAGCAGTTTGTTGGGGTCTAGCCCCGCTACGGCGGGGAAGAGGCTGGCCTTCAGTTCACGGCTGAGGGCCTCACGGAAGGGTTGCAGTTCGCGATACATGTTGCATCTCCTTAACAAAGTGAGATTGGGTGGGCCCGGAGCCAGGGGACAGTCAACGACAAAACTCGAGAGAGTTGTCCCCTCGCAACTGCCGGCGACGCAGCCTAAACGGATACCAAGGTGGAAACTACAGACTCCAGCCTCAAAACCATGTAGATCTCATCTTGGCGTCAGTATAGTGGCAGATACGGTGCCAGGAGCATCGTCCTTTATCCGAGTCCGGCCAAGCAGGGCGAGGCCTCAGTCTTTCTGCCGTGGCGGATCCACGGGAGCAACAACGAGGCTACCCTGGCTCCTTGCAGCTATGACCACGAGGCTTTGCCTCTTTGTGGTCGGCGCTGTGGCCCACCCCGACTGTATCGCGAACTGCCCCAACCCACAAGTTTTATTATACTA
>JBFYTF010000175.1:0-32682 GCA_041300865.1 Anaerolineae bacterium
CGGGGGTTTGCTCCGGGAAAAATGTCCCCGTAACTCCTTCCACGACGCTGTCGAGGGCGCCGCCGCCGGCATAGGCGATCACCGGACGGCCGGCGGCCATGGCCTGCACCGGCGTGAGGCCAAAGTCTTCGAGACCCGGAAAGACAAATGCCCGGCAGCCAGCCATCAGCGCTGCCAGGTCCTCGTCCGGCACATAGCCCAGAAAACGCACGCTGGGCCCGGCCAGCGCCTCCAGGCGCGCCCGGTCGCGCCCGTTGCCGCCGATCCACAGGGGCAGGCCCAGCTGCGTGAAGGCCCGCACCGCCAGGTCGATGCGCTTGTAGGGAATCAGCCGGGAGACGATGAGAAAATAGTCGCCCTGAGGCCGTGCCGGGGCTGACGCAAAGCGCACGGTGTCCACCGGCGGATAGAGGACTGTCGACTCGCGCCCGTAATAGCGCCGGACGCGTTCCTGGACCTCGGCCGAGATGGCGAGTATGGCGTCGGTGCGGGCCGCAGCGGCCC
Source organism: Anaerolineae bacterium (assembly GCA_041300865.1). Taxonomy (GTDB): domain Bacteria; phylum Chloroflexota; class Anaerolineae; order JAAYZQ01; family JAAYZQ01; genus JAAYZQ01. The sequence goes on from JBFYTF010000175.1 coordinate 505, forward strand.
GCTCCCAACGCTGCATCCAGCGGACAAAGGGTCGCAGCGCGCTCCGGACTGCCCGGCCCACCTGTTCGCGCTGGACGTAGGTGTCCAAGTCCCAGACAAAGCGCGTGGGTGTCAGGCAATAGCAGACGTGGCAGGTGCCGGGTGACGTCCGCACCCCCAGGCAAAAGGCACTCTTGTTGCTGATGACTAGGTCGTAACCTTCCAGGAACAGGCCCTCAAAGGCCAGGGGATAGAGCAGCAGGTACGGCTGATGGCGGCGATAGATGCCCGGAAGGCGATCCATCCACGTCGTGCGAATGTCCCACTCGCGGTAGACCGCCGGCATGCCCTCGGCCCAATACATCGAGGTGTAAACCGGTGCCCCGGGGAACATGTCCACCAGGGTCTCCAACACTTCCTCGGCGCCCCCCATTTGGTTCAGCCAGTCGTGGACGATGGCGACCTTCAACAATCCCTCATTCTTCGAGCGAGTGTTCCTCAGTATACCAAAAAGCCCGGCAAATGACAAAGCCGGCCCGGCACAAGCCGGGTCTGTCGTACAAGCCTCGCTCCCGCCGTCCCCACCTCAAGGCATGGCAAACGTGGCGACGTTGTTCTGACGATTGCTTTCGGGGTAGCCGCCCTTGGCACCCTCGGGATTGACGGTCAAGGTCAGAGTGCCTCCCGTTTTCCACAGAGAGGTGACGCGAATCGCCACCACTCCCGAGCCACCACCCTGCACGAGGGGGACGACGTCGTCGAGCGTGCGGCCGGTCTCGTTCGTCACCAGGATGGGCACATTCGCGGCGTCACGCGTGCCCTGGTTATAGACCCGGATGAGAACGACCGACGGCTGGGGCACCTGGATCTCGCCGGCGTCGATGCTGAAATCATAGTCCTGCAGGCTCCCGAGCTGTTGCTGGGCCGCCCCCGGCAGGCCTGACGAGACGCTTACCTCGTTGTTGGCATAGTTGTCCTCGACTAGGCCATCCTCCCAGCCCTCGGGATTGACCCTGACACTGAAAGAGGCGCCCTCGGCGAACGGCTTGTCGAGGGTGACGGCTACCCTTGCCGTCCCGCCGCACGGCGGGATAGCGGGGGTATAGGCCATGCCGGACGCCGTGGCGCTGAGGACGATAACGGGCAAATTGTAGACTGGCTTGTTCCCCAGGTTGTGGACTTGGACCAACACCAGCTGCTTCTCCGGATCGGGCAGGACATCTAGGGGGCCCACTTCCAGGTCGACGCGCCCCGCGCACAGGTCGCTGACGTAGGCATCAAAGGGATCGATCATGAGGTCGAGCAGCACCTGGTTGTCCGCCAAGTTCTCCTCGGGCTGGGTGGGCGTCCGCGGCAGCCAGGCGTTGGGCAGGCGGTTGACCCGCACCCAAAGGCGGTGCTCGCCGCCGTCCAGGTTCCAACGCACGGGTACGGTGATCGGCACCGACTGCGACGCAGGAACCGTGACGGTCATGAGCTCCACGAAGGAGGTGTAGCCCAACAGCTCCTGGTTAGCCGAAAGGTGGACCAGGACCGGCACATTGCGGGCCGTCACCGGACTGTCGTTGTGGATAACGCCCGTCAGGGTAAACGGGAAACCGGCGCGCAGCGGCAGGGGCGCGATCTTGATCTCTGCGGTCAGCACCGAGAGGGCCAGGAGGGGTGGGTCCGGGGTCCGAGTTGGCCGGATGGGCCTGAGACCGGGCGTTTGGACGCCGCCCACGGGCACAGTCGGCTGGGCGGAACTGCCCTGGCAGGCTGCCAGAAGGCACAGCGTGGCCAGCAGCAGCAAGACCGCGCTCAGGCCGGCGGCTGCCCGCGGCCAGGCGCGCAGAGGTGCGGGTGAGGACGGCATCTCGCGGCCGAGGGATGCGCTCTCAGGGGAGCTGGCGTGCGCTCGCCGGCTTGGTGACGGTCACGCGCACGTCATAGACACCCGCCGTGGCAAATATATCGATGGGTGCCATCAGGTACTGCTCGCGGCAGGGCTCGGCCAAGATCTCCGGGGTGACCTTCACGACGGACACGCCCCGGGCGGGCACGGGTTCCTCCAGGGCCAGGTCGAACTGGTAGTAACCCGTCGGCCCGTTCACGTCCAACTCGAGGGTCACGGCGTCAACTGGCTGCGCCTCGGCGCTCCATAAGAAAACGGTGATCGTGAAGGGCTGGCGGGGGCGCATCACGTATGGCTGGATGATCACGCTGACCTCCGAGGTCGTCGCCGCCGGCGCAGGCCTCTCCTCGACCCACTTTGCGGCCCTGTCCACAGCCCCATCCGCGATGGCGGCACCCTCGATGAGCGGCGCCTGACTCACCGGCAAAAGCGCAATGGGCTGCAGCCGGTTCGGGACCGGGATGCTGCCCGTGAGGAAGAGCAGCCCGACCGCCAGAAGGCACAGCGCAGCAGCGCCCATCGACATCTGCAGCACGAGGTTGGCGCGCTCGGACCGGCGGGCTCTGCGCAGGCTTTTCTCCGCGGCTGCCACCAGCCTGTCGCTGGCCGCGGGCGGCAGAGACAGCGGCTGCACCGACTTTGCGAGGGCGCGGCGGATGCCCCGCTCAAATGCCGGGCGGTGGCGCAACTCGCGCAGGCAGTGCGAGCAGCGGGCCAGGTGCTCCTCGAGGAGCTCCCGCTCTCGTTGGCTCAGGGCATTGTCGAGAAAATCATCCATCAGATGGCCTACTGCTTCGCAGTTCACGCAGCCACCTCTTTCGACCGTCCCAGGGGCTTCTCCTCCTCCTGCTCGCCGAGCAGCTCCTTCAAACGCTGCCGGGCGATGTGCAACCGGGAACGAACGGTCCCCGACGGTATGCTCAAGGTCTGAGCTATTTCCTCGTTCGACAGGCCGGCATAATAGCGCAGGATCACGACCAGCCGGTGTTTGTCCCCCAGCGAATCGACGGCGGCGAGGATCTGTTCGCGCTGCTCACCCCTCAGGCACAGCCGCTCTGGTTGCTCCTCCGGCTCGCCACAGATCTGGGGCTCTGGCTCGGGCCAGGGCAGAACCTGGTACCATTTGCGGCGCATCCGCGAGCGACAGGCGTTCACCGCAATCCGGTACAGCCAGGCGTCAAAGCTGGTTCCCTGGCGCATCTCGAACTTGGGCAGGGCACGAAAGGCCCGGATAAAGGTCTCCTGTGTCATGTCCTCGGCGTCCTGCTCGGTGCGCATGACCAGGAAGCAGAGCCTGTAGACATAGTTTTGGTAACGGCGGATCAGGACCTCGATGGCCAGGCGGTCTCCTCGCTGGCAGCGGCCGACGAGCACTTCCGTTTCCAGGCAGGCGAGACCTTTTTCTATCCCTGTTTCCATTTCAACTAACGCCATGTCCCTCGAGAACGTTCACCTTCTGTCGTCCGGCCGCAGCCCCCCGCGAGGCCTGGGGATTCTGGACCCCGTTGTCCAACACGTCCGTGTCATCTAATGCTAGAATACCACAAAGCACCCAGGCTGTCAATCGCGAGCCGGGGGCGTGGTAGGGAGCAAGTGTTTTTCAAATCTGCTCGATGCCTACGTCAGATCCGTCAATCAGAGCCACGAGCGGACGGGATCGCTTTTTGAGCGGCCTTTTGGCCGCAAGTTGGTAACTTCAGACGGCTACTTGTCGTGGTTGGTGATCTATATCCATCGCAATCCAGAGAAGCATCGATTCGTGGCCGACTTTCGAGAGTGGCCCTATTCGTCGTACCATTCGCTTCTGGCCCTGAAACCGACGCGCTTGAAGCGGGACGAGGTTTTGGGCTGGTTCGGTGGGGTCGCCGGCTTTGTCGCGCTCCACGAGCAGGGAGGCGACGAGAAGCGGATCGCGTCGCTCGTTGACGAGGATTTTGACTGAACGAAACCACAAGCTCTTCGGGATGACCCACCTGTCAGGTGGGGCCTGTCAGGGTTCCCGCTGTGTCACGCTTCGCCTGCCCCACCTGACAGGTGTGCGTGGGCCTCGCTGACCCGCGCCACAGCTGTTGGCAGGGTACTACCCCCGCATATAGCCCAAAAACAACACAACTTCACAACAATCGCCATCCGCCGGCTTGGCTTGCTGCGTCTGGCCTGCTACTCCGCGCTCAGGATCCAGCGGTTGTAGAGGTCGTCCAGGTCCTTGCCCGAGACCTCTTCCGCGACCGACAGGAAGTCGTCGGGCGTGGCGATCTGCCACTGATAGCGCGCCAGGTAAGTGCTCAGGACGCGGCCAAAGGTCTCGTCGCCCAGCTCGCGGTGCAGTGCGTGGAAAAAGAGGGCCGCTTTGGCATAGACGATGACTTCGTACTCCCACGAAAAGGCCGCCGACGGCTGGTTGACCACGGCGTCATAGTCGTTTTCGACGGCAACCTGGTAGGGCACGAGCCAGCGCTGGTTGACCACGGTATTGGCGTGCGCCTCGCCGTATACCTGCCGGTAGTAAAAGGCCATGGAATACTCCGCCAGGCCCTCGTCCAACCACGGCGTGTTCACCTGGTCGTTGCCCACCTGGGCGTACCACCACTGGTGGGCGACCTCGTGCGCGACGCGGTCCTCGAGTTGCGACCGGTCTTGCCGGTACAGCACCGTGCCGATGAGGTTCAGCCCGGGGTACTCCATGCCATAGTGCAGCAGGGGTGCTTCGACAACGGCCATCTCCTGGTACGGATAAGGGCCAAAGGTGTCGTTGTACGCGCGCAGCGCGGCCGCAGCTACGTTGAGGGCCGCCTGTCCGGATGCTTCGTCGCCCGGCAGGTAGTAGGAACGCAGCAGCGTGCCGTAGGCAGTCGTCTCGCTCACCAGGTAATCGGCGCTCGCCAGCCAGGCGAACTCGCGAAGCGGGCCGCCTGCCAGGTGATAGGTGGTGCCGCCGGAGGGGGCGGGGGCCGTGCCGACGAGCGTGCCTGTCGCCGCCGGCACCATGCCGGCCGGCAGGGTGAGGAGGACGTCATAGATCGCCGCCTCGGCCGTCACTGCGTCACCGTGGGCCGGGGCCACGTCCTCGCGCCAGCCCTGGCCGTCGTGGGTCGCGAGCAGCGCATACGCATCGGGCAAGCTCCAGATCCCCTGGCTATAGCCCAGCAAGACATAGCCCTCCTCGACCGCCGGCACCTGGAGGTCAAATGTCAGCTCCAGCGACAGGTCCTTTTCCGGCTGCAGGGGCTTGTCCAGGGGGATCACCAGCGACGTGTCACCCGCCCGGAGGCTGAAGGCGGCTGGCCGGCCTTCGACCATCGCTTCCCGCACCGTCATGGTGCCGCCATGTTGAGGCAGGTTGGGGTAGAGGCGAAAAACGATCTCGTCCAGGGGGACGCCTGTGTGGTTGGGAAAGGTGACCTGTTCCTTGCCCGACAACCGCGCAGCGCCCTCGTCCAGGCTCAGCTCGAGACGATATTCGGCCAGCGGGCCGACCGGCTCCTCCGTGGCCGTGGGCGCGACAGTCGGCCGAGCCGGTGTTGCGCGTTCGCCGGTACCGGGGTCAGCGGGCCTGCAGCTGGCGAGGCCGGCAACCAGGGCGAGGCACAGCAGCAGGCGCCTCCAGGACGGCCAGGCCACGGGCCGTCACTCCTCCAGCATGTGGAGCAGAGGGGCGCAGGCCTCGAGGATCTGCTCGTGGGCCTGGCCGTTGCTGGCCACCACGCCCCGGCACTCGACGAGGTCGGGCTTGTTGTAGACGGGTACTCGGCCCCACAGGTCGGTGAGGACGCCGCCTGCCCCCAGGAGGACGGCGTGGGGAGCGCACAAGTCCCACTCCTTGCACACCCTGGTCGCCAGGTACAGATCGCAGGTACCCCGCGCCAGCTCCCCCATCTTCAGGCCGACGCTGCCCAGCCGCTGCACCGAGTCAATGCCGAGCTCGTGCCGCGCGGCGTCGACAAAGCCGCTGTAGTGCGAGCGGCTGGCGATCAGACACATCTGCCTGGGATCCTTTTGCTGCGAAACGTGCATCTCCGCCCGGTGGCCGCCGCGCACGACAAAGGCACCCTGGCCCCGCACCGCAAAGTAGAGGACATCGTTCACCGGCTGGTAGAGCACGCCCAGGATGGGCCGGCCGGCCTCCGTCAGGGCGATCTGGACCACAAAGTCGTCCGTTCTGTCAATGAACTCGGTCGTGCCGTCTAGCGGATCGATGATCCACACGCGTTCCTTGGCGAGCCGCCCGAGATCGTCTTCTGCTTCTTCGCTCAGCAGACCGTCGGCCGGGAAAGCAGCGCGCAGACCGGACCGGATCAGGTCATCCGCCTCCCGGTCGGCAATGGTGACCGGCTCCCGCTTGTCCTTGTACTCCACGACGAGTTCGCCCCGGTAGTAGCGCATGATCGCCTTGCCGGCTTTCTGTGCCAGGTCGCTGGCGACCTCCAGTTCGTGTGCGAGTGCAGCCGTCAAATCGATCTCCTTTCCCCGGTTTGGGGGTGTCCACGCCCGATTGTATCATCTGCGCCTGGGTTTGTCAAAATGCCCCCGCGAGACTTGACAGACCGAGGTGAGACAGATATAATTGTCTGGCGGCCGGGTGCCAGACTCCCGGTCCTGGCGTTCGAGTCACGTTTCGTACATTGATGGGATGAATCAAGGGATGGAACCAGAAGACGGGCCCCCATCGAGTAGTTGGGGACAGCGGTCCCGTCGCAAACCTGCCAACCAAATAGCCTGATCCCCGGAAGGCAGGACCTCTTTCCTCCTCGCCTCCGGGGAAGTCAACCGGAGGCATGCTCATGGCTCTTCGCATGCCGGGCAACAACATCCCGGCAAGAGCGCCTGCTGCGCCCAAACCGAGTGTTTCCTTTGCGGCCGGCGCCGTTCGCCCCGCGCCCACCAGGGGCGCGCCGGCGGCGAGCCCGCAAAGGCCGACGTCTCTTACCCTTGAACTGGGATGATGATGGAGATCGAGTCAGACGAGGTGCCCTTACCCAGTCACGTGGGTGGGCCGGCCTCAAGTCCCGCGGCTTGCGGGACACCTTCCAACCGAATGACCTAGCCCCCGGAGGGTAGCTCTCCCTGGGAGTGCCCCTCCAGGGGCCTATTCCCGGAGGTGCTGCCATGGAGACCTTTGCCCTGGAAAGCATTCTGGCCCGCCTTCGCTCGGCTCTCGAGAGCGACGATCTGAGCGGCGCGGTAGCCATCATCGCCAGCCTGCGCCCACCGGACCAGGCCGAGATCTTTTCCGAGCTGCAGGACGAAGAGCAGATTGTCCTGCTCCCCGAACTGCACCCCGACGACTCGGCTGACATCCTCGAAGAGCTCGACGATGAGGAGGCGGCCGAGCTCGTTGCCGGACTCTCCACCGCAACGGTCATCCGCATCGTGGACGAGATGGAGCCGGATGAGGCGGCCGACCTCTTGGGCGACATGCCCCGCGAGCGGGCCATCGAGGTATTGGCCGGATTGGAGGATCCCGAAGAGGTCCGTCCCCTTCTCCTCCACCCTGACGACAGCGCCGGCGGGCTGATGACCTCCGAGTTCCTGGCCCTGCGCCAGCGCATGACTGCCGGCGAGGCACTGCAGGCCATCCGCGAGTGGCAGCCCGACTCGGAGCACGTCTACTACCTCTTTGTCGTCGACCGGATGGGTCGCCTCGTGGGTGTGGTCAGCCTGCGGCGTCTGGTGGTGGCACACCCCAGCACGCCCCTGGCCGAGATCATGGATCGTGAGGTCATCTCCGTCCCGGTCGGAATCGACCAGGAAGAATGCGCCCGGCTGATGCAGCGCTATGACCTCCTGGCGCTGCCCGTCGTGAACGGCGACGACAGACTGCTCGGCGTGGTTACGTTTGACGACGTCATGGACGTCCTCGAGGACGAGGCGACGGAGGACATTCAACGGATCGGTGGTGCCCAGCCACTGGAGCGTCCTTACCTCGACACGAGCGTGCTGACCCTGGCCCGTAAGCGCATCGGCTGGCTGCTGCTCCTGTTCTTGACGGCCACCCTCACCGGCTCGGTGATGCGCCTCTTCGAGGGATTGCTGCAGTCCGTGGTGGCCCTGGCCGTGTTTGTTCCCCTGCTCATCGGCACGGGGGGAAATGCCGGCTCGCAGACCACGGCGATCCTCATCCGCGAGCTGGCGACGGGCGAGGTCGAGTTCCAGGATGCCCTGCGGGTCTGGCTGCACGAGGCCCTCGTCGGCCTGTTGCTGGGGCTGGGAATGGCAGCCGCCGCCTACGCCCGGGCCATCACCTGGGAATCGGATCCTGCCCTGGCGCTGACCGTCGCGGTAGCCATCCTGGGCATCGTGCTGTGGGCGACGAGCATCGGATCGCTCCTGCCTCTCGTCGCGTCGCGCCTGAAGATCGATCCGACGGTTGTGTCTGGCCCGCTGATGAGCACCCTGGTGGATGCCACTGGCCTGTTTATCTATTTCACCATCGCCAGGCTGGCGTTGGGCCTTTGAGGTCGGATCCCGGCTGCTACAGCTCGAACTTTTCCGCCAGCCGCGGGACGACAACGCGCCCAATGCCCAGATCGCGCAGGCCCTCAGCCAGGGCCAGGCTCGACGCCTCCTCCCCGTGCACGACCAGCACTCCCTGGAGGCGGCCAGGTCCCAGCTGCCGGACATAGTCCAGGAGCTCGTTGCGGTCGGCGTGGGCGCTAAAGCCGTTGAGGGTCTTGACCCTGGCCCGGAGCTGGTACTCCTCGCCAAAGATCTTGACCACCGGCTGGCGCTCCACGAGGCGGCGGCCCAGCGTGTGGGGCGCCTGCCAGCCGACGATGAGCACGGTGTTGCGCGGATCCTCGATGTTGTTCTTCAGATGGTGCAGGATGCGGCCCGCCTCGGCCATGCCCGACGCGCTGATGATGATGGCCGGCTCGCGCAGAAAATTCAGCTGCTTGGACTCTTCCACAGCGCGGACGTAGGTGAGGCGGTCGAAGCCGAACGGGTCCTGGCTGTTGCCCGCCCTCATGAAGGCCCGCGTCTCCTCGTCAAAGCACTCCGGATGGAGGCGAAAGACCTCGGTGACATTCACCGCCAGGGGGCTGTCGACGTAGATGGGAAGGCTGGGGAGCTTCTGCGCGCGCACGAGGCGGTGCAGGGCATAGACCAGGTCTTGCGTGCGCCCCACGGCAAAGGCCGGCACGATGACCTTGCCGCCCTGGCGATACGTGCTCAGGATCACCTCCTGCAGCTCGGCGTCCATCATCTCGATGGGGTCGTGCAGCCGGTCCCCGTAGGTGCTCTCGAGGATCAGGATATCCACGTCCTCGACCACCTCGGGATCGCGCAGGATAGGCAGGCCGGTGCGTCCCAGGTCACCCGAGAAAAGGATCCGCTTCTTGCTGCCCTCTTCCTCGACGTCGAGGACGACGAGGGACGAGCCCAGGATGTGACCCGCGTCGCGAAAGGTGACGGTCACACCCGGACCGAGGGCCATGGGCCGGCCATAGCCCATGCTTACAAAGTGGGTCAGGCTCCGAGTGGCGTCGTCCACGGTGTACAGCGGCTCGACGGGTGGCTGTCCTTGCCGCGCCCGCTTCTTATTGACGTAGGCGGCGTCTTCTTCCTGGATGTGCCCGGCATCGAGCAGCATGGCAGAGCAGAGGTCACGGGTGGGTGACGTCGTCAGGATGCTGCCGGCAAAGCCCTGCTTGACCAGGGTGGGGATGTTGCCCGAGTGGTCGATGTGCGCGTGCGACAGGGCGAGGGCGTGGATGCTGCCCGGCTCGAAGGGCAGCTTCTTGTTTCGCTCCCGGCTCTCCTCGCGCGGGCCCTGGAAAAGGCCGCAGTCCAGGAGGATCTGCGAGCCGTTGGCCCGCAACATGTGCATCGAGCCTGTGACGGTTCTAACTGCGCCCAGGAATTGCAGCTCCATCTAAATCCACCGCCTTTTCTTGAAATATAGGATCATGCCCCCCGCCACGACGACCATGACTACCACGATGAACAGGAACGCCCAGGGGTAGTCCATGAATGGCAGGGCGACGTTCATACCATAGATGCCCGAGACCAGCGTCAGGGGCAGCATGATGACCGAGATGATGGTCAAGATCTTGATCACTTCGTTGATGCGGAAGGAGGTCAGGACGTTGGCCGTGTCGCTCAGGCCTTCCACGACGTCCCGGTGGTCCTCCAGCATGTCCCAGGCCTTGTAGAGGTGGTCGAGAACGTCGCTGAAGTAGACCTCCAACTCCTCGCGGATAAAGGGCCGGTCCTTGTGCTCCAGGTTGGCGACGATGGCAATCTGCGGCTTCACGATGCGCTGTAGGGCGATGATGTCGCGCCGGACCCAGGAGAGCTCCTGCACCACACCGCGGAGGTCCTCGGTAAAAACGTCCTCTTCGATCTCGCGGATGTTGGCGTCCACCTTGTAGAGGATGGGAAAGCAGTAGTCCACCAGGCGGTCGATGACGTCGTGCAGCAGCAGGCTCGCACCCCCGCCCATGTGTCGCTCGCGCACCGCTTCATCGGCCTGGCAGTCATCAAAGAGCTTCGAGATGGGCCACAGATTCCCGTCGTGGACAGAGACCAGGTAGCCGGCGCCGACAAAGATGTCGACTTCTCCCGGGCGGCTCACCCGGCGTGAGCTGTCAAAAACGGGGAACTGCATGATGATAAAGAGATAGTCGTCGTACTCGTCGATCTTGGGCCGCTCGATGCGGCTCAGGCAGTCTTCAAGGTCCAGCGGGTGGAAGGGATAACGCTCCCGCAGGTAGGCCATATCCTCGGACGACGGTTTCTCGATGTTGACCCACGTGATCCGCCTGTGGCTGAGGATCTCTACGCCCATGCTGTCTCCTGACCCAAGACTCCCCCTATTATCCCCCCCGAGTCCGAAAAAGTCAAGTTGCTGCGCTGCGAACCCCTTGACACGGCCGCCCACATACGCTAGAATCAGGGGCAAGGGAGCCAAAGGATGAAACGACTGCCGGATGTGCGGCGCTATAGCCTGCTGGCGGGTGCTCGCCAGGCCGAGGGCGTGGCCGTGGTCATTGACGTCTACCGCGCCTTTACCTCTGCGGCGCTCATGCTCCACCTCGGCGCCGAGAAGCTCGTGCTCGTGGCCGGCGCCGGCGAGGCCCTCGAGCTGCAGTGCAGCCAGGGCACCCTGGCCGTCGGCGAGGAGGGGGGGCGAAAGGTCCCCGGTTTCGACCTGGGCAACTCGCCCGCCGAGGTGCTGGCCGCCGGCAGAGAGCTGTTCGAGGGGCGGGTCGTGGCCCAGCGCACGAGTGCCGGGGTCCAGGGCGCGCTGGCCGCCGCCCGACGCTGCGAGAGGGTCTACCTGGGCAGCTACCTGACGGCTGCGGCGACGGCCCGCGCCGTTGCTGCCCTCTCCCCGCCGCCCGACATCGTGTCACTGGTTGCCATGGGGCAGGAGGGCCGCCAGCCTGCGCCCGAGGACGAAGGCTGCGCCGGCTACCTCGAGCACCTGCTCAGCGGCCGGCCCTATGACCACGTCGCCACGCTTCGTCGCATTGTCGAGCACGAAACAACGCTCAAGTTCGTGCGGGGCGACCAGCCCCACTACCCGCCGCAGGATCCCATCTACTGCCTGCAGCGCGACCTGCTGGGCTTTTGTGTGCTCCTGGAACAGGAGGACGACCTGCTGGTGGCCAGGGCATTCTGGCCGCCCGCACCATTCAGTACGGAGGCAGGCTAGAGAATGGACATCTCCGTCGCGAGCGAGACCACGGGTCGCCCGGCCCAGCTCCCCACCCGCATCAAGCTGCTCTTCAGCACCGGCGACCTGAGCACCAGCATCCCGCTGGCCATCGTCATGTTCTTCCAGCTCTATTTTCTCACCGACGTGGCCGGGCTGCGGCCCGACCTGGCCGGCCTGGCGATCGCCATCGGGCGTGTCTGGGACGCCGTCAACGATCCCCTCTTCGGCCTGTTCTCCGACCGCATCCGGACCCGCTGGGGCCGGCGCCGGGTGCTGCTCCTCTTTGGCGCCGTGCCCCTGGGCCTGTCCTTCGCCCTGATGTGGATCGTGCCACCCTGGGGCCCGGCCGGCATGGTGGCCTACTACGCCGCAGCCTTTGTCCTGTTCGACACCGTCTTTACCGCGGTGCACGTCGGCTACAACGCCCTGACACCCGAGATGACACCCGACTATGACGAGCGCAGCTCTCTCAACGGCTACCGCATGGTCTTTTCCATCTCGGGCACGCTGGGGGCGATCATCCTCGCCACGGTCCTGGGTTGGTACATCGAGGATCAGCAGCAGCTCTTTGCCCTGCTGGGGCTGGCCCTGGGCCTGGTGTCGATGGTGCCGCCCCTCGTCGTCTTTGCCGTGACGCGCGAGCGGCCGAGCGAGGAGCAGGCGGCGCCCTTGCCGGCGCGCGAGGCTCTGGGCAGCACGCTCCGCAACCGGCCCTTCCGGATGGTCATGGGCCTCTACCTCCTCAGCTGGACCACGGCCAGCATCTTGGCCGCCAACCTGGTCTATTTCGCCAACTACTACCTGCGCGTGCCCGAGCAGGCCAACTACTTTATCCTCGCCGCGCAGGGGTCGGCCATCCTCTTTATCCCCCTGTGGGTGTGGGTCGCGCGGCGGCTCGACAAACGCCGCGCCTTTATCCTGGGCACGGTCTCGTGGATCGTGGTCATGATGGGCATCTTTTTCCTGGGGTCCGAGGACGTGGCCCTGGCGTTCGTGCTGTCGGCGCTGGCCGGCTCGGGCATCGCCACGGCCTACGTCCTGCCGTGGTCCATGGTGCCCGACGTTATCGAGGACGACGAGGTGCGCACCGGGCAGCGGCGCGAAGGCTCCTACTATGCCTTTGCCTCGTTTTTTCAGAAGCTGGCGACGGGTGTGGCCCTGTGGGCCATGGGCCTGGCCCTGGCAGCCAGCGGCTACATCAGGCCCGTCGCCTCCGAACCCCTGCCGGTCCAGCCCGAGGCCGCCGTGCAGGCCATCCGTCTATTCATGGGACCGGTGCCCGTCGTCCTCCTGCTGTTGGCCATTGCCTTTGCCTGGCGCTACCCCATTGGCCGCGAGGAGCACCGGGCATTGCGCGACGAGCTGGCCATGCGGGAGGGGTAGACCCGGCCGGCCCGCTGGCCGTGGGGCCACCGGCCTGGGCGGGGTGGCGACAGGGGTTCCGGCTTCCCTGGAAGCGCCCTCATTGTAGCCGGTTTTCGCGACCTTAGCCAGGACGGCTGAGGCTAGACAGAGCAAAAGAGCGAGGAGACCTGATGCATTTGCCCATCTTTGACGGACACAACGATACGCTTGGGCGGCTGTACCCCTATGCCGGTGACGACCTTCAGAGGTTTTTCGTGCGCCAGGCGGACGGGCACATCGACTTGCCACGGGCGCGCGAAGGCGGCCTGGCGGGCGGGCTCTTTGCGGTTTATGCCTCGGCCCACGCTCCGGGCACGCACGTCCCCTTCGAGATTACCCGCACACCGGCGGGCTACGAGGTGCCGCTGGCCGCGCCGCTTGACCCGGCGCACGCCTCGCTGGTGTGCGTCGCCATGTCGGCGGGCCTGTTCCGGCTGGAGGCGGCCTCGGCAGGGCAGATCAAGGTGGTGCGCACGGTGGAGGAGGTCGATCGCTGCCTGCGGAGCGGTGTGCTGGCCGCAGTTCTTCATATGGAAGGCGCCGACGCCATCGACCCGGAGCTCTATCTGCTCGAGGTCCTTTACCGGGCCGGCCTCCGCTCCCTGGGTGTCGTCTGGAGCCGGCCGAATCTCTTTGGCTGGGGTGTGCCTTTTCGCTTTCCGCATTCACCCGACACCGGCCCCGGCCTCACCGAGGAAGGGCGTGCGCTCGTGCGCGCCTGCAACCGGCTCGGCATCCTGCTCGACGTGTCGCACCTCAATGAACGGGGCTTTTGGGACCTTGCCGGCCTGACCGGCGCGCCGATCGTCGCTACACATAGCTGCGTGCACGCCCTATGCCCGGTAACGCGGAACCTGACCGACAAGCAGCTGGATGCCATCCGCGAGTCGGACGGGATGGTGGGCGTTAATCTGGACGTGGGCTTTCTCCGTGAGGACGGCGCCAACAATCCCGATACTCCGCTGTCGGTTGTCGTGCGCCACTTCGACCATCTCGTGGAGCGTTTGGGGATCGACCGCGTGGGCTTTGGGTCCGATTTCGACGGCGCGACCATACCCCTTGAGCTCGGCGATGCGGCCGGCTTGCCCAAGCTGATCGCGCTGTTACGGCAGGCGGGCTACGACGACGCCGCGCTGCGGAAGCTGGCTTACGAGAACTGGCTGCGCGTCCTCGCGCACACCTGGCAGGGGGAGCCAAGTGCCTGATCGCAGGTCCTCGTCTGACACGTTACGCCGGCTCAACCCGCGCCGGCCAACGGCTTTAGAGTAGCGACGGGAACTACGCCGGCTCGAATCGGCCCGCTGCTGAGCATGGCGCATGCGCCATGCTCAGCAGCCTTGAGCCCCCTCGAAAGCCGCGCCTTGTATTTGACAAATCGGGCCACATATTCTATCATGTTGTCGATCACACACCAGCTTCTAGGGCATCTTGCCCGAAGCCACCCATGCTGTGAAGCCACAAGCGTAGATGCCGGGCGAATCAAGGAGGAGAACAATGAGCCGCATCCGTTCCAGCTTGGTCTGGATTGTGTTACTGATGTTAGTCTTGGCCGTGGCCGGCTGTGGGGGTGGTGGCCCCACGCCCGCGGAGGCTCCCTCGGCAACCGTGCCCCCGGCTGCCACGGAGACAAGTGTTCCCACCCAGGCTCCAGCCGCCACGTCGACCCTGGCTGCTACGGAAGTGCCGGCAGGCTTGATCACAGCCCTCACCGACGTCAAGAAGGCGGTCATCCAGATCGAAGCGCAGGGCAGTTTCGTCGAGCCCGGCGTCGGACTCCAGGAGAATGTGGCAGGCCGTGGTTCAGGCTTTATCATCGACCCATCGGGCCTGGCGGTGACCAACAACCACGTCGTTACCGGCGCGGCGTTTCTCAAGGTGTGGGTTGGTGGTGAGAGCCAGCCGCGTAACGCGAAGATAGTGGGCGTTTCCGAGTGCTCCGACCTGGCAGTGATCGATATCGATGGCGACGGATACTCCTATCTGGAATGGTACGACGGGCCCATCGTTGCCGGTCTCGACGTCCGTGCTGCCGGCTTCCCGCTGGGCGATCCGGAGTACACGCTGACGAGAGGCAGTGTCGCCAAGGAACACGCCGATGGTGAGACGAGCTGGGCTTCGGTCGACACCGTCATCCAGCATGACGCGAGCACCAATCCGGGCAACTCGGGCGGACCGATCGTGACGGAAGATGGGAAGGTCGTGGCCATTCACTATGCCGGTGCACCCGATTATAACCAGTATTTCGCCATTGCCCGTGACGAAGCGCTCAAGGTGATTGACCAGCTGCGTGCCGGAGAGGATGTGAACTCCATCGGCGTCAACGGGTCGGCCGTGGAAGGTGAGGGTATCACGGGCATCTGGGTGTCGTCGGTCGACGCCGGCTCGCCGGCCGATCGGGCTGGCATCCAGGGCGGAGACATCATCTACAACCTCGCCGGCTTGATCCTCGCCACCGACGGCACGATGTCGGACTACTGCGACATCCTGCGCAGCCATGACCCCGGCGATGTCCTCGACGTCGAGGTGCTGCGCTACGACACTGGGGAGCTGCTGCAGGGCCAGCTCAACGGCCGCGAGCTTGAGGTAATGTCCCTCCCCGTGGTCCCGACTGCCGCCGCGGGCCCAGAGGGGCCTGGAGCTCCCAGCTACTCGGAGTACGTCGGCATCAACGACGACTCGGGCGCACTGGAGATGGATGTCCCACAAGAGTGGAACGACGTCGACGGTGGTGCCTGGGTGGTTGACGGCGAGCAGATCGGCGCGGCTCTCTCTGCCTCGAGCGATCTGGCGAGCTTTAACGACACCTATGAAACCCCTGGGGTCTTTTTCGGTGCATCGCAGGCCCTCGTGGCAGAATACGATCCCGACGGTTTCCTGGACGCCATTGGTTTTAGCGATGCCTGCGAGCTCGAGGGGCGCTACGAGTACGACGACGGCTACTATGTTGGATCGTATGACATGTACACCAACTGCGACGGCACGGAGTCTTCCATCGTCAACATCGCGGCCACTCCCGAGGACGGATCCTACCTCGTCTGGGTTGTGGTCCAGCTTGTCAGCGATGCCGACGTCGAGGCGCTTAGCCGCATCATCGAAACGTTCAACGTGGTGGGTGACCTGCCCTGATCCGCGGCAGGCCAGCCCAGCGCTTGCGGCCGAGAACGGCCGAATACGGCTCCTGCAGTGGTCCCCAGGTGGAAGCACCCGGGGACCACTTCCTGATCTTGGCCGTCTGCTCGCCATTCTCGTGGGGAACCTGGCCCGTGCGTGGCCCGTCCTGGACCTTGACGGCATCTGCCACTGTCGGGAACGGGCGCACCAGATCGCGCCAGGGTGCCAGCTCTCGGGAGAGGCGGGGTCAATCAAGACGAGCCGGTCTGCAGGCCGGCTCGTTTTATGGGTGATGGACTTGACGCCCTCTCCTTCCTGCGGTATCATGGGCTTGAGGTACAGCGCAGTGTTCCACGCAACCAACATCAACTGACTGTAGGAGGATGCCATGAACTACCGCTCGTTTGGTCGCAAGGGGTGGCCCGTCAGCGCCGTCGGCTACGGGATGTGGGGCATGGGAGGCTGGACCGGTTCCGAGGATGAGGAGTCCATGCGCGCGCTACAGCGGGCAGTGGACTCGGGTGTCAACTTCTTTGACACTGCCTGGGCGTACGGCGATGGTCACAGCGAGAGCCTGCTGGGGCAGTTGATCCGCGCCAACCCCGGCAAGAAGCTGTACACCGCGACCAAGATCCCACCCAAGAACAAGAAGTGGCCCAGCCGGCGCGGCTTCACGCTCGACGACACCTTCCCTCCCGATCATATTGAGGAGTACGTCCATAGCAGCCTGGAAAACGCCGGGCTCGAGTCGTTTGACCTGATGCAGTTCCACGTCTGGGAAGACGACTGGCTCGACGACGATCGATGGGTCACCAAGATCGACGAGCTGCGGCTCCAGGGGCTGTTCGAAGCTATTGGCGTCAGTATCAACCGCTGGGAGCCGTGGAACGGCATCAAGACCGTCCGCAGCGGTTTGATCGACGCCGTGCAGGTGATCTATAACATCTTTGACCAGAACCCCGAGGATGAGCTGCTCCCGGCCTGCGTGGAGATGGGCGTGGCCGTTATCGCCCGCGTCCCGTTCGACGAAGGCTCGCTCACCGGGACCCTGACCAAGGACACCACCTGGCCCGAAGGCGACTGGCGCAACAGCTACTTCGTCCCTGAGAATCTCGCCGCGAGTGTCGACCGCGCTGAGGCGCTCAAGCCACTGTTGCTACCCGGTATGAGCCTGCCCGAGATGGCGCTGCATTTCATCCTCTCGAACCCGGCCGTCAGCACCACCATCCCCGGCATGCGCAAGCTCCGCCACGTCGATGCCAACGTCGCCGCCGCCAACGCCGGCCCGCTGCCGCCCGAGCTGATTGAGCGCCTGCGCCCCCACCGCTGGGTGCGCCAGCCGACGGCCTGGTCGCAATAGATCCCGTCCCGGCTCGGAGCATTTGGCTCTCTCCTGTAGTCTGCAGCCAGCGCGGACTTGTTCCAGGAGTGGAACGTGGTAAAATGGGCAGCAGCCTATGGATGAAAGGATCTTCTGTTGAAAGTCAAGGTTCTGCTTTTGTTTACCCTGGCCGTGCTGGTCGTGGCTGGCTGTGGCCCGCAAATGGCGACGCCGACACCTCGGGCCGACACCGGCACCGTCAGCGTCGAGGAGACGGCGACGGTTGCGCCCGGCGACACCGCAACGCCGGTCACTGTCCCAGACATCGCCTCCACTGCGCCCATTACGCCCACCGGCGGCGTCGAGGTCGCCTTGGCGGCCATTGAGCCGGTGGATGGCGTGCTGGCCACCGTCAACGGTCAGGATATTACCTGGTCCGACTATGAGCCCGAGTTGAACCAGGCACTGCATAGCGTCACCCTGCAGTACATGGTGGACTGGAACCAGGCGGAAAACATTGACATGCTGGGGACGTTTCAGGATCAGGTGCTGCAAACGGTGATCGAGCGCACAGTGCTACGCCAGGGCGCCGCCGAGGAGGGGATCGAAGCCAGCCAGGAGGCGATAGAGGCGCGTGTCGAGGAGCAGAAAACGGCGGTTCTCGATAGCGGGCAGTTTGACTCCTGGGAGCAGTTCCTGGAGGAAGCCGGCCTGAGCGAGGACTATTTCGCCCGGTTGATGGAAGACACCGTGCTCCTTGAGGAAGTGGGCAAAGCGCACGGGCCGGCCCGCGAGGCGGAGCAGGTCCACGCCCGGCATATCCTGGTCGCCGACGAAGAGACAGGTCAGCAGGTGATCGCCCGGCTAGATGAAGGCGAAGAGTGGGCAGCTCTGGCTGCCGAGTTCTCGCAGGACGAGGGCAACAAGGACAGTGAGGGAGACCTGGGTTGGTTTCCCCGTGGGCGGATGACCCCCGCGTTTGAAGAAGCAGCTTTTTCGCTGGAGCCGGGCACGACCAGTGACCTGATCCAAACCGACTTTGGGTATCACATCATCCAGGTGCTGGAAAAGGGTATGCGGGACGTGGACGACCAGACCTATCAGTCAATGATGACGCAGGCCTTTCAGACCTGGTTCGACGAGCAGAAATCTGCGGCTGAGACAACGGTTGAGGTCACCTTTGGCTCGGCCCAGTGATCTCCAGATCCGGCGGCCCACGAGAGGGTAGCGACGCCTAGCCAGCGTTCTGCTCCTCGGCCCCAAATGCAGCCTGGCGGTGGCCCTGCCTCTTGAATTCGAGGGACAGGGCCACCGCCGTTGCAGCCCTGTCGCCAGCCGCTCCGGTTCGGCCTCATTGACGGTTGAACCTCGACAAGCGCCGCTTTTTCCCTGTTGACAAACGTTTGCAGTGCTGATATAATGGGCTGGCAAACGTTTGTATTCCGGTGGGGGAAGAAGCACGATGTCGGTTTCTATAAAGGACATCGCTCGCGTTGTTGGCGTATCCTACAGCACAGTTTCCCGCGCCCTGAACGACAGCCCTCGCGTCCAGGCCGAGACCAAGGCTCGTATCCAACGCATCGCCGCCGAAATGGGATATCTTCCCAGTGCCGTCGCCCGGAGCCTGGTCACCCGCCGGACCAATACCCTCGGCATCGTCGTTACGACCATCACCGACCTCTTTTTCGCCGAAGTGATCCATGCCATTGAAGAAACCGCGCTCAAGCAAGGGTACAACGTCATCCTCACGAACTCGGGCGGGTATCTGCAGCGCGAGCTGGCAGCCCTGCGCTCGTTGCGCGAACGGCGGGTGGATGGCATCATCCTCATCTCGGGGTGCACCGACGACACCTTTTGCCGAGAAGAAGGCATGGACACCCCGATTGTGATCATCAACAATGCGCACCGGGAGCACATCGGCTATTCCGTCGAAGTCGACAACGCGGCGGGAGCCAGGGAAGCGGTCTCCCATCTGCTGCACCTGGGCCACCGCCGCATCGCGCATATTGCCGGTCCGGCTCGCGAATGGGATGCGGCGGAACGGCTCCGGGGCTACGAAGAGGCGCTGCTGGCCAGTGGCCTGGCAGCAAAGCGGGAGCTGATCGTTCCCGGCGACAACCAGCCGGAGGGCGGTATCGCCGGCATGCAACACCTCCTGGCGCTGCCGATCCGGCCGACCGCCGTCTTTTGCTACAACGATGCCACAGCCATCGGCGCCATGCGGGCGGCCCGCATGGCCGGCCTGCGCATCCCCGCTGACCTGTCGATCGTCGGCTTTGACGACATCGACCTGGCCCGCTATCTGGAGCCGCCACTGACCACTGTGGCGCAGCCCAAGAGCCAGATGGGCGAGACGGCGGTGGAGATGATTCTGGCGCTGTTGAGCGTTAGCCAGCAGGCGGACCAGGCAGACCGAGCCCCGGTCACGGACTGTGTGCTGCCCAGCCAGTTGGTCGTGCGGGAATCGACGACGACCTTGGCCCGAGATCAATCGTGACTGCCGGCCATGACGCGGGACCGGCGTAGGTCCTGCGGTTCCTCTTCAACTGGAGAAAGGGGTGCCAATGCAAGACAAGACGATGCTAGCAGCGGTCTTTGAGGGCGAAGGCAAACTGGCAATCCGGGAGGTGCCGGTTCCCCAGCTTCAGACCCGCCAGGATGTCCTGATCAGGGTCGAAGCGTGCGGCGTCTGCGGCACCGATATCCGTTTCCTGGCCGTGCCGCCTATCGCCCACGCCAAGAGAGGCGTGATCCTGGGACACGAGTACATCGGCGAGGTGATCGAGGCCGGCGAAGACGTCCACCAGCTTCAGCCGGGAGATCGGGTAGCGGTGATTCCCGACCTGCCCTGTGGCCACTGCCGCTTTTGTGCCGAAGGGCGGCCCAATCTGTGCGACAACATGGTCAGCCTCGGAGGGGATCAGGACGGTGGCTTTGCCCACTATGCCCTCGCCCCGGCCAAAGGCCTGTACAAGATTGGCGCCGATCTGCCCGCTGAACAGGGGGCGTTGATCGAGCTGCTGTCCTGTGTCCTGGGCGGAGTCCAGAAAGCGGCGCTGCTGCCGGGCGAGGATGTGGTCATCATCGGCGCGGGACCCGCCGGCCTGGTCTACATGAAGGTGCTGCAAGCCGCCGGGGCCGGGCAGGTGATCATGGTCGAGGTCTCTCCCTGGCGCATCGAGTTCGCGCGAGCACGGGGGGCCGGCCTGGTCGTGAATCCCAGGCAAGAGGATATGGTCGCAGCCGTACGGGCAGTGACGGATGCCGGGGCTCACGTCGTCGTCGATGCCGTGGGCTCGCAAGTCGCCGCTGCCATCTCGCTGGCCAGAAAAGGTGGACGCATCATCGTCTTTGGCGAAGACCACACGGCCGAGTGCACGATCCGGCCGGCGCAGCTGCAGGGGCGGGAGCTACGCCTGTTGGGCAGCTTTATCGGCATCCATGTCTTTCCCAAGGCGGTCAGGATCCTCGAGAGCGGTGCGGTGAACCTCAACGATCTGATCACCCACCGTCTGTCACTTGCAGAACTGCCGGCAGGCATCGCCGAGCTGGCGGCAGGGCAGGGGGCCAAGGGCGTCTGCTTCCCGTGGCAGTAGGTGGAGCTGATTGAGGATGCGGCGGCAGTCGTGACGTTCTGTCCAGCAGATCCGTTACAGCGATGTGCGCGGCAACGAGGGGGAGAGTAAGCGGGTGATGGCTACAGGAAGGGACGGCGGCACTTCTGGCTATGCGGTCGAGCTGGTCAGGGTGTCCAAACGTTATGGCAGCGTGGCCGCGCTAGACGACCTGTCGCTGCAGATCCACCACGGGGAGTTCTATACGCTGCTGGGGCCGTCGGGCTGTGGCAAGACGACCACGCTCAACATCATCGGCGGGTTCATCCCTGTCTCGGCCGGCACGGTGCGCATCAACGGCCGGGTAGTACAGGACGATCCTCCCTATCGCCGCAACGTCAACACCGTGTTCCAGAACTATGCCCTCTTTCCGCACATGACCGTGGCCCAGAACATTGGCTTTGGCCCGCGCATGAGCAGGGTGCCACAGGCCGAGATCGACCGCAAGGTCGACGAGGTGCTGCGCCTGATCTCCTTGCCAGACTTTGGCCAACGCCGGCCGGCAGAGCTCTCCGGCGGCCAGCAGCAGCGTGTCGCCCTGGCCCGGGCGCTGGTGAACGAGCCGGACGTGCTGCTGCTGGATGAGCCGCTGGGCGCACTGGACCTGAAGATCCGCAAGCAGCTTCAGGCCGAGCTGCGAAACATCCAGCGCAAGGTCGGAATTACCTTTGTGTACGTCACCCACGATCAAGAAGAAGCCATGGTCATGTCGGACCGTGTGGCGGTGATGAACAGGGGCCGGTTGGTGCAGGAGGACACGCCGACGGCCATCTATCACCACCCGGTCAACCGCTTCGTAGCCAGCTTTATCGGCGAATCCAACTTTCTTGAAGGCAAGCTACAAGAGGTTGCCGGTGACGAAGTCTGGGTGCGGATACCGGGGTTTGCCCGGCCTGTGCGGGTTCAGACCGGTGGCCGTCCGGCCCAGGACCTGCCCGAGCGTCCGGAAGACGTGACCGTAATGGTGCGGCCTGAGCACGTGGCCGCCTGCCTGGCGCCCGACTCCCAGGGCACGTTGGACAATTTGGCCGAAGCCACAGTCACCAGGGTTGCCTTCCTGGGTATGTATACCCAGATCGGGTGCGAACTGGCAGGCGGTGCCCCGGTGCTCGTGCACCAGACGAGCCAGGCCGGCGCCGGTGATGCCCTGGCAATCAGCCCGGGCCAAAAGATCTGGATCGGTTGGCAGGTCGGGGATGGGCAGGTGTTGTACCAATAGCCGATGCGGGAATGGAGAATAACCACACAAGGCGTGCCGGGTTAAGCTTTCGCTTGACTGAAGGGGGGTGGTGGCAGGAGAGGACGTGCGTGCAGTGGCTCAGGTCGTTCTACGGGCAAACGAAGAAGGGAGAATCAACCATGTTTGACAGACGCATTGCTCGGCGAGACTTCTTGAAGCTTACGGCTGCTACCGGCTTGGGGTTGGCGGCCTCGTCGGCCCTGGCGGGCTGCGGCCCGACAGTGGGAACACAGGGCGGGACTTTCAATTGGCTCACGTGGAGCGATCACTATTTTCCTGAGCAACTGGAAGAAGCGTCCAGCAAGTTCAACATCAAGACCACGCCCACGCTGTTTTCGGACAACTCGGAGGCATTCCTCAAGGTCCAGCAGGTGGGTGGCAAGCAGATCGATCTGGTCTCGGGTGACGCCCTGTGGGTCCCCAGGTACTACGAGGAAGGGCTCATCGAGGGTTTCGACCTGGATGAGCTGGCCACGTCCAAGAACCTCTACTCAGTCGTCAAAGAGTTTGATTTCTGGCAGGCCGACGGGAAGTACCTGGCCTTCCCCTTCGGCTATTCGCCGGTGATCATCGCCTACAACCCCAACTACGTCACGCCGGAGCCCGACACGTGGGAGGTGCTGTGGGATCCGAAGTACAAGGGCAAGCTCGCCATGGAGCTGCAGCCCTTCGACGTGATGGCCATGATGGGCAAGAGCCTGGGCATCGACGACGCCTACAACATGACCGATGACCAGATTGCGCAGGCCAAACAGCAGCTGATCGACCTTAAGCCCAACATCCTGAAGTTCGTTGAGCAGAACACCGAGCTGGTGACCCTCATGACCGACGAGTCGATCTGGTTTGCCACGGTCAACGTCGGCATGGAGGATCGGGTGAAGGATGCGGGCGGCCCCGAGGTCAAGACGTTTGTGCCCAAGGAAGGGGTCGTCGGCTGGATGGACGGCGAGATGCTGGTCAAGGACGGCGCCAACCGGGACGCGGCCTGGGAATGGCTGGACAAGATGGAGACCCCGGAGTGGATTGCCAAGAATTTCCTCCAGTACGGCCGGCCGCTGTTCAACGAGGCTGCCTACAAATTGCTTGTTGAGCAGGGCGAGGAGGAGCGCGCCAAGCGGTATCTCATGGACCGGCCCGAGATCGTGCTGGACATGACGCTCAAGGGCCCATCGGCCAACATGGACGCCTACATTAACGCTTTCAACGAAGCGCTGGCCAGCTGATGGGTTGCGGAGGGGCTGTCCCGAAAACAGGTTCCACCGAATGGCGCGAAAGCCCTCGGTTCTGCGCATCCGAGGCGTCTAGCGCTGCGGCGAACCATTTGGGACAGCCCCACTCATGGGAGGGGGTCTGTTGAGCTCGAAAACTGCACAGGCCGCTCCGGCAGGTTCCACGGCGGGCGGCCTCGGCCCCGGCGATGTCGTGCGCGGTGCCGAGGAAATGGCCGGCGTGCGGCCGTCACGCAAGTTGCTGTTTGGCTTCGTGCCGGTGGGCGTCTTGCTCACGGTCTTTTTCCTGGCACCGATGATCACCATGGTCCTCTACAGCCTGTGGACGATGGAGGGCGTTAACGTCGTCCCTAAATGGACTCTGAAGCATTACCAGGACTTTTTTACGGCCGGTCTATATCTAAAGGTCTTGCTCAAGACGTTTGGCATTTCCCTGCTGGTAACGGTGCTGGCGCTGTTGTTTGGCTATCCGTTCGCCTTTTTCCTGGTGCGCTACGTGAGCAAGCGCTGGCAGCTCCCGCTGTTGCTGCTGGTCATTATCCCCTTCTGGACCAGTTACCTGCTCCGCGTCTACGCCTGGATGGGAATCCTGGGGCGCAAGGGACTGATCAACGAGCTGTTGATGTTCCTGGGCTTGATCGAAGAGCCGCTGTCGTTCCTGCTCTACAACAACTTTAGTGTGACGCTCGTCTTCCTGTATCTTTACCTGCCCTTTGCCATTATCACCCTGTATGCTGCCATCGAGAAGTTTGACTTCACGCAGATCACTGCGGCCATGGACCTTGGGGCACGGCCGTGGCGCTCGTTTGTCGAGATCATGCTGCCCCAGACGAAGCAGGGTGTTATCACCGCCTTTTTGTTCATCTTTATCCCCATGCTGGGCGAGTATATCGCTCCCAAGCTGGTTGGCGGTACCAGCGGCATGATGATGGCCATTTTGATCGTCACCCTGTTCCGCGGCTTTCAGTTGCCCACCGGCGCGGCCGTGGCGCTGAGCATCGCGGTGCTGATCACGATCATCTTGATCGTGTTCCGCCGTTATCTGCGCATCGAGGATCTGGTGTAGACATGGAAACCTCGGGCCGCGGCAACCTGACACGCACCCTCTTCCGACTGTATGGATTCCTGGGCTACGCTTTTCTTTACCTGCCGGTAGTTCTGCTGGCGTTCTTTTCCTTCAACCAATCGTCGGCCGGCAACCTGCCCTTCACCGGCTTTACTTTCAGGTGGTATAGCGATCTCTTTCGCGATTATTTGGTCATCGACGCCTTCAAAAACAGCCTGTGGGTCGCCTTTTGCACTTCGTTGTTGGCGACGGTCATCGGCACCGCGGCGGCTTTTCCACTGGTTCGGGCCGCGGTCCGCTTCAAAGACTACCTGCGGATCGCGTTCCTGCTGCCGATGATGGTGCCCGGCCTGCTCATCGGCATCGCCCTTTTGGTCTTCTTGTCTTCTACTCTGAAAACGTCTCTGTCGCTGGGCACGGTGATCATCGGCCACGTGGTGATGACCACCCCATACGTCGTGTTGGTTGTCTCGGCACGGCTGGTCGGCTTTGACCGCCGCCTTGAGTGGGCTGCCGCCGATCTCGGTGCCAACCCCGGGGCGACGTTCCGGCACGTTACCTTTCCCTTGATTCTGCCCGGCATCCTTGCCGGCGCGCTGTTCGCTTTCACCCTGTCGCTGGACGAGTTTGTGATCACCCTGTTCACCATCGGCCCGCAGACTACCCTGCCGCTCTATGTCTTTTCGCAGGTCAAGTTTGGTGTCACGCCGAAAATCAATGCGCTGGCAACGTTGCTCCTCCTGAGCTCGGTGATCATTCTGATGCTTGGCTTTTATGCCTTGAGCCGCGCCGGCCGGTCATCCAGAAAGCGGTGATGCCGCGCGTGGCCCAACCGTCCGGCGCCGCGGCGCCTTGTGCATTTTGAATTCTACATCCTTTTCGGGGAGTGGGAAGATGACGACACAACCGCTGTCCTTTGCTCGTTCTCAGGCGTTGTTCGACCGGGCGCAGGAGATCGTCGCCGGGGGGACCACGCAGGGCAAGGCACCGAACACGCTGATCCCGGGCGAATACCCCATCTATGCCACCCGGGGCCGGGGTGCACACCTGTGGGACCTGGACGGCAATCGCTTCCTGGACTGGATCCTGGCCTATGGCACCATTGTCCTGGGATACTGCGATCCCGACGTCGACGCGGCGGCCATCCGCGAGATCCAGGAGGGGTTTGCCTTTCCCCTGACGCGCCCGGTCCAGAACGAGCTGGCCGAGCTCTTGATAGAGGTGATCCCCTGTGCCGAAATGGTCCATTTCTTCAAGACCGGTTCAGACGCGACAAGCACTGCCGTGCGACTGGCGCGCGTCATCACCGGCCGGGACAAGATCGTGCGGTGGGGGTACCACGGCTGGCACGACTGGTGCTGCATCCGCGACGCGGGCATCCCACGCCACGTCCGCGACGACACCCTGACCTTTACGTACAACGACCTGGATTCGCTGGAGGACGTACTCAAGTCGAACCGCGACCAGGTAGCCTGCCTGATCATGATGCCCCTGGAGATCGAGCTGCCTAAGCCTGGATTCCTGGCCGGCGCGAAGGAGCTGGCGCATCGTCACGGAGCGCTGTTCATCCTGGACGAAATTCGCTCGGGGTTTCACGTCGCCCTCGGGGGAGCGCAGGAGCACTATGGCGTGGTGCCGGATCTGGCAACCTTTAGCAAGGCGCTATCCAACGGCTATGCCGTGTCGGCACTGGTGGGGCGGCGCGAGATCATGCAGGCGATGGCCCAGACGTATGTTTCGTCTACGTTTTTCACCAACTCGGTTGCCATGGCAGCGGCGGTCGCCACCATCCGCAAGCTGCGCCGCGAGCAGGTGATCCCCCACCTGTGGCGCCTCGGCCAGAGCCTGCTGGAGGGGATGGACCGGCTGGCCGGGGATCTGGGGGTGGAGGCCAAAGCAGTCGGCCTGCCGCCAATGCCCTATCTCACCTTCACGTATGCGGAGCCCGAGGTGCGGGAGGCGGCCAAGTATGCCTTCTACCGGCAGATCGCCCGGCGGGGCATTCTGTTGCATCCCAACCACCACTGGTTCGTGTGTGGCAGCCATACCGAGCAGGACCTGGCCGACACGCTGGAGGCCTGTGAGGATGCCTTCCGGGCGGTCAAGGAGGCGCTGGCCCAGGGCTTCCGGGCGCCGGGCACACCGGCTGTGCGGGTGACGCTTTCGGCGTAGAAACAGGCAACTGGAGCTGGATCGGCCGCAAAACCAGTTTGAGCTACAAGAGGAGGACCAACGATGAAAGGGAAGCTTGCTATACACGGGGGACCGCGCACGGTGCCCGAAGGTCTGAAACGGTCCTGGCCCGAGATCACTCAAGAAGACAAAGACGCCGTGCTGGCCGTCCTGGAGCGAAAGGTGCTGTCGGGAGTACATGGGCCGGAAGCCAGAGCCCTTGAACAAGAGTGGGCCGCGTTTACCGGCAGCCGGCAGGTGTTGAGCTTTAACAGCGGTACCGCGGCCCTGCACTCGGCTCTGTTCGCCGCCGGGGTGGGGCCGGGCGTGGAGGTCATCACCAGCGCCTTTTCCTTCTCAGGCTCATTCCAGCCCATCCTGCACCAAAACGGCATCCCCGTCTTTGTCGACATCGATCCACGCACCTACAACATCGACCCTGCGCAGATCGAAGCCAAAATCGGCGAGCACACAAGGGTCTTGATGCCGGTTCACATCCACGGGCTGCCGGCCGATATGGAGCCCATCCTGGCCTTGGCCCAAAAACACAACCTGATCGTCATCGAGGACGCGTGCCAGGCTCATGGGGCCACCTATCAGGGCAAGATGGCCGGCACGATGGGTGCCATGGGCTGTTTCAGCCTGAACGTGACCAAAAACCTGTCCGGAGGCGAAGGGGGCTTTCTCAACACCGACGACGAGGAGCTGGCCGAACGGGCCAGGATGATCCGGACCTTTGGCGAAAGAGTAGGCAAGGAAAAGGAAAAGATCCGGCCGTACTATAGCTACACCATCGGCTGGAACTATCGCACCCAGGAACTGCCGGCGGCCTTTGCGCGCAGCCAGTTGAAACGGCTGCCACACTATAACGCCATTGGCCAGCGAAACGGCGACTACCTGACCCGGGAGCTGGCCACGATCCCGGGGCTGGTTCCGCCCTACGTCCCACCCGACCGGACCAGCATCTATCACAAGTTTCGGCTCCGCTTCGACCCTGAGGCGCTCGGCATCCGGCTGCCGGCCGCCGAGTTTCGCAACAGGCTATTGGATGCCCTTGAGGCAGAGGGGGTCGAGATCACCATCTGGCACGTCACGCCCTTGACCTCGTTCCCGATCTTCCAGGCGCTGGCCGAGGGGTATGGCCGGGGGTGCCCGTGGCGCTGCCCGTACTATGGCAAGGACATAAGCTACAACCCGGCGGACTATCCGGAAGCCCTGCGACTGATGGACACGTCGCTCGTGCTCAACACCGAGCCTTATCCCATCTACCTGCAGGACAGGGAGCTGATGGAGTTCTATGTTGAGGCCTTTCGGAAGGTGTTCAGCCATCTGGACGAGGTAGTCGGCGACTGAGGAAGCAAGGAGGAAGCATGGACAAGGTACGGGTCGGCATACTGGGCACGGGGATCATCATCCGGGATTTTCACCTGCCCATTCTGGAGAACCATCCCCAGGCCGAAGTGGTGGCCGCCGCCAACCTGCACCCGGAGTCGCTGCAACGCCTGGTGCAGGAACACCGCATTCCGCGGGCGTACCAGGACCTGCAAGCCCTGGCCGACGATCCAGACGTCGACGCCGTAGTCATTGGGCTGCCCAATTACCTGCACGCCCCGGTGACGGTCCAGATGCTGGAGGCGGGCAAGCACGTGCTGTGCGAAAAGCCCATGGCCCTGAGCGTGGCCGAGGGCGAGGAAATGCTGGCCGCCAGCCGGCGGACGGGGCGCAAACTGATGATCGCCCACATGTGGCGCTTTGACCGCGAGATCCTGTGGCTGCGGGAGCTGGTCGCCAGCGGCGTCCTGGGGAAGGTGTTCAAAGTCAAGTCGCACGCGATCTGGCTGTATGAAGGGCCGCCACCGGGCGCCTGGTTCGTGACGCGGGACCTGGCCGGTGGTGGAGCGCTGGCCGACATGGGCATCCATTCCATCGACACGCTGCGCTACGTGTTGGGCGAGGCCCGGCCGGTGAAGGTCCTGGCCAACGTCGGGACCCACTTCCGGGACATTGCCCTGGACGACACGGCGACCGCGATGGTCGAGTTCGAAGGGGGCATCGTCGGCCTGGTTGAAGCAGGTTGGTATCATCTCTACGCCGACGGCCTGGAGGGCTACACACAGGTTTATGGCACGCAGGGTTATGCCCGGGCCCTGCCTTCGGAGCTGCAGACATACGTAGCCGGCGTATGGAGCGTGACCAAGCCGCAGATGCCGGCGCGAAAGCAGCAGTGCGACCTGCCGATGTATGAGGCGCAGATGGACCATTTTCTGCGCTGCATCCTCGAGGACAAGGAGCCGTCGCCCGGCGGCGAGGATGGCCTGTGGGCCATGCGCGTTCTTGAGGCGGCCTACCGCTCGGCCGAGATGGGGCAGGCGGTAGACCTCGCCTACAAATGATGCTGTTGGCGGTTCGGGACTAGGAGCGCTGCTGCCCCTCTTCCCAGGCGGGCGGTGGGTGTCAGTGCCGTCGCTCGTCCCGCGTCAGCACCCGTCGTAAGCAAAGCCCGTGCCCCCAAAGCTGGCAGTAGCCAGCTTTGGGGGCACGGCGGTTCTAATCGTCTAATCGTCGTCTCCGTTCGGGTGACATGCCACGCAATTCCCATAGTCTGGAATGTCGTGATCGGTGTGCTTTTCGGCGATCTTGCCCTGGTTGTGGCAGCCATAGCACGAATATCCAGCTAGGCTGTCGCTGTGACAGGTCCGGCAGCTAGACGCACCCTCGTGGCCCAGCGGAAACGTGTGTAGGCCACCGTATGACGCGGGAAACCAGCTTCCGGTCTGATGGCAGGCTGCGCAGTCAGTGCCCAGCCTCCCGGCGTGGTAGCCCGGCTCGCTGTGACACGCGACGCACTGACTCGGTGTTCCATTGTACTGGCCGTTGGCGTGGCAGCGGGTGCAAGCAGCGTTGCCGTGTGCGCCGGTCAGCGCAAACCCGGTCTGGCCGTGGTCGAAGGTGGCGCCACTCCAGCCGTTGGGCGTGTGGCACTGGGCGCAGTCCGAGCCAAACTGGCCGTCGTGGCGGTCGTCGGCTTGGTGACAAACGACGCACTGACTCGGTGTTCCGTTGTACTGGCCGTTGGCGTGGCAGCTGGTGCAGGCAGCGTTGCCATGGACGCCGGTCAGCGCAAAGCCGGTCTGGTCGTGGTCGAAGGTGGCGCCACCCCAGCCGTTGGGCGTGTGGCACTGGGCGCAGTCTGGGCCAAACTGTCCGTCGTGGCGGTCGTCGGCTTGGTGGCACCCAGTGCAGGCCTGAGTCGTTCCTACGAATTGGCCCGTCGAGTGGCACTGCACGCAGGCTAGCTCCGTGTGTCGACCCTGGAACAGGCCGACGGCTTGATGCTGGACTGTCACCTTCGGGTTCGCTGCGGATCTGTGGCATAGCTGGCACTGGTTGAGCTTGTACGATTTGTGGCTGGCCGGTGCCGGCCAGTTCGGTCCGGCTGGGGCATGGCACACCAGGCAGTCGTCCGTTGTCGTGAGCAGATGGGGCGCCGCCGGGCCGCTTATCCCGGCGGCCGAGTCGGCCCAGCCCTGGGGTCCATGACACGTGGAACACGTGCCCGTGAGATGTCCTTTGGGCGCGCTGTGACACGTCGAACACACGCTGGAAATGGCCTTGGCCGGCTTATGACAGGCACTGCACTCTATCGCGGCATGCCTGCCCACCAGTTGCACTGGGTGCGCGGGAGGCATGGCTTTTGGCGGCAGAAACCTAGAGGCCGAGTGACACTGTCCGCACCTCAGCCCATAGTGATAGGCCGTAGGCGACAGGTGGCACCGCGCACACCGGTCGGCGACTGGTTGTTGAGACAAAGCTGCGCTCTGCCCGGTCGCCGTCGCGCGGCTGTCAATTCGCGGTAGAGCTTCCCTGTCATCGAGGACTGAGCGAAGGTCAATCTCACTGCCGGCTGCCTGCGAGCTAGCCCCTGGTGGGCTCGAGGCCCGGGCGGGAGCATGGCCGGCCAGCACCAGAAGCACGGCGACGAGTGCTGCCAGCAGAGTGGTGGCGACGGCCAGTCGCACTCGAGCGACGGTTCTCTTACGCCCCATGGCTCCTCCCCTCTCCTTTGTTCACGACGTGACGTTGGCGCCGCCGAGTTCGCACTCGCTGCGTTGGTCCTGGTTATAAGGGCGCACTTTACCACACAATCGCTACCCCGTCAAATCTTCCGCACGGGCATTTATAAGATTTTGGCATATAATCTGTGCCAACTCGACTGCTCCAAGCCGTGCCCCGATATGCCGGGAACCATCCGTTCGGCGTTGGCGCCTGCCCCGCTCGGTACCAGCGACCGCCATCCACAACTCCAGGGGCTCGGGCGAATGACGGGTAACCCAGCAACAGCATGTGGGGCGCACATGCAGACATCACCCAAAAGGGCAGGGTTGAGGGGCAGCCGGGCACGAACCGGCAAAGCCGCCCAGTTGTACGGTTATCGCGGCGAGGTAAGCTCCAACCTGATTGTGTACATCTACCAACCGGTACACAGAATCCGTAGTACAGCGGGCTGCCAGGATGGACGCGGGGCACGTGCTGTGGTATACTGGCGGCACTGGTACCTGAGTGCCCCTGGCGCCGGGAAAAGGAGGAGAAATGGAACAGCGACTGCAGTACCTCAGCGCCGAATGGATCGCCGAGGCGCACCGCCGCCTGCGGGCAGACCTTACCCCCGAAAAGATGAAGTACCTCACCTCGTCCATGTTGACCGTCTACACGGGCTGCCCTGATGGCCAAGATCGCGCCCTGTACTATGGCCTGGTGGACGGCGTGGTGGAACAGCTTACCCTGGCCGAGGGCGGAGCACCGACAGCCGAGTTCACCATCATCGCCGACTATGAAACCTTTGCCCGTATCTCGCGGGCAGAGCTCAAGGCCCGGGCGGCCCTAATGTCGGGCAAGATGACGCTCAAGGGCAACCTGGTCAAGGCGCTCAAGCTGGCCCCGGTCGTCGACCGCCTCAACGAAGTGCTGTCGACCATCCCCACAGAGTACTAGGCAGGCAACCTATGACACACCATATGAGCCCGGCGGATCCCTATTGGATCGATTCTCCCGGCCGCGTGCACGACATCCAG
This sequence comes from Anaerolineae bacterium, assembly GCA_041300865.1. Taxonomy (GTDB): domain Bacteria; phylum Chloroflexota; class Anaerolineae; order JAAYZQ01; family JAAYZQ01; genus JAAYZQ01. The sequence continues at coordinate 32,268 of JBFYTF010000175.1, forward strand.
ACGGCCATGGCCCGCGAGGGCATAGACGTCTACCTCGGTTCCCGGCTACGGACCCTGTCCTGGGTCCTGGATGCCTTTTGCCCCTGGCGGTCCTACGTCGTCATCCCGCCAGAAGGCCTGCCGACGGCCGTTACCTTTCTCATAGACGCCGCGCGCGTAGCCGACGAGTCGTGGCTGGACGAGGACTATGTCCTGGGCTACGGGCCGATGGGCGGGCAAGACCAGGTAGCCGTTCTCAAGGGATTGATTGAGCCCCATCTCAAGGCGGGCCGCGGGACCGTGGGCATCGAGAGTGGCATGGCCACCTACCTGCCCGAGGGCAACCTGACGCACTACGAGTACGAGTCCGTCTCGGCTGCCCTGCCCGGGGCACGCCTGGTGAACGCCCACGACATCGTCGACCGCCTGTCGCTGA
>JBFYTF010000195.1:0-4199 GCA_041300865.1 Anaerolineae bacterium
CGCGCGGACGGATGCCTGTGCTGATGGTGGCCGTGTCTATGGTCCCCTCAACGGTCGAAGCCTGCGGGTCCTCCTCGTTCATGTCGAGTGTGCCGTCAAAGGTCTTGAAGCGACCCTTGACGGTGGTGAGGCGAAAGTGTTTTACCAGGAACCGAACCTCCGAGTTGGCCGGATCAACTTTCCAGGGCATGATGGCGTTCCTTTCTGTCAGCGCGTTGCGAACTACTGGCAGTGTAGCAGCATCGACCTGCGCCTGCAAGGGCCCTATGGCCGATCCGGCTTGGTGCAAAAGGTGGATTTTTCCGGGCAGGATATAGGACAAATGACGTAGATCCTCCACTTCGTTAAGGATGAGTTCAGGATCGAGAGAGACGAGGGCTAGATGAGAAGCCGTCGAGTTCCCCCAGGTTGTCCTGAAGCGGCCCTCGTCGTGGGTAGGGTGGAAGCAAAGACCGTACCGCGGCAAAGTACAAGCCCGTTCCTTACTAAATAAACCAAAAATGGTGGATTCCATGGTGCTTCTTTGCGATTATGATGCTCGTGCGTGGAAGGCGCGAATTGACAAACTCCAGGACACGTGGTATAAAGGCCCATTGTGTGGCGCCGCTGGGCACACATGGCTTGTAGAGAGGACTAGAGAAAGAGAATGCAGCCTGTTTTCCTGATCGCCATTATGGTGCTTGTGCTGGTCGAGCTCCTGGTTCTTAAGGAGCCTTTGGCGGTTGGGAGGGTTGTGGCCTAGTCTGGCAGACAAAACGAATGCAAAAAACCTCCCAGCCGGGGGGTTTTTTTATTGCCCGAAAACGACCGTCGAGGTGGACAATGGGTCAGGATGACCGGCCGAAACGAAGAAGTGATGCTCTGAAGCAGGGGCCCGAGCGTGCGCCACACCGTGCACTGCTGCGCGCCCTGGGCTGCACCACGCGCGAGATGCAGCAGCCCTTCGTGGGCGTGATCAATGCCTACAACGAGGCGATTCCCGGCCACACAGGCCTGCGCCAGTTGGCCGATGCGGTCAAGGCCGGGATCCGTATGGCGGGCGGGACGCCGTTTGAAGCCAACACCATCGGCGTGTGCGACGGACTGGCCATGAACCACGCCGGCATGAAATATTCCCTGGCCAGCCGCGAGCTCATCGCCGACTCGGTGGAAGTCGTGGCCCAAGCCCACGCCTTTGATGCGCTCGTGCTAGTCCCCAATTGCGACAAAATCGTGCCGGGCATGCTCATGGCCGCGGCGCGTCTGAACCTGCCCGCAGTCATGGTCAGCGGTGGCCCGATGCTGGCCGGGAGAGTGGATGGCCGGGCCGTAGACCTCGGCGACGTCTTTATCGCCGTTGGCGCCGTGACTCGCGGTGAGATGGAGCCCGCGGAGCTGGCGCGGCTGGAGCAGGACGCCTGCCCGGGCTGCGGCTCATGCGCCGGAATGTTCACGGCCAACACCATGAACTGCCTGGTGGAGGGCTTGGGCATGGGCCTGCCGGGCCAGGGGACTATCCCGGCAGTCCACGCCGCGCGCCAGGCGCTGGCCAAGGAGGCCGGCATGCAGGTCATGGCGCTGCTGGCGCGCGACATCCGCCCCCTCGACATCCTGACGCCGGCCGCCTTTCATAATGCCTTCGCCTTGGACATGGCGCTGGGAGGCTCCACCAACTCGGTGCTGCACCTGTTGGCCATCGCCCATGAGGCGGGCATCGAGATCCCCCTCACCGCGGTGAACGACTGGAGCACCCACACGCCCCACCTGTGTCGCATGAGCCCGGCCGCCGGTGGCCATTTTGTCGAGGACCTGCACCGGGCCGGCGGCATCCCCGCCGTGATGCGCCGCCTATTGGACGGCGGCCTGCTGGCCGGCGAGGCGCTGACCGTGGCCGGCTGCACCGTGAGCGAAGCGCTGGCCGCGGCGCCCGCAGGCGACGATGCGGTCATCCGCCCCTTGAATGCGCCCTACGCGCCTGAAGGGGGCCTGGCGATCCTCTTTGGCAACCTGGCACCGGACGGCGCTGTGGTCAAGCAGGCCGTCGTCGCGCCACAGATGTGGCAGCACACCGGTCCGGCTCGGGTCTATAACTCTGAAGAGGAGGCCACGGCGGCCATCATCGCCGGGCACTTTCAGGATGGCGACGTCCTGGTCATCCGCTACGAGGGACCCAAGGGTGGTCCCGGCATGCGCGAGATGCTGACGCCTACGTCGCTTCTCTCGGGCATGGGCGTAGACGACCGGGTAGCGCTGGTCACCGATGGGCGCTTTTCCGGCGCCTCGCGGGGCGCGGCCATCGGGCACGTCTCGCCCGAGGCGGCCGAGGGCGGCCCCCTGGCCGCCGTGCGCGACGGCGATGCCATCACCGTCGATCTTCCCAACCGGCGCCTCAGCCTCGACGTGCCCGACGATGAGATCGCCCGCAGGCTGGCCGCGCTGCCCACATGGCAGCCGGCCGCCAAGGGCGGCTACCTGAAGCGCTACGCACAGGTCGTGACTTCGGCCAGCACCGGGGCGGTTTTCAAATGAACCCATTGCGATTGGAGGAAACGATGAGACTGACAGGAGCCGCAGCCGTTTGGGAAAGCCTCGTGCGCGAGGGTGTGGACACGGTATTTGGCATTTCGGGCGGGACGGTGATCCACCTCTATCACGCCCTGCCGGACTTTCCCATTCATCATGTCCTGACGCGCCACGAGCAGGCGGCGGCCCACGCCGCCGATGGGTACGCCCGGGCGACGGGTAAGGTTGGGGTGTGCATCGCCACCTCCGGACCGGGGGCCACGAACCTGGTGACGGGCTTGGCCACAGCCTACATGGATTCCTCTCCGGTGGTGGCCATCACCGGCCAGGTGGCCACGTCTGTCATCGGCACCGACGCCTTTCAAGAGGTAGACATAACCGGCATCACGCTACCGATTACCAAGCACAACTACCTCGTCACCGACGTCGAGGATCTGCCCACTGTTCTCCGGGAGGCCTTTACCATCGCCCGCACCGGCCGGCCGGGACCCGTGCTGGTAGACATCGCCAAGGACGTGCAAGCTGCCGAGCTCGACTACTACTATCCGGACCAAGTGCACCTGCCCGGCTGCCCGCGCGTGGCCGACCCGGCTGAGGCCATCGGCCGGGCGGCCGAGATGATCAACCGCGCCCGCAAGCCGCTGTTCATCGCCGGTCACGGTGTCATCCTGGCGAACGCCGAGGAATCGCTTCAGGCCCTGGTAGACAAGAGCGGCGTGCCGGCGGTGACGACGCTTCTGGGCATTGGCTCTCTACCCGAGACACACCCCCTCTGCCTGGGGATGGCCGGCATGCACGGCGAGGCGTATGCCAACCTGGCCATGGGCGAGGCGGATCTCATCGTCTCCCTTGGCTGCCGCTTTGACGACCGACTCACCGGCCCTGTGAGCAAATTCGGCCGCCAGGCCCGCATCGTCCACATAGATCTGGACCCGGTTGAGATCGATAAGAACGTGGCCGTCGACCTGGCCGTCATTGCCGACCTCGCCGACGTGCTGCCGGCGCTCTTGCCCCTGGTGGACGAGGTCAACCCTGAGCGGCTGGCCTGGCTGGCCCGCATTGAGGAGTGGTTCGACGAGTCGCTGCGGCGCGACATCCTGACGCAGGAGACCGATGACCTGGTGCCCCAGTACGTCATCCGCCAGATCTGGCAGGCCACCCAGGGCGAGGTCGTCGTCGTGTCTGATGTGGGGCAGAACCAGATGTGGGAGGCGCAGTACTTTACGCACCACCGGCGGCGAGGATTGCTTTCATCGGGGGGGCTGGGAACGATGGGCTTTGCCCTGCCCGCAGCCATCGGCGCCCAGATGGGCCTGCCCGAACAACAGGTGTGGGTCACCGCCGGCGACGGCGGCTTTCAGATGAACATCCAGGAGCTCGCGACGGTTGTCCAGGAAAAGCTTCCGCTCAAGATCGCCGTCTTGAACAACGGCTACCTGGGGATGGTGCGCCAGTGGCAGCAGCTGTTCTTCGAAGGGCGCTACTCGGGCACGCCCCTCCTGGGGCCGGACTTTGCCAAAGTGGCAGAGGCCTACGGCATTCCGGGCATCACCGTCCGCGAGAAGGCCGGCGTAGAAGAGGCTGTACGCCGCGCCCTGGAGATAAATGGCCCCGTGCTCATCGATTTTCGCGTCGGCCAGGAAGAGAACGTCTATCCCATGGTCATGCCCGGTGGCGGGGTGTCGGACATGATCCGG
>JBFYTF010000204.1:0-2564 GCA_041300865.1 Anaerolineae bacterium
TGCCTAGCAGCGCATCCACGAGTGCCTGTCGCGCGGCGTGCAGGTCCTGGAGCACGCTCTCCCATGGCTGGTCGCACCGTGCCGCCACGTGCTGCCGGTTCCAACCGTCCAGATCCCGGACCAGCTCCACCAGGGGTGGCTCGCCCCTGGTCATCAGGCGCAGCCCCTCTACCCCGACCCATTCCCAGTCGGCCAGGTGCCCGAGCACGTCCTTGGCCGTCCACTCGCCGCATACCGGGACCGGGGAGTTGGGGGGGAAGCTCACCAGGGCGGCCAGCAGCTCGTGCCGCGCCGCCCGCAGGTCGCCCAGCAGGGCCTCGCGCCGCAGATCCAGGATCTCGCGCACCTGGCCGGTGTGCTCCCGCTCGTGCTCCAGGAACCGCCGCAGAACCTTGCGCAGCGTCCACGCCTCGTCCGGGTGCCGAGTCCAGGCCGTAGGGTGGAACACGGCCCCGCATTCTTCGGCAGTGAGCGCCCGCAGCCGCTCCATTGCCGTGCGGCGCTCCATCTCCAGGAACTCCCATAGAGGCAGCCCGTCGTCGTCATGCCACTCGGCGGGCAGGGTCTCGGGCGACACCAGCCGGGAGACGTACCACTCCTCAGCGTTGCCCACGTGGCGCAGCACCCGGCGCAGGGTATAGCACTCCGCACCTGGCTCCCAGTCGAGGAACTCATCGCACAGGTTACCGGCCAGAGCCAGCAGGTCGGCCCGTGTGTGGGCCATGAGGCGGAAGTGAGCCCCCATCTCCTCGGGCGTCACCGGCACCCGGTCGCTAGCAAAGAGGGCGGCAGGGTCTCCCCGCTCGAAGGGGCCGGTACCTTCGACCTCGCCGGCCACCTCCAGCTCCAGAGGCTCCTCCTCTCCGGGGGCCGCCTCGCCGTGGCCGCGCAGCCAGGCGTGATAAGCGCGGATGGTCCCCGGTAGGGCGGTCAGCAGCTTGGTGCGGTCCCCTGCACGCACCATGCACCCGGGCAGCGCGGGCACGTGCCCCATCCAGAGCCCGTCCTGGGCGGTCTCCAGGTAAACGGCATAGCTCGTCATCCGCGTTCCTCCTTATGGCAGCTGATGCTTCTGTCGCACATTCCCGCGTGCCCGACAACGCTACAGATACCGCTTCAACACCTGGAAATCTTCAGCCATAACCTCCAGGCGGCCGTCGACGTAAAAGGTTGACGCCGGGTGAAAGAGGGGCACGACCGAGACGGGGCCATAGGCAGTCTCGAGGTCGAGGAGCTGCCCGTGCAGCTTGGTGATGCTCCCCCGCTCGTTGGACCCAAGGTGGGCCAGCACAAAGGCCAGGGCAAAGCGGCCCAGGGTGGCGATGACCCGAGGCCGGATGATGTCGATCTGGCGCACCAGAAACGGCCCATAGAGCTTGATCTCGGCAGCCTGGGGATCGCGGTTGCCGGGCGGCCGGTCTTTCACCACGTTGGTGATGTACACATCGCTTCGCTTCAGCCCAACGGATGCCAGCAGCTCGTCAAGCACCCTGCCCGCCGCCCCCACGAACGGCCGGCCCTGCTTGGCCTCCTCGGCTCCGGGCGCTTCGCCGACGAACATGATGCGCGCGTCCGGGTCCCCCTCGCCAATGACCGGCACGTAGCCCTTCTCAAGCCGCAAGGGGTACAGCGGCGACGCAGTCAGGTCTCGCACCTCGGCGGCGAGCTTGGCCAAAAGGGCAGCCTTTTCGGCGTTCATCCCTCAGGTTCCCTTTCTGTTTCTCGCTCATAGTACTCGCGGCACTCCGCCTCGCGTCCTCGCACCACCCGCTTTCCCGCCAGTGGCCCGCCCGTTTCCGTCACGACCGTCACCTGGTCCTCGCGGCCATCCCGCCGGTAATAGATGATGACCCAGTCCCGGGTTTTGCCCAGCTCGTGGGCGCGGGCCGTGTTCGAATATTGGACCGAGAACTGCCAGCCCCCTGCCCTGCCCGCGGCCACGGGCAGCCAGGCTTCCCCCTCAGGGTTAAAGCGCTGCGGGGCGACGGTGCGCAGCTCGCCCGCCTCTGCCCGCCGCCTGTACTCGGCGTCGAGGGCCAGCAACAGCTCGACGCCCGGCACTACCTCCGGCGGCTCGAGCTCCTGGGTGCGACGCTGAGCCGCCCGGCTCAGCAGGCCCGCCAGGTAGATGCGCACCATCTCTACCCGCTTGGCGCCGAATCCCTCCAGGGCGTCCAGACGCCCGTCATGGGCCGCCAGCTCCAGCTCCTGGAAGGTGCGCACGTCCAACTCGGTGCTGATGCGGCGGGCAAGCTCGGGACCGATCCCCGGAATCTGGGTAAAGAGCGACTCGGGCGCGACGGCACCCTGGAGCCGGTCCAGCAGGTCCGAGCGGCCGGAGCGCACATACTGGAAAATAACGTTGCCCAGCCCGCTGCCGATCCCCGGCATCTCCAACAGCTCATTCTCTCTGCCCTGCCTCACCAGGCCGGTCAGAGGCGCGCCGGCCTCCCGCACACGTTGCGCTCCCTCTCGGTACGCTCGCACGCGGTGGACGTTGGCCCCCTCTGCCTCAAGGAGGCCGGCGATGCGCTCCAGCAGCTGGGCGATCTCCTCGTTGGTCG
>JBFYTF010000205.1:0-3184 GCA_041300865.1 Anaerolineae bacterium
CGGCATAGTCGCTCGGGTGTAGCTGAGCATAGTACTGCACGGGCACGAGCAGTTCTTGCATGTTGAAGAACATGTCCCGGTCGCGGTTGTCTGTCGCCAGCTCGTAATCCTGGTTCATCTTGATGGCGTCAAAAGGGCAGAACTCGGCGCAATAGCCGCACGACATGCAGATCACGGCATCGATCCAGAAGCCGGAGGGACGAGCGCTGGGCCGGCCCTTTTCGTCCGTGGCACGCTCGATCCAGATGCACTGCGGCGGGCAAACGCGGGCACAGATGCCGCACGCTGTGCAGCGCGGGTCGTCGGGAGTCTCTTCGTAGATCAGCATCGGAAGGAAGCGGAAATTCTCGGGCATGACGCGCCTTTGCTCGGGATACTGGAGGGTGAACATGCCCTTGCCATCGACGTCCTGGTGCTTGGCCAGCCACTCTGGATCGTAACGGTCGGTGAAAAACCACTCCCACGGCTTCCGATCGTAGACGAAAGACTCGACAAAGTGGCGCATGGTGACGCCCAATCCCTTTAAGAGTCCCAGTCCAAACATTAGCGGTCCACCTCTCCCAGCGTGATGTCGATGGTGCCCAGGACGACGATGGCATCGGCCAGCAGGTGACCGACGGACATGGCCTCCAGCGCTCCCAGGTTGATAAAGCACGAGGAGCGCACGTGGTAGCGGTAGGGGTTCGTGCCTCCATCGCTCACCAGGTAGAAGCCGAGCTCGCCCTTGGGGTGTTCGACGCGGCTGTAAAGCTCGCCCTCGGGTACCTTGGGGTTCCACGCTTTGCGGCCGGCCTGGATGGAGCCCTGCGCCGGGATGCGATCCAGGGCCTGCCTCAGGATTTTGATGCTCTCGCGCGCCTCATCGAGGCGCTGGAGATACCGGTCGTACAGATCGCCCGTTTCGTGGGTGGGCACCTCAAAGTCAAAGCTGTCATAGATGGAGTAGGGCTCTACACGGCGGATATCGTACTTGAGCCCGGCGGAGCGGATCATGGGCCCGGTGACGGCATAGTTGGCCATCTCCTGCCAGGTCATGGCCCCCACGCCACGGCAACGGCCGATGAGCACCTCGTTGTCGGTGAGCAGCGTCGAGAACTCGTCTAGCTTGCGATCCAGGCGCTCCACGACCCTGCGGCAGCGTCGCAACCACTCGTCGCTCACGTCGCGCGACACGCCGCCGAAGCGCATATAGTTGACCATCAGGCGCGATCCAGCAGCCTCTTCGAAGAGGTCGAGGACGTGCTCGCGCTCGGTAAAGCCATAGATCATGGGCGTGAACATGGCGCCGAGGTCGTTGAGCATGAAGCCGATGCACAGCAGGTGGTTGACGACGCGTGTCAGCTCGCCCATGATCACCCGCAGATACTCGGCTCGCTCGGCAACCTCCTGGCCCATCATGCGCTCGACGGCCACGACGTAGGCAAAGTTGTTGTACATGGGGCAGATGTAGTCCAGGCGGTCGGTGAAGGGAATGTTGCCCGTCCAGAGGTTGCGCTCCCCGATCTTCTCGTGGTTGCGATGCAGGTGGCCCAGCACCGGGCTGATGCTGGTCACCGTCTCGCCATTCAGGCCCACCAGCATGCGGAACACGCCATGGGTGCTGGGGTGCTGCGGCCCGATGTTGAGGTAGAGCTGGTCGGTGTCAAAGCCCTCCAGGTCGACCTTGGCGCCGGGCATGGTCTCGAACTCGGGCACCGGCTGCCAATCTGTCGGGTCAAAGCCCTTCGGATACTGGAGGTTGGCGCGCCAGCGGACCCGCTGCTCGGCCGATCGTGGACGTGGGCTCTCGGGGTAGGGCCAGCGACTCTTGAACGGCTTCTGGTCCTCTTCGTAGTAAGGCTCGTGCCAGTCCTTGCGCAGCGGAAAGCCCTCGAAGCCATCCCAGAGCAGGATGCGCCTCAGGTCGGGATGGCCCTCGAACCGGACGCCAAACATGTCCCAGACCTCTCGCTCCTGGAAATTGGCACCCTTCCAAACGGGAACGAGGCTGGGCACGCAGGGATTGTCCCGATCGGGCAGCCTGACCTTGAAGGGCAGGCCAGGGCCCTGAAGATCGCGCCGCGTCGAGTAGACGTTATAGACCACCTCGAGGCGATCGGGGTAATCCGCCGCGGAGACGTGGCTCAACCAGTCGAATCCCAGCTCGTCGCGGATGTAGGTCGCCGTCGAGACGAGGCGCCCGGGATCCAGGACCAACCAACCCCGGTCCTGGTCGACGACGGACCCGGGCATCGCTTCTTTCAAGCGAGCTTCGATTGCCTGCAGATCGATTGCCATGCTTTTCTACCTCGAGTCCTAGGCTCTGACTGCCTCTTCCGCAGGCTCTTCGGAAGCAGGCTCGGTCTCGTGCTCGTTGGCCGCGGCGCTCAGCTCGTCAATCAGGCGCGGATCGACCAGGTCGGGCCCCCCCAGCATGGGAACGGGGGCGGCGGGAATCGGATCTTTGCGGTACCAACGTACTTGCTTGATGTTCTCGCGCTGGATCTTTTCGTGGACGGCCATGTAGGCGTAAATGAGCGCCTCGGGGTTGGGCGGGCAGCCGGGAACATAGACATCCACGGGCAAGAACTGGTCGATGCCGGAGACGACGTTGTAGCCCTCCTTGAACGGGCCGCCGCCCGTGGCGCAGGCACCCATGGAGATGACGTATTTCGGCTCGGCCATCTGGTTGTAGAGGGTCACGATCTTGGGGGCCATCTTTTTCGTGACGGTCCCCGAGATGACGATCAGATCAGCCTGGCGGGGTGAGGCGCGGGCCAGGTCCATGCCCCACCGGCCCGTGTCAAAGCGCGCCGCCGACGCAGCCATGAACTCGATGGCACAGCAGGCGACGCCGAAGAACATCGGCCACAGCGAGTATTTGCGGCCCCACCCGTATAGCTCACTCAGCTTGGTGATAAAGACATTGCCCTTAAGCTCGTCGGGCACGGTAAGCTCGTCACTCATGCTGACACTCTCCTTTGAGCGATGATCGGGAAAAGCGTAGCAATTATAACTATTTGCCCCCGTTTTGTCAATTGACAGGGCGGCTTCCCCCCGAACCAGGGCTCCTGGCCTCGGCACAACGCACCTGGAACGAAAACCCTAGCTCGCCGCGCTCGAACGTGCGATTCTTCGTCACGATCGTAGCGCAGTCCGACGATCTTGGCCCGGTCCTGTCCTTGCGCCGGCCGCCGCTGGCAGT
>JBFYTF010000233.1:0-4733 GCA_041300865.1 Anaerolineae bacterium
GATTAACGCGGCAACGATGGCGGCCATCAGGTTAGCATAGATCGGATAAGATAGCGAGCCGGTAAACTCCATCGACATGAATGCCCCCCCAAAGGGAGAGACCAGGTATCCTCCAAAGGCCGCCGAGATGCCAGAAAGGGTCAAGATCCTTGCCTTTTCTTTGGGCAGTTTCAGGCGCTCGGCAACCCAGCTGGCCCCGGCTGCGCCCATATGCCCGAGCGGGCCCTCCGGCCCCAGGCTGGCGCCGCTGGTCAGGCCGATGAGCGCCGTCAAGATGTACGCAGGCACACCCTTGTAGGGCACATGCCCTGCTTCCATCTCCTTTGGGAGCGACTCTCCGTGCCGCACCCCCAAATAGCGCATGCCCAACCCAACCAGCAAGCCGCCGACCGTGGCGACCAGGATGGTGCAAAGCGGTTGGGAGATGTGCAAAGCTTCTGGGAGCGTCTCCCTCACGAACACTCCACCCATTGTGTAGAGCGCCAGGAAAATCAGCGTCAGCAGTGCAATTGGGACCGCCACGACGGCTACCCAAATGAGGAGCTTGATATAGTCCGACTGTCCGATAATCTCCTTGTCATCCATGAGCTTTACTCCTTTTCATTTTCATCCAATTGCGCTCAATGGCGAGTGCAGTGCCGGATCGAGTGTTTCTATCGATCGGAATCCCCTCCCAAGCCCTCAATGGCTTCTTCTGTGGTTGTGCCATAACGCGCGCGATATTCCGTCACCGCGGCGCGTACCGACGGATAGATATTCTGCTTGCCGAGCCGTGTCGTCAGTCCCGTCACCTGCAAGAGGTCACGCAGGGGTTTGTTCGCACGCGCAATCCACAATTCGATGCCGAGCCGCCCCAGGTTCGCGTCGACGTTTTCCAGCGCCTCTGCCGCCGTCGAATCGAAATCGCTGATCGCTTCCGCATCCAGAACGACGCATTTCAATCCCTCACCGGCGTTGGCGACAAGCTCTTCCAGGCGCTCGGCAAAGAACGCTGCGTTCGGGAACACGAGCGGCGCATCGAACCGGTAGACGATCAAGCCCGGCTCTGTCAGCGACGTCTCTTTGTCTGTCACGCCGCGATATACGGCGCCGCCGCTCGCGTTTAGCTCGTCCAACAGCGCATCGTGCGGCCGCGAGATGTGAAAGATGACGTTGACCAGCGACAGCACGACCGCCACAAGGATGCCCTGCAGGACGCCGATGGTGAGCACGCCGAACGCCGTCACCACCGCCAACCAGAACTCGGCGGGACGCACCCGCCGCAAGTAGCGGAACGCCGCCACGTCGATCAACCCGAGCGATGCGACGATAATGATCGCGCCCAGGGCGACGGTCGGCAGGGGCGCCAACAGCGGTGTGAAAAAGAGCAGGAAGATGATGGTCAGCGCGGCGGCGATGAGCCCGACCCACTGCGACTTGCCGCCCATTTGATCGGACACGGACGTGCGTGACCCGCTGAGCGCAGCAGGAAACCCGGTCAAGAGACCGGCGCCGATATTGGCCATGCCGATGGCCATGAACTCCTGATTGGCATCGATCTTTTGGCCGTGTTTCGTCGCAAAGACGCGTGCGGTCAGGATCTCGTCGGCGTAGATCAGGATGGTGAGGGCCAGGGCGGCGGGCAGCAGGGTCAGGATATCCTCAAGGCCGACAGCCGGGATCGCAAACTTGGGCAATCCGGCCGGCACCTCCCCGACAATCTTGACACCCTGCGCCTCCAGGTCAAACACGACAGAGGCGACAATGGCCAGGACGACGACGATGAGCGGGCCGGGCAAGGCGCGATTGATGCGGCGCACGATGAACAGCGCCGCCACGGAGACGATGCCGATGGCAAAGGTGAGCAGGTGCGTCTCGTCGAGGCGGCTGATGAGTTCCACCACCTGCTGGAAGAACTTGTCGCTCTCGAGGCTGAAGCCAAACATCTTGCCCAATTGGCTGCCGATCACAATGAGCGTCGCGCCAAAGATGTAGCCGACCAGGATCGGCTTGGACAAAAAGTCGGTGATGAACCCCAGCCGCGCCACGCGGGCAAGAAGCGCCAGGACGCCGACCAGGATCGCGGTCATCGCCGCGAGTGCGGCGTAGCGCGCCGGGTCGCCGGCGGCCAGCGGCGCAACGGCGGCGGCCGTCATGATGGCACTCGTCGCTTCGGGTCCCATGCTGACCTGTTTGGAGGTGCCAAACAGCGCGTACATCACCATGGCGCCAAGCGCAACATACAGCCCGGCGACGGGCGTGACCCCGGCGAGTTCGCCATAGGCCATCGCCGATGGCACGAGCACCGCAAACACCGTGACTGCCACGATGAGTTCCGTGCGGAGCAGAGCGGATGTCACACCGCTAAAGAGGGTGAGACCGGGAATGAAACGTGTCATCTTGCCGGAAGACGTCGTCGGGTTACTCATAGGTTCTCTCCTCGGTTCAAGCAATCTCGGTTCTCTCAACTGCACCCTGTTCGGTGCCAGATTCTTTGCCTTTCTCGCTCTCTCTCGAGGGCGACCAATCGGCCGTCCATGCATGCAGCGGCCGGGTTTCCACAGGCCGGCCTGCCCGGCGCCAGCGGCTGTGCTCGGCGGTGAATTCGGCGCCCAGCAAGATAATCTGGCCGCTGAGATAGCACCACAGCAAAAAGACGATGATGGCTTCCACAGAGCCATAGATCTCGTCATAGTCGGCAAAGTTGCTCACGTACCAGACAAAGATCTCTTGTCCCGCGCTCCAAATCAGGCCGGCCATCAGCCCGCCCAGCCACACGTCGCGCCACCTAACCCGGGCGCGCGGCATGGTGCGATACATCAGGATAAAGGCACAGACCGACAACAGCACCGGCACCAGCGCCGTCAGCCAGCTCACCAGCCGGTCGGTGGCCGGCTCGGCAGAGGGCTGCAACTCCAGCACCGCTGCCTGCCAGGCCTGGACCAAAGTTACGATGGGGCCAATGGACAGGGCCAGCAGCAAAAAGGCGCCGACGACACACATCATCGCCAGGCCATACAGCCTGGCCGGCAGGGCGAGCTTGGACTTGGGGATACCCCAGGCCCGGTTCACCGCCCGAAAGATGGCGCTGGCTACCCCGGATGCCGACCAGATAAGCCCAACCAGGGCGATCAGGCCAATGGTGCCGCTCATGGCGAGAAGCTGCTCGATGTTGGCCGCCACTGCATCCGCTGCGATGGGCATGTACTGCTCGGCCAGGGCCATCACCGATGCCTGGACCTCTTCCGATTCCAGCACGGCGCCGGCGACGACGATGAGCGCCAGGATCGCCGGGAACACGGCGAACACGGCATAGTAGGCGATAGACCGCGCCATGAGGGGACCATCATGCTCGCCAAAGGTCAGTCCGGTCCGCACAAGCAGGCTCGGCACGCCGCCCAACCGCCGGTCCAGGCGGGTGTACAGCTTGTCGAGCCACGTCTGCAGGCGTTCTAGCTTTATCATTCCACTACTCACCCGAAGGGACCGGCGGGATCACCCGCCAGATGATGCTCAGGATCACTGCCCAGGCCACTACGGCCAGCCCCACGACGGCATAGTCCGCCGGCTGCTGCAGCCAGTACATGTCGAGGTACTCTTGCGCCGCCGGGATCGCCGGCAGGAAGAACACGGCGATCCCGAGAACGAGCGCCATGCCGACCATGCGCCATTCCCGTTTTCTGCGGAGCGCCGGCGGTGGGGTGAGACTATGCCCACCTCCCCTAGCGGGCCGGCCCCGGTCCACTCTCCAGGACAGGCGGGGCGGCTTGAGGAGCACGGCCAGCAGCAGCCCGGCATAGATCAACGTATAGGCGACCGTCAGTTGAGCATAGTCCACCTGGCCCGTCTTGTCCACAAAATAAGAGTACACCATCAGGGCCGTCAATGCGGTGGTCACCGCCGCCGGTGCCACAGAGCGGGTGAGGATTCGCCCATGGCTGGTCCTGTGCACCAGCCCGGGTGCTGCCCAGAGCGCGAGCCCGATGGACGGGAGCGCCACCGCGGCGACCACGATGACCGCGCCGTGTGCCGGGGCGTAGGGAAAGGGGATGTGCAGCAACCCGCTGACGGCGAGGAGCAGCGCCACGTAAGACACCTGTGTCAGGTTCAGTTTCAGGACATCCAGCAGGCCGTGGACGATGCCCTGTCCCCTGTAGAGGATCTGAAGCAGGACCTGCGGCGAGCTGCCCATCAGGACAATGTCCGCCAGACTGCGCACCGCCTGGGTGCTGGTCTGCCGGGCGATCGCCAGATCGGCCTGTTGCAGGGCCGGCAGGTCGCGGACGCCATCGCCCACCACGGCGACCAACTCCCCACTCCTGCGCAGAGCCCGCACCAGCGCCCCGGCCTGCGCTGGAGTGACCTGGGCAAAGATGGTGTGCTCGGCAGCGGCGCGCACCCAATCTGCGTGCGGAGCACCATCGCCAGTCTGGGGGGATAGCTGCTCCAGATCGCGTCCAGACACTATGCCCACTGACAGGAGCCGATCCGCCTCTTGTGCTGGCCCGGCCTGCTGGAGCATGGCTACGATCTGGTCCGGCTTGTCCTCAGAAAAGACCTTGATGCGGACGCCGGTCGTGGCAAGCGATCGGACCATATCGACCGCCTCGGGGCGCAGGCGCTGGGTGTAGCTGAGCTGGCACAACGGGATCAGCCCCTCAGGCAGCCGGACGTTGCCCTCGGCGTCGTGGAGAGGCACGGGTTCGGGATGGTAGGCAAACAGAAGCACCGATTCCTGGCCCGCTGCCGGCTCG
>JBFYTF010000245.1:0-3100 GCA_041300865.1 Anaerolineae bacterium
TGCCTAACACGGCCGCCAGGTCGGTCGGTCGCAGCCTCTCGCTGGCCGGCCGGTAAAAATCGCCCATGCGGCGCACGATGGCCGAGATGCGCCTCACCTCTCCCTCGGCTATCTCCAGGTAGCGCTCCAGCTTCTCCCGGCGTCGGCTGCCCTCCAGCTCCTCGTGAAGGAGGGTCAGGGAGATGTCGACGGACTGGAGCGGATTGTTGATCTCGTGCGCAATCGTGGCCGTTAGCCGGCCCAGAGCACCCAGCTTCTCGATGTGGATCAGTTGGGCGCGGGTCTGCTCCTGTTCGCGAAGCAGACGCCGGACCTCGTCGTAGAGCTGCGCGTTCTGCATAGCCTGCCCGGCCTGGCTGGCCGCTACCTGGGCCAGCGCCCGGTCTTGGTCACCAAAGGGCCGGCTCGCCGGCCGCCCGGCCAGCACCAGCACGGCGAACAGGGCCTTTTCCCCCCAGATCGGGACAGCCAAGCCTGGCGAAGTCTCCTCTGGGAGCGGCTCATGATCCGGGCTGAGCGCCTCGGTCTCGCCAACGGGCAATAGCACAGGCTCTCGGCGATCCCCCACCCTGTTCAGGACACGCTGCCAGTAGGCTGCCTGCGGGCCGGAACCCGTGACCTCCTGCCAGCCCAGCGCTGCCGTAAACAGCTGCATCACAGGCCGGCCCTCGCCCACGATGGACAGCAGGAGCGCTGAGGCGGCCGGCACATCAAGGCCGCCGGCCACGCGGTCGAGGGTCGCCTCCGCCAGCTCTCTCAGCTCGAGGGAGGCCGCCAGCGCCCGATCCAGTTCGTAGAGAGTGCGCAGCCGGTTAACTTGCCGAGCCTCCCCGTAGAGCTGCGCGTTGTGCAGAGCGACGCCCACCTGCCGGCCGATGGAGAGCAACAGGCCCTGTCTCTGCTCCGGATGCGCGCGTGGCTGCCGCCAGCCGATCTTCAAGACGCCCAGCAGGCGCTGGCCCACACTGAGCGGGACACAGACCAGGCTGCGCGGGCCTACACCATTCGTCGCTTGGGCCGCGAGGGCGGGGCAGTCCACCACCAGGCGCGGTTCAACGTGAGCGCCGCTGCCCGAAGAGACTTCACGGTAGCTGGGGCAGTCCTGGTTGGGCAGCAGGATCTCGTCGGCCCAAAGCCCATCGGCCGCGCCGGCCTGGGCCACAACGCGCGGAGGGTCCTCAAGCCGGGGACCGGGCAAGAGGATCCAGCCGGCGTCGGCCTCGAGCGCCGGCAGCACCGCGTCGAGTACCACAGGCAGCAGTTCATCCTGATCCAGGGTGCCGGCCACCGCTGAGGCTACCGTGTATAGGGCGGCCTGCTCGCGGGCATACTGACGCAGCGCCTCCTCATCCCGCTTGCGATCGCTGACGTCCGCGAGAATGGCCACCACGTTACAGACGTTGCCGTCGGCACCGTACAGCGGTGCGGTCCACACACTGACATCGATTGGGCTGCCATCCTTCCTGTAACGCACCGTTTCTTTGCCCAGCACCGGCTGCTCGGCCAATGCCTGGGCGACAAAGCTCTGGGACTCCTCCTGGCCTGCTGCCGGCACCAGGGGGTGGCGGTGACCCAGCACCTCGTCCTCACTCCAGCCAAAGATGCGCTCCGCGGCAGGATTCCAAAGCCGGACGTTCAGGTCGAGGTCCACGGCCATGATGGCCAGCGGCGAAGCCTCGATCAGCGCCTCCATCGACTGCCTGGCCTCGCGCAGAGCCTGTTCTAACTGCTTGCGCTGGGTAATGTCCTGCATCAAGGCCGTGAAAAAAGTCCCCTCGCCGGTCTTCCAAGTGGCCAAGGACAGCTCCAATGGAAATTCGTCGCCGCCTTTCCTGGCCCCGATCGTCTCGACGGTCTCTCCGGCCAGCCGCGTCGTTCCCGTCGCAAGCACCTGATACATGCCCGCCTGGTGAACGTCCCGGTGACGCTCCGGAACCAGCTGTATCAGGGGCGCGCCGATCACTTCCTGCGCCGCATAACCAAAGATCGTCTCTGCCATCCGGTTCCAGTACGTAATCATGCCTTGGCTGTTGGTCGTCACGATGGCCGCGCTGGCAGTTTCGACGACCGAGCGGAAGCGTTCTTCACTGGCCTCCAATGACTCCGACAGCCGGCTCTTGTGCAGGGCGATGGCAAGCAACTCCGCAAAAGCTCCGGCCAGGCGCGCATCGTTCTCGCCAAAGCCGCCCGGCTTATTGGCCAGCCCCAGCAGGCCCACGACCTGGCCGCTTATGATCAGGGGAGCATAAAGCACGTTGTCCACGCCAGCCTGCCCCTGCGTCAGGACCGGGGCCCCTGGGTCCGAGCGAGGATCGTTGTCATAGGTCACTCTGCCGGTGCGGCAGACCTGGCCGCGCAGCCCGCGAACTGGCAGATCCTGACCCACACCCCAGAAGCGCTCACCCGAACTGTGGAAGAGCAGTTGGTGTTGTTTTCCTTCCTGAGAGGCGAGGGTCATATAGCCGGCCGCCGCGCCGGCAAGACCTTGGCAGGTATCAAAAAGGGACCGGGCAGTTTCCTCAAAGCGCCGCTGCGTCAGCACTTGGCGAGCAGCATTCAGCAAGGCAGACACCTCTGCCTGGCGCTGTCGCGACTCATCGAGGGCCCGTTGCAGCTCTTGCTCCGCCGCACGGCGCTCGGTGATGTCGATGCCGGTGCCAATGACGTACTCGACCGCACCGCCCTCACCGGCCAGCACCGTGTTGCTCCAGGCGATCCACCGCCGGCTCCCATCCCTGGCCAGCAAGTAGTTCTCGTGCGAGGCCGGAACCTGGTCGGCCCGGAGCCGGGCAGACAAGGCCTGGGCCCGCTCCTCCTCGGGGAGCAGCGACAAATCCCAGATGGGCCTCCCCTGCACCTCCTCGAACAGGTAGCCGGTCGCCTGCTCACAGGCACGGTTAAAGCGCACGATCCGCCCCTGGGAGTCAAGGACAAGCACCAGCCCGCCGCTGGTATCCAACACGGCGGCGGTAAAGTCGCGCTCCCGCCGCAGCGCCTCCTCAGCCTGTTTACGGTCAGTAATGTCGGCCGTGACGAGGACGACCCCCCAATCTGGAAAAGGAACCGGCACGGCACTGACGCTGGTCCAGATCAGATCACC
>JBFYTF010000260.1:0-5992 GCA_041300865.1 Anaerolineae bacterium
CGATCTTGTCTACGCCCACGCCGTACTGGCGCAGGAACATCAGACAGGCATCGCCCAGGTCATTGTTTGGAAGGCGAGTGACATAGTCGACGGGCATTCCAAAGCCGGCCAGAGCAACCGCTACGTTGGCCTCACCCCCGCCATAGATCACGTCGAAGGAGCGAGCTTGCCCGAAACGCTGGAAGCCTGGCGGTGAAAGCCGCATCATGATCTCGCCAAAGGTGACGACGCGTTTCATCCTGTTCAATCTCCTGCCACAACCTTCATTCTGGCCTTCTCCCTCACTTCGGGGTTGACCACGCCCTGAGGCCAGCGGCCGTGGCACACATCGAGGGCGATATCGCAGCCGGTACGGTACAGATCGCCTACGCTCTCTTCCGAGTTGGCGCCCACGTGAGGGGTCATAATCACGTTATCAGATTCCCGCAATCGCGAGTTGGCGGGCAGCGGCTCTGTCTCAAACACGTCCAACCCCGCGCCCCATACTTTGCCGTTGCCCAAGGCCTCGACCAGGGCTGTTTCGTCTACGATAGGCCCGCGACTGGTGTTGACCAGGAACACCTCGTCCTTCATCAGGCCGAACTCGCGCCGGCCCAAGAGGTGGTGCGTCTCCTCGGTCAAGGGACAGTGAATGGACATAAAGTCGGAGCGGGCCAGCAGCTCGTCCAGCTCGACCTTTGTCGTCCCTCCGGCTGCCATGGCAGCCGCGGGGACAAACGGGTCATAAGCCAGGACCGTTAGGCCAAAGCCCTGCACACGCTGAGCCACCGCTTGGGCGATGCGGCCAAAGCCGATGAGGCCCAGGGTGTGGCCTGTGACCCGGCGGGCCGGCCGGGCGCCAGTGCGGTCCCAGCGCCCCTCGCGGATCCAGCGGTCCTGGCGCGCGATGTGCCGGACGGAGCCGAGCAGCAGGGCGACGCTGTGGTCGGCCACATCGTCTACGCAGTAGGTGGGGGCGTTACACACCAGGATGCCATGCTCCGTAGCGGCGCGCACGTCGACGCTGTCATAGCCGATACCAAGGCGAACGATACAGCGACAGGCAGGGAGCTGCTCGATGACCGGCCGGGTCAGCAAAGGGCGTACGGATTGGACAAGGACGACATCTCCATCTTTGGCAGCCGCGAGGGCCTCGTCTGGCGTCCGGTGCTGGCCCGTGCTCCACTCGATACCAGCCTGGCGCAGCTCGGCGGCGATCCACCCAGGTGGATCGAACAGGTCGTCATCAAAGTCAACGAGCACGGCCTTGATAGGTCTCATTGGCCAACCCTCTGCAACCGCCCGTCGAAGTGCTCAGAGCCGAGGTGGGAATCCAAGGGAAACTTGACCGGATGGCAGTCCCGTTGGGAGCGATAGATGGCCGTGAACAACTCGACGTGCTTCCGTCCCTCGCGGCCGGTCACCGCCGGCTCACGATCGTCGCGGATGGCCTGTAAGAAGTCGCGGATCTGCAGGGCGTGATAGTGGGTCATGACGTCCATGGTTTGGCTGCGCCTTTCGTCTTCAGCCTGCCAACCAGCCCGCAGGTGCTCTTCGCCTGGCACAGTCCAGATGTCGTTGTAGGGCGGATCAACCGCTTCGGTCACCCCGGAGACGAATGGTGACCCGCCATCCGTCTGAACGCCTACCGAAGCGCCGTTGGAACCGTGGACGTGGATCTTGCCGTAGAACCCTGGTTTTTGCGAGTTGCTTACCAAGACCGTGCCCAGGCCACCGTTTCTGAAGCGCACCACGGCCACAGCGGTGTCCTCGACCTCGACGCTCGGATGATTGAGGTTCGCCCAGTAGCCGAACAGCTCATCGATGGGTCCCATCAGCCACTGGAACAGATCGAGCTGGTGGGTGGTCTGGGTCAGCATTACTCCGCCCCCTTCCGTTGCCCACTTGCCGCGCCATGGATCGAGCCGGTAGTAGGCTTCGTCGCGCCAACCCATAACGACCACCGTGCCCAGGATTGGTTCGCCGATCTTGCCCCCCTCGATCGCCTGCCTGACGCGCAGCACAGGCTCGTAGAAGCGACGCTGGCTAACGACACCCAGCTTGACGCCTGCCGCCTCGGCGGCAGCGATGGCCCGATCGCACCCCTTGAGATCAATGGCCATGGGCTTTTCGAGGAGGGGGTGAACGGCGGCTGTAGCGCAGGCGACGGCGAGGTCGGCGTGGGTGACGTGTGGCGTGCAGATGGAAGCCATTTGCACAGCCGGATCGTTGAGCATCTGCTCCAGGTCGCTGTAGGCGCTCACGCCGTACCGGCCCGCAAACTGCCCGGCGCGAACCGGATCCTCGTCGTAGACGGCGACAAAGCGAGATTCCGGCAGCGAGGCAAAGGCTCGCGCGTGGGTGTCCCCTACTTTGCCACAACCGATGAGGGCGGTGCCAACCTGATTCAGCATCGGCTCATGCTCCTTTGCCCGGCGGGAGCTCACTGGCGAGCGGATAGCGCCCCACGAGCCTGGCATGCCGGTACATCGTCACGAGGTTTTCCGGTGGCACGTCGGCCTGGACATTGTGCACAGGGGCAAGGATGTAGCCACCGCCCGGTCCGAGGTCCTGAATGCGGCGCTCCACCTCTCTCTTCACGTCGCCGGTGGAGCCAAAGGGCAGCACGTGTTGTGTATCGATGGCTCCCATGAAAGTCAAGCGATCACCGAACTCGGCCTTCAGTCGTCGTGTGTCCATGTCCCTGGCGCTGACCTGGACCGGGTTGAGGATCTGGACGCCGGCATCGACGAGGTCGGGTAGCAGGCGATAGATGCTGCCGCAGCTGTGCAAAAAGATGTGGGCTTGGGTACGCTCGCGGATGACGTCAAAGAGCTCCTGGTGGTAGGGCTTGATGATCTGGCGGTAGGTCTTGGGTGACATCTGCGGGCCGTTTTGCGTGCCCAGGTCGTCGCCCATCTTGATGATCTGGATGTAGGGGCCAACCAGGTCCAGGTAGCGAGACAGTGCCAATTTGGAAAGATCGGTCACGCGCCGCAGCACGGCGTGGACAAAACCGGGCTCGCGCAGCAGCCCTTCCAGCATGCGCTCAAAACCGCACAGGTAACAGGCTCGCTCCCAGACACCGTTGAAAGCAGGGCAGCCTACGATTGCCCAGTCTGTGTCGCAAAACAGGTGCTCTGCCTCTTCCTTGATTCCCGCATAGCGATCGGGATCGAGGGGATCGGGCCAACAGGGGTACGCATCGAGGTCGCCCACGCTGGCCTTGGCCAAGGGAAAGTCGGCCAGCTCACGGTAGATGGTGCAACCGGTGTCGACCTCTTTCCACTTGACACCCCAGTCGTCGTAGAACTGATCGGGCTCAGGACACGGACGCCGGCCGCGCTGAGCAGGGCGCATAGCCACGGGACGTGTGTCGATGCCCAGGTCGCGAAGGATCGCTTCGTCGATGACGGCCAAGCGCAGCATGTGGGGCACCAGGTGGAGCTCCGCCTGGAGACCATAGTAGGAGAGGAGTCTGGCGTACACCTCGGGTACGAGCGCGCTGCTGCCCCCGGTGCCCAGATCAAGCGGAACGAAATCCGGCTCCCGGTGATCAAGTGCAGCCTGTACCCTCTGGCGGTGACCCATGGCCTGCACCGCAAATCCCCCATTGGACGAGTTTGCTGGGAAACGACAGGCACAGTATATCACACCTTATTCATCTTGTCAATAGTTAACCATTGACGATTGACATTTAACCGGTGGTGTGGTATAATGGTAGGGCAAGGTGGAGTTCGTTCGCCAAATCGCTTTGTCTTCAGACTTGGACGCAAAGGAGTGTCAAATGGAGTCACCAGATCGGGACACGCTGCTTGCACTCTATCGCCAGATGCTGGTCCTGCGGCGCTTCGAGGAAGCCGCCGCTCGTGCTTACCGTGAGGGCAAGATCCCCGGCTTTATTCACCTCTACATCGGCGAAGAAGCGGTCGCCACCGGCGTCTGCGCGCACCTGCAGCGTGAGGACAAGATCGGCAGCACGCACCGGGGCCACGCCCACGCCCTGGCGAAGGGCGTGCCGGCTCGGGAGGTGATGGCTGAGCTGTGGGGTCGCAGCACGGGCTGTTCGGGCGGGCGGGGCGGCAGCATGCACCTGTATTCGCAGGAATGGGGCTTACTGGGCACCAACGGCGTCGTGGGCTACGGCCTGCACCTTGGCGCCGGCGCGGCCTTCACCGCGCGCTACCGGGGCCAATCGCAGGCAGCAGTGAGCTTCATGGGCGATGGTGGTGCCAACCTTGGCAGTTTCCATGAAGTTCTGAACCTGGCCGCTATCTGGAAGCTGCCGGTCGTCTTTGTCTGCGAGAACAACCTTTACGCCACGGAGCTATCGTTCCTCAAAGCCACAGCCGGCCAAAGCGTTGCTGCGCGGGCGGCGAGCTATGCCATACCGGGCGTGGAAGTGGATGGGCAGGACGTGCTTGCCGTCCACGAAGTCGCGGGGCAGGCCCTCGCGCGGGCGCGGGCCGGCGATGGGCCGAGCCTGATCGAGTGCCGCACCTACCGCTTCGTGGGCCATCATGAGGGCGATCCCGGCACAGGTTACCGTACGTCGGAGGAGATCGAAGAGTGGAAAAAGCGCGACCCGATCCGCCTGCTCGCCACCCGCCTTCTGGAGGCGCAGGTCGCGACTCAAGAAGTCCTTGACGTCCTGGACGAAGAGGCCAGGGCTGAGGTCCAGGATGCAATCGAGTTTGCCGACAAAAGCCCGTGGCCCGCACGCGAGACTGTGGCGACCAAGCTCTTTGCCACACCTATCTGAAGAGGACAAAGGAGCCAAGATGCGCGAGATACGGTATATTGAGGCCGTTCGGGAAGCCCAGTGGGAAGAGATGCGCCGCGACGAGAGCGTATTCATCTTTGGCGAGGGCATAGGTCCGCGAGGTGGGGCCTTTACCCAGACCAGGGGAATGTGGCCCGAGTTTGGCGCAAGGCGGCTGCTAGATGTTCCACTCTCGGAGATGGGATTCACCGGTCTGGCCATCGCCGCCGCCATGACCGGGCTACGGCCCATCGTCGATTTCATGTTCTGGGACTTTGCCAATGAGGCGTTCGGACAGATTATCAACCAGGCCGCCCGCATTCACTACATGTCCAATGGCCAGTTCAAGGTGCCCATCGTCATGCACGGTGTGGTGGGAGTGGGACAGTCGGCCGGCGGGCATCATTCCGGCCGCCACTACCCGATGTACGCCCACATGCCCGGCCTGAAAGTGGCCATCCCTGCCACGGCCTACGATGCGAAGGGCCTCCTCAAGACCGCCATCCGCGACGATGATCCGGTCCTGGTTTTTCTGCACAAGGGCCTGTTTAACCTGCGGGGTCCCGTTCCGGACGAGGAATACACGATCCCCTTGGGCCAGGCAAACGTATGTCGCCAGGGCAGCGACGTTACGCTGGTCGCCACCCTCAAGATGGTGCACCTGGCCCTGGAAGCAGCCGAGGTGCTGGCCAAGGAGGGCATTTCGGCCGAGGTTATCGATCCTCGCACGCTGGTTCCGCTGGACACAAAGATCATTCTAGACTCGATCCGCAAGACCAACCGCGTGGTGGTCATCGACGAGGCCTTTAGTCCGTGCGGGGTAGGGGCCGAGATCGCCGCACTGGCGGCTGACGAAGCCTTCTATTACCTGGACGCGCCTATCAAGCGCATCCATCCTCTTTCACTTCCCGAACCCTCGACTCCCCCACTAGAACAGGCGATCATGCCGAACGTGCAGCACCTGATTGCTGCCGTGCGGGAGGTGATGAACCAGTGACCCTCTCCTCTCGAGAGCGGGTGCTGGCGGCCATCGACCACCAGGAGCCAGATCGCGTGCCGCTGGACCTGGGTAGCACCAGGGTGACGAGCATCGCTGCCGGGGCCTACGCCCGCCTGCTGCGCCATCTCGCCCTCGACGACCGCCCGCCGCGGGTTATGGACGTGTGGCAGATGCTGGCCTGGGTGGAACAGCCGGCCCTCGAGGCTCTGGGAATCGACGTCTTGCCCGTGCCGCGGCTGGTCCAGGACTTT
>JBFYTF010000294.1:0-23634 GCA_041300865.1 Anaerolineae bacterium
CGCCCGCCGACCTGCCCCTGGTGGTGCGCAACAGCGTGCCGCTGCGGTTCGTGCCACTGGTCTACGGGTGGGACAACCTGGCCAGCCATCTTGCCGCGCTGCGTGCCCTGGCGGAAGAAAAGGATCTGGCTCTGGAGCCGGAGGTGAAGGACCTGGACAGCGTGGAGAAGGTGTTGAAGGAGCAGCTCTCTCCGGCCGACATCCTTTACTTCTATGCCCACGGAGGATTTGACGCTCACGAACCGATGCTGCAGCTGGGGCTTGAGGGCGCGGAATTCACCCTGACGGCCGGAGACCTGGCGGCGTGGCGAGACAAGATCGACCTCAGCGTGCGCCAGCCCCTGGTCGTGTTCAACGCCTGCGAGACGGCCGCGTACCTGCCCGAGCACCACGAAAGTCTGCCCAAGGCCTTTGCCGACCGGGGCGCCGCGGGTGTCATCGGCACGCAGGTGCAGGTGCATACCGTCCTTGCCGACCACTTTATCCGCAGCTTTTTCCGGCACTTCCTGGCAGCCAAGACGGTCGGCCGGTCGCTGTTCGAGGCACGGCGGGAGCTGCTGTTCAACTATGTGGAGACCCCGGACGGGAAAGAGTTCCGGCCTGACCCGCGCGGGCTCGTCTATAGCCTGTTCGCCGCGGCGGACGTCACGCTGGCCCAGCCGGTGCTGGTGTTGCCGTGAGCCGCGCGGAGGGCCGTGCAGACAGGAGGCAAACCATGAGTATACGCGACCAGACGGCGGCCGAATTGGAACGTAGGGCGGCGCTGCTGCCCGACGAGCTGGCAGAGTGGAAGGCGCTGACCTCTCAGAACGTCGGCGGGCTGGGCATCCATACGAGCCAGATTGAGGCCATCACCGACTTTTTCGAGGCGCGCATCGAGCTGCACGACGAGATGGTGCAGGAGCTGGCGGAAGCTGCTGATGATGACGAGCTGGCCTACATCCGTTCCGACCTGGAGTCCGAGCTGGGCGGCGCCTACGGGCTGATGGCCGTCTTTCGCCACATCCTGGCCCAGCGTCGCGACACCGACCGCTACCGCGACGAGCTGAACGCCGCCGACCTGGTGGCGGCCGACTGCTACCGGCCCTGCATCGGCTCGGCGGTGAACTGGAACGTGTTGAAACAGGGCCAGTTTCGCGTGCCGCCCCTCACCTTTCTGAACGCCAGGAGCTCACCGCAGGCCCTCACCCGCGGCAGGACGTTCAAATCGTTCGGGTTCGACCTGGAGGGCGCGGAGAAGCAGCTGCCGCTGCCCTTTAGCTTTGTCTCGCTGCGCTACCACGACACGAGCTCGTTGTGGTCTTACTGCACGATCCACCACGAGGTCGGCCACCTGCTCGATCAGGACCTGGGGCTGGCGGACGAGCTGGGACAGTTGCTCGCTGCCGACCCGGGCCCCGGCATTGACCCCAGCCGCAGCGTACAGTGGGGGCTATGGCTGAAGGAGTCGATCGCCGACGCCTTTGGCGTGCTGCTCGGCGGCGCCGGCTTTGTCTACACGCTGGCCGACATGCTGTTGTTGCCGGCGAGCGAAGTAGCCGAAATGCCGCCGGACGACCATCCGCCCCCCTACCTGCGCATCTCACTGCTGGGCGCCCTGCTGCGGCGCACACTGATCCCGGGGGTGGACGCGATAGCCACCGAGATTGAGGCCAACTGGCAGCGGATCTACGGCGACCCGCCGCCGCTGCAGGCGCCCTACCTGGGCGACTGCCCGGCGATGGCCAAGCTGCTGATCAGCACCCACCTGGTGCGCCTGCGAAACCACCGGCTGCGGGACTTTCAGCCGGGGTTGAACCAGGATCACCAGGCGGCTACCGGCCTGGCTCACCACCTGCTTGGCGAAGGGTCCGCGCCCGACGCCGTGACTTTTCCCATGCGCCTCGTGCCCGCAGCGGCGCGCCTGGCAGTGCGCGGCGTGGATGAGCAGTACGCGAGCGGCTATGCCGGTATCCACGAGCGGGCACTGGCCTTCGTCGATGCCATCCCTCACGACGAGGTCATGGCGCCCGGCGGCCTGAAGGCGGAACAGAAAAAGTATCTGCGCGACTTGGCGCGCAGTGCTCGGTTCGCAACCCCAAAGAGATAAGGAGAAAGACCATGGCTGACGTGACCAGGATCCTGGAATTGCTGGATGGGCTCATCGACGACATCGAGGCCATCAAGGCCGAGGTGGCGAACCTGGGGGCGCGGGCAGCGGCGCCCGCCGGTCGCGCGGCAGACCGCGCGGCAGCCGCAGCTCCAGAGCTGCCGGACGTTATCCTGCCAACGCGCACGGATGACCCCGACTCTATCGTCGGGGGCAAGCGCGTGCGCCGTGGCGACTTTCCCGACTGCTGCGCGGTCGGCGACGACTTTGGCTACTTTTGCACCGGCACGCTCATTGCGCCCAACGTCGTCGTGACCGCCAAGCACTGCGGGAATGCCACGCGTGTGTTTCTGGGCGGCAACGACATCAACCGGCCGCAGAGCGGGGAGACGATCAGGGTCAAGAAGGTCAGAGGGGACGACGGGATCGAGAAAACGCTGGTTATACCGCATCCCGACCGCGAGGTGGACCTGGAGGTCCTGGTGCTGGAAGAGGCCTCGAGCGTCGTCCCGCGCCGCGTCGCGCAGGAGAGTGAGCTTGCGGGCCTCACCGAGGTGATGCTGGTCGGCTTTGGGACCATCGACCTGGCCGGCAACGTGGGCTATGGCATCAAGCGCCAGGTGAAGGTACCGGTCGAGACCTTTGACTGCAGCGAGGCGGACGTGGCGGCGCGCCGTGGCTGCCGGGCTGACTTCGAGATTGTCGCCGGCCAGCGCGGGCTGCGGCGCGACTCGTGCCGGGGCGACAGCGGCGGGCCACTGTACATCGAGACGGGCGATGGGACCTACCATCTCCTGGGAGCCACGTCGCGCGGCGCGAGGGGCAGCGACAACGTGTGCGGCGACGGTGGCATCTATGTCCGCGTGGACAAGTTCCTGGACTGGATCAGCGAGGAGACGGGCGCCGAGTTCTAGGGGACCTGCGGACCAGGCAGACTGTGGCGCAAGCCACCGGCTTGCGCTGCGGACAACCCAGGCGGGTTGTCCGACAATGTGCTGCGCCCCGTGCTCAACCTCGCGACAGCCCAATCACCGATCGGGCAGGGTTTGCGCCTGCGGCGCAATGTGGTATAATGGGTCTATTGCTACGCGGCAACCACGGCCAGGAGCGCACGACAAACGGAGAGGGACAGACCGCGTATGCAACTCTACTTCATCCGGCACGGCCAATCGGAGAACAACCAGCTTTGGGCCGAGACGGGTTCAGTTGACGGGCGCAGCGATGACCCGGAGCTGACCGATGCCGGACGGCTGCAGGTCGAAAAGCTGGCCCAGCTGCTGAGCCGCCCAGGCGGGCCATCGGCGCTTCCCGCCGAGTACGACGGCCAGAATGTCACCGGCTTTCACATCACGCATCTCTATTGCAGCCTCATGCTGCGTGCCATCGAGACAGCGACGATCCTCGCCCGCGCCCTTGAGCTGTCCCCGGCTGCCTGGGAAGATGTCCACGAAGTGGGCGGCATCCATTGGCAGGAAGAGGGCGCCGACGAGCCCGTGGGCCAGGCGGGCAAGAACCGTGCCTACTTTGAAGAGCACTATCCACACCTGCAGCTGCCTTCGAGCCTGGGTGAGGAGGGCTGGTGGAACCGGCCCTACGAGCCGCGAGAGGCGAGACCCAGGCGCGCGGCGCGCTTCCTGCGCGATCTGTTGGCCAGGCACGGCGAGAGTGGGGACCGTGTAGGGGTGGTGAGCCACGGCGGCTTTTACAACCACCTCATGCGCGCCATCTTGGGCCTGCCAGACGAGGGTGAGCTGTGGTTTGGCATGAACAACACCGGGGTCACCCGCATAGACTTTACCCCGCAGGACATCGTGGTGCAGTACACAAACCGCGTCGACCACTTGCCACCTGAGCTGATTACGTGACGGCGGCGCA
Source organism: Anaerolineae bacterium (assembly GCA_041300865.1). Classification (GTDB taxonomy): domain Bacteria; phylum Chloroflexota; class Anaerolineae; order JAAYZQ01; family JAAYZQ01; genus JAAYZQ01. The sequence continues at coordinate 3,965 of JBFYTF010000294.1, forward strand.
GTTCTCGATATGGCGGGGCGCCGAGAACTGCAGCGGGCAGCGGAGCCAACCTGGAGTGCCCTGCTGGCAGAACAAGACTTGGAGGGATAAATGGAAAACAGGAACCGTAACGTGTTCATCGTCGTCGCCATCGTCGTCGTGCTCGCCTGCTGCCTGATGGCGGCCCTGGCCGTAGCCCTGACCACCGGGGCGATCGGCTGGTTCACCAACCGTTCCTTCGGCCCTGATTTTAACCTGGACTTTGAACAGGTTACTGAGGAGTCGGAGATGAGTTTCGAGGTGGGAGAAGCGCCGGTCTTGCAGATCGAGAACTTTGCCGGCAACATCGACATCCAGACGGGAAGCGCAGGGACCATCGACGCTGTCGCCACCCGGCGTGCCGTGAGAAACGCGAACCTCCAGAGGATCGTCGTCGAACCTTCTCAGGAAGGGGACACCATAACCATTCGTACGCGGCGCGCTTCGGATGAGTTCGTGAACGTGGCCGTCGACCTCGACGTCACCGTGCCGCCCGGTACGAGGATCAATGTGACCACCGGTGCGGGCGAGGTGACGATCGATGGGGTTGAAGGCGAGACCGCGGTTCGCACCGGCGCCGGCAACGTGGAGGTGCGGGGAAGCGAGGGCCAGGTGAGCCTCGACACCGGGGCGGGTAACATCGACTATGCGGGGGAGCCGCAGGGGACCTCAACCTTTGAGACGGGTGCCGGCAACATCGATATCGATTTGCCGGGCGACTTTTCCGGTACGGTGGAACTCGACTCGGGCCTTGGCACCGTCGACGTGGGCACCTTTGACGTGATCGGCGACGTGTCTACCGGGAGCGCCCGGGGCACGATTGGCACCGGCGGGGGCCCAACCATCCAGGCACACACCGGGGCGGGCAACATCAACCTGGTGCGTCGGTAATCAGGGCCATGGCCTCGCGAAAACAGGTGCCCTGGCTGCTCTGGCCATTCTATGCCATCTGGCGGGTGTTGGAGCTGATCCTGCGGCTGACAGGGCGCGCGTTGGGGGTCATCCTCGGGCTGCTGCTGCTCATCGCCGGCGTGGTCGCTAGCCTGACAGTGGTCGGCGCGGTCGTCGGCGTGCCCCTGGCAATCCTCGGCCTCATGCTGATGGTTCGAGGGCTGTTCTGAAGCACCCGGCCGGCCTCGATGGCACCTGGCGGCAGCGCTGCGGCCAGGTGTTTTTTTTTGGGTCTCCGGTACGGGCCGGTAAGGTCCCAAACAGCCCTACGGGCCGGCAGGTCGGCTCGGAGCGGGAACCGAATCTGTCTCTCGAACGTCTTCTAGGTGACAGCAGAGTCAAGTACGGGAGGATATGATGAGAGGTAGATGGTTCGAAGGTAGAGGGTTACTCGCCATCATGGCGGGTTTGATTGTGCTGTTCCTGGCCGCCGTCCTGGTCGCCGTTGTGGTACTGAACGGGCAGGTAGTCGCAGGCAGGACGATTGAGCAGGAAGCCTACATCCGTCTCGAGCCGGCGGCCGGCGAGGCGGGTACGGTGGTCAAAATCAGTGGTGCCGGCTGGCAGGCGGGTGAGTCTGTCTTGATCTACCTGGTCGAGAGCGGCACGAACAACACCGACGGCGTGGTCTATGCCAGTGATGTGGCCGACGAGGATGGCCAGATCGCGGCCAGCTTTCCCTATCCGGGCACCGAGCCCTGGTCGAGTGGCCAAACGGCCGTCGTCCTGGCCACCGGCCTGAAATCGGGCGATCGCGCCCGCGCCGCGTTCCAGGTGGTGCCCGGCGCGGCCGAAACCGCAGCACCGACGTCCACGCCGCTGCCCAGCGTCGTGGTGCCGACGGTGGTTCCCGACCAAGCGACGAGCGTCCCGCCCACCGCGACCCAGGTACCGCCCACCGCGACGGCCACTCAAGTGCCGCCCACGGCGACGCAGGTGCCGCCGACGGCGACGCAAGTGCCGCCGACTGTCGCAGCAGTGCAGATCGTCGACTGGCGCGGGGAGTACTATGACAACCGCGACCTGATCGGGGCACCGCGAGTCCGGAACGACGTCAAGATCGACTTTGCCTGGGGCACCGGCAGCCCAATGTCGGGTATGCCGGCCGACAACTTCTCGGCGCGCTGGACGCGGCGCCTGGACTTTGAGGGGCGCACCTACCGCTTTAACCTGCGAATTGACGACGGCGCGCGGCTGTGGATCGACGGCCAGCTGGTCATCGATGCCTGGCAAGACGGCTCCGAGCGGACCCTGTCGGTCGAGCGCAGCATGACTGCCGGCCAGCACGACGTGCGCGTCGAGATGTACGAGCGCACAGGCGACGCAACCATCGCCTTCTGGCGCGAGGTCGTCGAGTCGTACCCGGATTGGAAGGGCGAGTACTTTAACAACCGCGACCTGGCGGGCAGCCCCATCGTGGTGCGCAACGACAAGGGCATCGACTTTAACTGGGGCACGGGCGCACCGGCCACGGGCCTGCCTGCCGACAACTTCTCGGTGCGCTGGACGCGGAACATCAACCTGGACGCGGGGCTGTACCGCTTCTCGGTCCAGGTCGACGACGGCGCCCGGCTGTGGGTGGACGGCCGCCTGGTCATCGACCAGTGGCACGACGGCTCCAGCACCTACACGGCCGACGTGAGCCTCTCGGGCGGGACGCACGCCCTGCGCCTGGAGTACTATGAGCGGACGGGGGGCGCGCTGGTGCGCCTGGGGTGGACAAAGCAGAAGCCCGCCACCCCCACCACCTTCTCTGACTGGAAGGGCGAGTACTTTAACAACCGCGACCTGGCGGGCAACCCCGTCGTGGTGCGCAACGACAAGAATATCGACTTCTCCTGGGGCACGGGTGCACCGGCCGCGGGCCTGCCCGCCGACAACTTTTCGGTGCGCTGGACGCGCCAGGCCGACTTTGCGAAGGCCTACTACCGCTTCTGCTTCCGGGCCGACGACGGCATCAGCGTCGAGATTGACGATCAGAAGCCGTTCCTCCGTGTCTGGACAGATGGCAGCAAGGAAAAGTGTGCCGACCTGTTCATGACCGAGGGCCGCCACAAGGTGCGCGTGGAGTACTACGAGCACGGTGGGGACGCCCAGGCGCACTTTGGTTGGCAGGAGCTCAAGCTGACAAGCGTGCGCGACGGCACCTTCCATCGCCTGGACCTGCCGCTGTGGTCCGAGACGCCGGTTGGCGCGGCCATCGCCTCGCAAGCAGAATACACTGCCTTCCTGCAGCGCCAGGGCATGCACGTCACCGCCGGGCAGCCTACGCCCGGGGCGCCGCTAAACTGGAGCGACGAGGTGCTGCTGGCCTACTTCACGGCCAAGAAGCCCGTGGACGGCACCAGGCTAGAGACGACGCGCATCGCCTACAACGGCCAGGTGGTCATCGTTCGCCTCAAGCAGGCGTCGCTGACCAGCGCCGAGCAGGCAGGGTCGCTGGGCGACAGCTCGAGCTGGACCGCCGGCGTCCGCTGGTCGGCGCTGCCAAAGGGCACCCTGACCTTCCGCTTCTACGACCAGCAGGGGCGCCTGCTGGCCGAGGATACGGCCGTCAATCCCCTCCGGTAACGAACCTGCGGGGCAATGAGACGAGGGGCCAGCCATATCGGCTGGCCCCTCATGCCGTCTCGAGCCCTTTCGCCCGCATTGGTTACGGGTTACCCTCCTCGGCGAGCTTTTTCGGCAGCATAGTAGGTATAGTCGCCGGCATAGTCGGTCAGCGTTCCACCCTCCAACTCCACAATGCGGTCGACGACGCGGTCCAGGAAGTAGCGGTCGTGGGAGATGACCAGGACGGTGCCCTCAAACTCGTCCAGGGCATTCTCCAGGACTTCGCACGAAGGCAGATCCAGGTTGTTGGTCGGCTCGTCAAGGAGGAGCAGGTTCGCTCCGGAGAGCATCAGCTTGGCCAGCTGCAGGCGGCTGCGCTCTCCGCCAGACAGCTCGGCGACCCTCTTACGGGCCATCTGGTACGGAAAGAGGAATCGCCCCAGGAAGCTCACCGCCTGCTCTTCGTACATGGCCTTCACCTGGCGCACCTCTTCGACGAGAGTCTTGTTCGGGTCCAGTGTCTCGTGCTCCTGGGAATAGTAGCCGGTAATGATGCTCGGACCGACCCTGATCGTGCCCGCGGTGGGTGCCTCCAGCCCCAGGATGCAGCGCAGGAGAACGCTCTTGCCGGTGCCGTTCGGCCCGAGGAGGCCCACCCGCTCGCCGTGCCACAGCAGCAGATCGAGCCCGGCCAGGACTGCCCGCCCGTCCCCGTGGCCGTTGGCGGCGGGGAATGCCTTTCGCAGGCCGGCAACCTCCAGCACCTTTCGCGATCCGCGCCAGCCGTTCAGCTCCAGGCCCATGCGGCGCCGTTCGAGCACGGGCTTTTCGACGCGGTCCATGCGTTCCAACATCTTTTGCCGGCTGCGAGCCTGGCGGATGTGCCTTTCGTCGACGACGATACTGGCCCACAGCTCAAAGCGAGCAATGGCCGCCTCGATGCGCGCGATCTCTTTCTGCTGGGCGACGTACATCTGCTGCTGGCGCAGCAGGCGCAGCTGCTTTTCCACGGCATAGGCCGAGTAGTTGCCCTCGTACTGTGCCACGAGGTGGTCCTCTACTTCGACTACGGTCGTCACCACCTCATCGAGGAGGTAGCGGTCGTGGGAGACGATGACGACCGTGCCCGCAAAGGCGGCAATAAAGGACGCCAGGTAGGCCTTGCCGGCGAGATCCAGGTGGTTGTCGGGCTCGTCCAGCAGCAACAGGCTGGTGTTTGAGGGCTCGGAGCCGGCCACCAGGAGCTTGGCCAAGCCGACCATCTTTTTCTGGCCCCCGGAGAGAGCGCTGACCTGCAGGTCCAGTGCATTGTCGGGCAGCCCCAGCAGCTGCAGGGCCTCGCGGGCCCGGCTCTCGTAGCGGTAGCCGTCCAGGCGCTCGAACTCGGCCTCGGCCCGGGCGTGGGCGGCCAAAACGCGCTCGAGGGCCAGGGTGTCGCCGTAGACGGCCGGGTCGGCCATGCGTGCCTCCAGCCGGCGGAGCTCGGCCTCGGCGCGCACCACAACCACCGCGGCCCCCATCACCTCCTGCCAAACGGTGTGTGACGGATCGAGGGCCGGCTCCTGGGCCAGGTAGCCGGTCACGATGTCCCTGGCGCGGTAGATCGAGCCCTCGTCAGCCCGGATCTCACCGGCAATGATGCGCAGCAGGGTCGACTTGCCGGCACCGTTGGCGCCCACCAGGCCGATCTTCTGGCCGGCCTGGATCTCCCAGCTCGCACCGTCGAGCACCAGCTGGGTTCCGTAATGATGTCTGATGTTGTCCAGATTGATGATGATCACGATCCTACCTCCGGGTCGCGGTGGCGAAAGGGCGAGCCCTTCCGCCTGCTAGCTCTGGACCGTGGTGTTACTCGCGCCCGTGGCCGGGGAAAAGGTCGAAAAAAAAGGCCGCGGACGCAAGCGCGCCACGGCCGTCTCTCGACATAACAATTCGGGTCAGGGCGCACTTTTCCCAGCGGCGGTCAAGCCGGAGTAGACCTTGCCATTGGGCAGGCTCAGTTGGGCGCGCCCTGCGCTGATGAGAACCACGAAAAACACCTCCACTGCTGACATTGTAGGCGCTTTTGACGGTGTTGTCAACTGGGACGAGGGGTACGAATGCCCCCGCGCAGCTTGGCAGTTCGGTTTGTCTGTGGTAGAATGCTGCGCGGCAAAGCGACCTGGGGGTCGCTTTGTCTTCTGTTGTGGGAGGAAAGACATGCACATCGGGATCATCGGTCTGCCCAACAGCACCAAGACGACCATCTTTAACGCCCTGACGCGCAGCCAGGTGGCGACGGCGAGCTACAGCACCGGCCAGGTAGAGATCCACACGGCCACGGTGCGCGTGCCCGATCCCCGGGTGGACCGGCTGGCGGCCATGTTTCGCCCGCGCAAGACGACATGGGCGCAGATCCAGTACAACGACATTGGCGGCTTGCGGGTGGGCATCGGCCGGGAAGGGGGTCTGGGCGGCCCGCTCCTCAACGCGGTGGCCCAGAACGACGCGTTCCTGCACGTGGTGCGGGCGTTCGAGGATGAAGACGTGCCTCACCCCGGCGGCGGCGTGGACCCCGGACGAGATCTCGAGGCCATGGATTTTGAGCTGCTTTTCTCCGACCTGGTGATCGTGGAGCGCAGCATGGAGCGTCTGGCCGGCCAGCTCTCGAAGAAAAAGGTCTATCCGGAGCGCCAGGCGGACGAAGCGCTCCTGGCCCTCTTGCTCCGTCTCAAGGAGACGCTGGAGCGGGAAGCACCCCTCCGCGACCTGGATCTCGCCCCGGAAGAGCTGGCCGCCACCCGCGGCTACCGCTTCTTGACGCTCAAGCCCGTCCTGGTAGTGCTGAACGTGGGCGACCAGGGCAGCGACGATCCCACACGCTATGTCAGCTACCATCACCGCCACTCGCAGGTCATCACTCTGCGCGGCGGGCTGGAGATGGAGATCGCTGAGCTGGAAGCTGAGGAGGCAGCGCTCTTCCTGGCCGAGTACGGCATCGCCGAGCCGGGACTGCACCGTATGATCCGCCTCAGTCACGGGCTTCTCGGCCTGCAGTCCTTCTTCACGGTAGGCGAGGACGAGGTGCGCAGCTGGACGGTGCCGGTGGGAGCCACTGCCGTGGACGCGGCGGCCACGATCCACAGCGACCTGGCGCGCGGCTTTATCCGGGCCGAGGTCGTGAGCTACGACGACCTGGTGGCCGCCGGCTCGCTGGACGCTGCTCGCAAGCAGGGCACCGTGCGTCTGCAGGGGCGCGACTATGTGGTCAAGGACGGCGACATTCTCAACATCCGCTTCAACGTCTAGGTAGGTTGGGGTGCTCCAAGGAGTTCACTACCTGTCACGCGTAGCTACGTGAAGCATCTTGGTGTGGAGAGCCCGTTTGTCGTGCGCGGTTCACCGCGCTTGTTGGGTGCCCAGGCGCCCACAACAAACCCGATGGTCAGCCCAGTGGCAGCGGAGGAGGGATACACAGCGTGAGCGGGGTGAAGAATCGGAATCTGGTCGCCCGGGCAGCGGTGTTGCCATGGCTGTGCGTCGCTCTGGTCGCCTGCGGTCCGCTCGCGGATGCCGACCGCGGGGAAGGGGCAGGTGCCGATGAACTGAAGAGGGCCCTGCAGCCCCTGGTCGACGAGTGGCGGACAGAGAACGGCGTGCCCGGCGTAGCTCTTGTCGTCGCTCTCCGGGACGCCGAGCCGGTGGCGGTGGCAGCCGGCATCGCCGACCTGGAGGCAGAACTGCGCATGACCGGCCAGGAGCTCTTTGACGCCGGCAGCATCATCCAGACGTTTGTGGCGGCGGCCCTGCTGCAGCTCGTGGATGAGGGCAAGCTTGACCTGGACGAGCGCGTGACCCAGTACCTACCAGCCTTTTCCCCTGGCGCCCGGATCACCGTCCGCCAGCTCCTATCTCACACCAGCGGGCTGCCCGATCTCGGCGACAATGCCGGCAACCTGGAAGCGTTTTTTCGCGAGCCCGGCCGGCGGTGGTCCCTGGCGGAGCTGTTGGACCTGGCAGCGCATATGCCGGCGTCCTTTGAGCCGGGCACTGCCTTTCACGATACCGGTACCGATTTCGTCGTCGCCGCGGCCATCCTTGAAGCGGTGACCGGCTCTGACCTGGCGAGCGAGCTGCGCCGGAGGTTCTTCGAGCCCCTGGGATTGCGCGACACCTACGTTGCCGGCCTCGAAGAGGTTCCGCAAAGCTTCATCAGCGGCTACCTGCCCTGCGGACACAAGCTGGCCCCGACCATCCAGGCTTTTCACGGCGACCGGGTTTTCTGCCAGTGGGGTGGGCTGGATCTGGACTCTACGCCCGGACTGCAGGTGGCGACCTTTAACACCGGCGCGTCTGGCCTCGTGTCGGGCGCCACGGACCTGCTGCACTGGGCCCGGGCGCTGTACGCCGGGCAGGTCCTCAGCCCTGCAATGCAGCAAGAGATGCTGACCTTCGATGCTGTGCGCGGCAACCGCGGCCTGGGTTCCGAGCAGTTCTTGCCGCCCACGGGCGACGTAGCGTGGGGTGCCAGGGGCGACTCCCTGGGTGTGGAGTCGATCCTGCTCTACAGCCCCTCTCAGGATGTAGCCCTGCTTGCGTTTGCCAATGCCGGCGACGTGGGCAACTTGACCTACCTGACCGATAGCGTCCTGGACGTCCTGACCGGCATGAATGCCGTCGAGGGTCCGGGCGAAAGGACGGTGGCAGAGCTGTTGGTGAATCTGAAAGACGAGGACCCGGCCGTGCGGCGCGAGGCGGCGGCGGCGCTGGGGCGAAAGGGTACTGCGGCGGCCGAGGCGGCGCCCGTGCTCATCCAGCTCCTGGCCGATGATTCCGACTGGCAGGTGCGCCAGGCGGCGGCCACAGCGATGGGCTGGACGGGCCCTGAGAGCCTTGTAGCGGATCCCCTGCGGGCAGCCGCCCTGCACGATCCCCACGAGCGCGTCCAGTGGGCAGCCCAGTTGGCCCTCAGCGGACTGGGGGAGTAAAGGCGGGGGCCTTGGATCTGGCTCGCAAAGGAAAGGCCTCTGAGGTTGTGGGGAACCTCAGAGGCCTGCTCAGGGGGAGCGTTGCAGTGCAATGCAGTTGCCGGCCGGCGGTGCTGGTTGACGTCGCGGTTGCGGTTGGTGTTGCGATCGTGTTTGATGTCTGAGTCGATGATGATGTAGTGGTTGGCGTTGGGCGAAATCCGGTCGACGTTGTAGTTACTGGGTGATGTTGTAGTTCAAGTCGTTCCCCCGGTCAGCCTGCTTTCTATGCTGTGCAACCATCTGCACCCTACGCAGCTAGTATAACACAGAAGCCCGTTGCCACATGACGGAATTCGTTTGATACCTGATGGATTGAGTTGCAAAAGTTGGGATTACGTCTGTATCGCTTCCATCCTGGCCTGGAGCTCGCTCTCAATGTCGAGCATCTGTTGGCTACCCACGTAGGTCGTGCTTTCGGGCAGGCCCACGTCTTGCAGGAGGCACAGGACGGCCGAAATCGCCTGGGCATTGTCGATGATGACATCCAGGAGCCCCAGGGGGTCGCTCTCGGCGACTGCCGTCACGTCCTCATCCTGAGGCAGCCGCTCGAAGCGCTCACGCAGAAGCTCGGCAGCGGCCACTAACCCCTGGAGCGGGTTGTTGACGTAATGTGACAGCGTGACAACAGTTGCCTGTAGGACCTGGGAAGCGGCCTGGACCCGGGTCTGCTCCTGCAGGCGAGCGTTCTCCACGGCCATGGCCACAAAGGCGGCCACCCCTTCCAGTACCTCTTGGTCTTGCTCGTCAAAGGGGACCGCTTTGCCTGCTACCCGGTGCTGGAGCTTGTCCGTGACCTGGAAGGCTCCCACGACGCGATCGCTGACGAGGAGTGGGACGCAGAGCGTAGCCCGGGCCGGCGAGGAGGGTGCCCACCCGGCTGTGTCAGAGGCCTGCGCGTTGCGGATAGAGCGCCCACTCTGGATCACCTGGCTTACAAGGTCGCGCAAGCCCTCCCCGCCCTGGGAAGCAGGCAGAATTCCTTCGACGCCGGCCAGGCCGTGGTAGATGAACTGGCGGCTTCCGGGGTCTACGAGGATGACCTGGGCACCGCGAACGCCCAGGCTCTCCTGGATCTCGCGCACCGCAACCGCCAGGATCTGGCTCAGGTCCTGGGACGAAACGACGACGCGGGCGATGTTGTTGAGCGCGACCAGGCCGCGCGCCTGCCGTTGCCACTTGGCCAGCATTTCGGTCAGTTGCCGTTTCGCGCCCCTGATCTCTACCGGCAGTGAATCTTCGTGCTTGCTAAAAGCCGGCTCCGGGCCGTCGCCTGAGAACACTCAGCTGCCCTCCTAAACCCTGAATCAGTGACCACTATCCTCCCTCTAGCATAGCACAAAGGAGCCCAACCGACCGTTGGGATCGGTTGAGCCCGGGGCGGGGATGTGTTGCGGCAGGTCGCAAAAGTTGGTGTGGGCCGTGACCTGTCCCGTGAGCTCAGTTCTGGCAGGCCGGTATGGTGCCGCGCTCGGCACCCTGTAGCTCAATCCAGCGCGCGGCCACGTAGCCGGTGTTGGGTCCCTCCACCGTCACGCGGTACCAGATGTCGTCGCCATCGACGGCATCGCCGGTTGTGCGACACGAGACGGCGACGGTGGCGCCAGAATCCAGATAACCGATGAGCGCGCCGGCAAGCTGCGGCTCCTGGCGCAAGGCCAGGGGCAGCGTGGCGACTACTTTGCCCGGGAAGATTGTGGGGGCCGTGACGGCTGCCGGCGCGGTCGGCGCCGTCCCCGGCGACACCGTAGCCGCCGGCCCGGGGAGCGGGGTTCCGGCTTCCACCACCTGCGTCGTGGTGCTCGCCGCCGTGGGTGTGGCCGCGGCTTCGCGCGGAATGCCGCCCAGGACGAGGGCCAGGGCACCGGCCACGGCCAGCACCATGACGACCGCCGCAGCGGCCAGGAGCGGCCACCGCGCGCTTCCGCCGGCCGGCAGGATCCGGGTCACGGTCCGCCCCAGGCGCCCCGCCGCGCCCGGACGGGCCACCGCCAGGGCAGGGGATAGCGGCCCCAGGTCGGGCCGGGCCAGGACGACGGTCACGTTGTCCGGCCCGCCGTACTCGTTGGCCAGCTCCACCAAGCGCGTGGCGGCCTGCTGCGGGCTGGCCCCACGGGCAGCGGCCTCGATCTCGCCCAGGCCGACGGTCTCCCACAGCCCATCGCTGCACAAGAGGACCTGGTCACCGGGGCGCAGGGATGTATGGATAACGTCGATGAGGACTTCCGGACGGGCGCCCAGGGATCGCGTGAGAACGTGGCGCTGCGCGTGCTTGTCGGCCTGCTCCTGGGTCAGGATGCCTTCCTCGATCTGCTCGGTCACCCAAGTGTGGTCGCGGGTCAAGAGCTGTGCCTGCTCCGGCGAGAGGAGGTAAGCTCGGCTGTCGCCCACGTGGGCAACGGTGAGCGTCTGGCCGTGGAGCACCGCCGCGACGATGGTCGTGCCCATCTTCTCGTAACCCGGCTCCTGGGCCAGGCGAAAGACGTCGGTGTTGGCGACGCGGATGGCGCGCCGCAGGGCGCCCGCGACGTCGCCGGGAGGCTGGCCGTAGTACTCTTCCATCACGCGGCGGGCAACCAGCTCGCTGGCCGACTTGCCGGCTTTGTGACCGCCAATGCCATCGGCAACCAGGCACAGCACGCCCTTCGCGCTCAGCTCCTCGACGGAGAGGTTGGGCGGCGGAATGGCCACGCTGTCCTCGTTCTGGTTCCGCCGCCTGCCCTGGTCGCTCGCGGTGCCGATGGCAACCACCGGTTCTGCGTCCATGTCCTGCTCCTTTACGTCAATGGCCTTATTGTACCACAACTTGGCCCGGATGGAGCAGGCATTTTCTCGAGTAGTGCAGCGAAGAATGTCGCGCGGTCGCTAACGAAGGATGCCAGGCAAGAGGGGAAAGCCCGGCGGATGCTTGACAGGCGGCGCGGGCTCGAGTAAGATGCAGCGCAGCAACGCACGAGGGAGGTTGTCCATGCCCAGACCCATCGCCATTATCGGCACGCTCGACACGAAAGGCCACGAGGTGGCCTACCTGCGCGGCCTCGTCGAGGCGCGCGGCCATCGCACGTGGGTCATCGATCCCGGTGTGCTGGGCGACCCGGCGACAGAGGCCGACTTCCGCCGGGAAGAGGTGGCTCGCGCCGGGGGAGCCGAGCTGCAGGAGCTCGTGGCAGCCGGCGACAAGGGCCGTGCCATCCAGGCGATGATGGACGGCACGCGGGCGATCGTCGCACGGCTGTACGCCGAAGGCCGGCTGGGAGGCGTGCTGGCGGTAGGCGGTGGTCAGGGCACGGCCATCGGGACGGCAGCCATGCAGGCCCTGCCCATCGGCGTGCCGAAGGTGATGGTCTCGACCATCGCCAGCGGCCGCAACGTCTTTGAACCCTACGTCGGCACCAGCGACGTGACGCTGATGCACTCCGTGGCCGACATCCTGGGCGTGAACACGGTAACGCGCAAGGTGTTTGGCAACGCGGCGGCTGCCGTGGTGGCCATGGCGGAGAGCGCCGAGACGGTCGAGGAGGGGGGGCGCACGGTGCTAGGGGCGACGATGCTGGGCCTGACGACGCCGTGCGTGCTCCACGCCAAGGAGCTGCTGGAGGCACAGGGCTACGAGCTGGTAACTTTCCATCCCAACGGCACCGGGGGCCGCGCTCTGGAGCGGCTGGTGGACGAGGGGCTGATCCGCGGTGTGCTGGACGTCAGCACCCAGGAGCTGGCGGGCGAGGTGTGCGGCGGGCTGTTCGACGCCGGGCCAGGCCGCTTAACGGCCGCCGGACGGCAGGGAATCCCCCAGGTGGTAGTGCCGGGGGGCACGGACTATGTCGTGCTCGGACCGCTTTCGTCGCTCACGGCCGAGCAGCGGCGCCGGCCGCTCATCGTCCACAACCCCAACATCACGCTGGTGCGGACAGACAAGCAGGAGATGGCCGAGATTGGGCGGCTGATGGCCCGCCGTTTGAACGCGGCCCGCGGCCCGGCCGCCGTTCTGGTACCGCTTGGGGGCTTTTCCTATTCTGACCGGCCGGGGCACGCCTTCTTCGACCCGGAAGCTGATGCCGCCCTGGTCTACGCCCTGAAGCAGGGGCTGGAGGCACACGTGGAGCTGGACCTCGTCAACGCCCACGTCAACGATGCGGCCTTTGCCCGGGAGGCGGTCTCAAGACTGATCGGCAGCCTGGAGCCCAAGGGATCCGGCAAAGGCGTGTAGGTACGCGCGCAGGCCCAGCCGTGGGTCCGCCTGGAACGGGCCGCGCCGGAAACCACTGCGGCCCGCCCAAGCCGGCAGCTCGAGGGCCGCGGGTCAGCTGGCCCGGCGCTCGACCTCGACGATTTCGCGCATCCGACGCCGCCGTTGAGCGCCGGCCATCCGTTCCAGCTCGCGGATGCCGAGGGGGTCGATCTCTTCGCGGAGCAGGTGCACCTCTTCCTCACTGGGGGGCTCGGTTTCCACCAGCTGGGGGGCGATCTCCAGTGGAAAGCCGGTCTTTTTGCGGATGGTCTCCACGGCCACGCCTGGATGGTAGCTAACCAGGCGCATTCGGCCCAGGGCAAAATCAAAGACGCCCAGGTCGCTAATGAGGAGCCGGGGGCCGGGGCGCTCGCCCGGGCGCTCCGGCGAGGTCACGCCCAGGCCGCTGACGAAATCCGGCTTCTCGACAAAGACGGCCCGGCTGTGGCGGGGCACGTAGAGGTAGGCGTTGGGGTGGAAGCCGCTCAGGTCGGCGATGCCCCCACACCCGGGCAGGCGCAGTCGCGGATGGTGATAATCACCCATGACCACGTTGTTGGTGTCGCCATAAGGGCTCACCTGCGCCGGGCGAAAGAACTCTTTCGGGTGCAAGGTCGGCAGCATATCGCAGGCCGCCTCGCCAAAGGTCAAAATGGTGAGGGCGTGGCCCAACCAGAAGTCCTCGGCACGAGTCAGGCCTAGCGGTGCCCCTTCCTGGCAGAGCACGTTGCCGATAGCGGAGGCGTAGAGGACGTGAGGGGCGTGCGTCCTTTGGGCCAGCAGGTAACCTGCCGCCACGAGGGGTGTGGATATGCCCTGACCCAGCAGGTCGCCGTCCTTTACCTGGCGGCTGACGCAGACACAGATCAGGTCGTCCACGGTGTAGTCTGTTGCCGTCGCCACGCAAACCGTTCCTTTCTGGCTCGCGGCCTTGCCCGCTGCCGGGTGGCGTCTAAAGCCCGGGTGCCGTGCCCGAGGAGAAGCGTTCCAGGTAGGCCTGGAACCCGCCGTCGCTGCAGGCCTGCACGTAATCCAACAGCTCGTCGCCGTCGATGGGATAGTCCGGGTAGCAGGAGGTGGGCCACGCGCCGCGCGGTGCCTCGACCACGGCCGTCGTCTTGACCCCGGCGAATTCCAACGGACCATCAAGACGGTCCACCAGGCGCTCGGTGGTGACAATGACCTCGTCACAGGCCAACGCCAGCTCGCGGTCGAGACCGAGGTTGCCGCCCAGCCGGGCGTTGCCTGACCTGTCGGCGACGGGGGCGTGGACCACGACCACGTCGGCGCGCAGCGGCGGGAAGGCGGTGTACTCCTCGCCGGAGTACGGGTCGCGCACCGTCTTGACCTCGGGACGGACGCGCGGCAGGTCGGTGCCGAGCCAGGCGCGGCTGGGCATGAATCCCACCCCGGCGAGCTGGGCCCGCAGGCCCAAAGCCAGGCTCGCCTCCGTTTCCTCGACCACCTCCACGCGGCCGGCGGTGGCCAGCTCGGTGAACATCGGCGCCAGGCCAAAGGCCTCCAGGCCGAAAAAGCAGGTGCGGACGCGCCGCACCCGCCCGGCGCCGACGAGCAGGTCGCTCTCAAAGCCGCAGGTGAGGCACAACAAGGTCAGGTCGCCGATACCGGCCGCCAGCAGGGCGCGCACAAAAGCGACGGGTCGCCGGTAAAGGGTCATGCCGCCGAGGGCCAGGGTGCTGCCCGGCTTCACGGCGGCAACAGCTTGTTCCAGGCTAAGGACTTGAATCATGAGCTTCACCGCCCTTCCTGGTCGGGAATGATATCATCTTATCCGGATGCGCGCAAGACGGGGTTTGCCCCTCACGCCAGAGGAGGGCAGGGAGATGCAGGGACAGGGACACCCATACCCTTTCAGCCGTAGTAGTAAGGTAGGATGACCGTCCACAGGGCCGCGAGCTCGAGCGTCACGAGCGCCAGGAGCCCGGCAAAGGCCGCCCAGCCTCGCCAGCTCCGGGGCAGCAGCTCAGCAAGACCGGCGCAGAAGCCGATGGACAGGGGCGCGATGGCCACCGTCAGGTAGCGAGCCGAGGGCCAGAAGGTATAGTGCAGCTCATAGACGGGGTGGACACGCAGCACGGTGCCGGCGGCCGCGACCAACAACGACAGGCCCAGGAGCCACCACACCCGGCGCTGCCAGGCAGGGGCGAACTGTGCCTTGCGCACGTGACGCACCAGCCCGACGATGGCGCCAACGAGGGCAGCGAGGGTCAGGGCACCCAGCGGATAGAACCAGGGCTCGGGCAGGACAAGGTGCCCCCAGCCAAAGCGTCCCCAGAAGCTTCGCAGGAGGATCGCCGGCAAGACGCGGTAGACCCAGCCCGTGCGCGGCAGGTCCAGGATGGAGTGCAAGACCTCCTGGGCGCCGATGCGGTACACCCGGGCACTGCGCAGCCAGGAGCGGAGGCCCGGCCAGGCGGTCTCGGCCGAGCCGTTGCGCACCAGGTTCGTCACCTCTTGCCCGTGCCAGGTGCCCTCTTTGGCCCCGTCGCTCCGGAACTGCGGCGCACCCCCGGGGCCATAGACGCCGGCTGCCAGGACAAGGCCGTCGGCGTAGACAAGCTGCCCGGCCTCGGTCTCCGGCGGGACGGCGATCATGACCTCCACGCCGGGGCTGTCCGGGGCCACCGTGGCCGTGAAGGAGGCGAACTGCCACTCGTCGGTGAGGTCCACTTCATGGACGTGCACGCCGCCGCCGTCGCCGAGGCGCAGCGCGGCGCGCTGGCCGGATGCCGCGCTGCCCCTGAGCCAGGCTCCGAGGGTCACCGGCCGGCCGGCCAGGGCCCGCCCCTGCGCGGGGGGCAACTCCTGGACCAGGACCGAGGGGTGTCCCTTGCCCGCGGCCGAAAGAACCAGGGCGAAATCCCCCAGGGGTGCATTGGTGCGGAGGCGATGAGGTGGCTCGCTGTCGTACCAACCGGCAGCGTACTGGCTCCAATCCAGGGCGGCGATCGATAGCCCGGCGAGGACCAGGCCGGCCAGGGCCCACGGCAGCCACCGCCGCCGGGCGTGCAGCCAGGAGCCGGCCAGGACCAGCAGGCCCGTGACGGCGACCAGGCCGGCGGTGCTTTTGGTTGCCAGGCACGAGACCGCCAGGAGCAGGACGGCGGCCAGGCGCACCGGCGATGGCCCGCGGCGCAGCAGCCGGACGGCGGCCCACAGGAAAAGTGAGGCCGCGGCAGCGGCCCCCACGTCATTGTTCACACCGCTCATCAAGTCGGCCAGGGGCGGCAAGAGGGCGACCAGGCCGGCGGCCGCCAGGGGCAGGCCGGGCCGGCCGGGAAACAGCTCGGCTGCCAGGCCGTAGACGGCGGCGACCACCACCACATAGAGGAGGACGGAGCCCAGGCGCGCGAGGTAGAGCTGTGTCTCCACGTCTTGGAAGCGCACGAGCAGCTGGGGCAGCGCCAGGAGGATGTAGTAGAGGGGCGGATGGTGCAGCTCGCTGACGCCGATGGCGGGTGGTCTCGGGCCAAACAGGTCGAGCGCCGGCCGCCCCAGATCCTTCCAGAAGTCAACGGCCTGCATCGAGGCCGCGATCTCGCGGCGCATCTCCAGGTCAAACTCGCCCGGCTGCAGCAGCCGCCCCCGCGCCGCCAGGAGGCCCACGTACTCAAAATGGGTGGGCTCGTCGTAATGCTGCCAGGGGGGCATGACCGCCAGGTAGACCAGGCCCCGGACAAACGCCAGGGCCAGGAGCAAGGGCAGCACGCCTTGTTGGAGGGACGGCCGGGCGGGCCGGACGGCTGTGCCAGGTGGAGGCTGCATGAGCGGCTGTCCGGGCCTGGCTATTTGCCTGCGCTAAACGAGAAGCGCAGGGCGCTGTGCGGGCAGCCATCGACGCAGGTGCCACACAAAATGCACTCGCCGTCTTCCATGAGCAACCCGCGGCGCAGCTGCTGGCGTCTTGGCACTCGAGCTTTGGCCATGGAAACCTCCCCGGCGCGTAGGCCCCTTGCCTACGGCCGAATTCCAACATCATCCAGGATGAGAGAGCCCTCCGCGCTCCTGTCCATCACCAGGCGGATAGTCGCCAGCGCGGCGGCGTCCAGGCTGGGGTTGGCGGCCTGGAAGGCCGCCAGAGGAAACTCGTAGGTCTGGAAGACGGGCTCGGCCGACCGCGTCCCGGGCCGTTCCAGCAGCCGGTGCTTCAGCGTGTGAAACTCGATCTGGGGCTGGAGGGCGGCGAACTGGCTCAGGGCCACGCTCGCCACCTGGCCCGCCCGGTCGGTGACCTCAACTGTCAGGTCCAGGGGCTGACTGTAGACCTCCCCGGCCGCCAAGTCCAGGACCAGGGTGTTGCCGGGCCCGAGCGGGAGGGCATCGTCGGGCAAGTCGAGGCGGTAGCTGGGCTCCTCCGTTTCGGACGTGCGGTTCCAGCCCAGGTAGACGGCAGCGCTGTCCTGGTCGCCCCACTTCTTGTCTACCAGCTTTTCGTACCACTGGGAGAGGGCCTGCGCCGTCGAGGTAGCCCCCGGCAGGGTGGCCGTCTGGGGGTTCAGGTCCTCCTCGAAGGTCGCCACCCAGTCCGTCCCGGCTTCGGCATAGCGCGTGACGTAGGCGAGGGCCGGCAGCCAGGCCTGGGCCAGGCGCAGGTCGCGGAAGAGGGGCCGGTATTCGTGCCTGTCGTGAAGCGTCGCCTCGAGGAAGGCCGAGATGAGCACCCGCGCGATCTGCTGCTGCTCGCCCTCGGGCATGATGGGTGCCAGGTTCAGCAGTCCTCTATCGGGGAACTCGCCCAGGTCGGAGCGGCCCCAAGTGGAGTTGAACTGGCCGTGGTTGGCCCGGTCGACGTACACAGCGGCCTTGAACCAGTCGTCCTGGCCCCCGAACTGCAGGCGGTTGTACTGGCGGATGCCGTCGAAGGAGCGCATGTCGCCGTCGTAGGCGCCGTGTAAGACCAGGTAGTTGACGTCCTGCAGCGGTGTGCTGCGGCCGCCGGGCTTGTACTGGCCGTCGACGGGAGCGATGGCCACCACGGCTCGGATGCCAAAGCCGTAGTCAAAGTTGTGCCGGGCGCTGCCGGGGTAGGAGGGCAGCCGGTTAAAGGCAGCGGCGATGGCCGCTGCCTCGCCGCCTCGCGAATGGCCCATGACGGCAACACGGTCCATGTCGACCTGGCCGTAGAAGGGATTGCCCGGTGTCGTGTTCCAGCGCCGCCACTGGGCCAGGTGCTCCAGGAGGAGCCAGCCCCGGGCGTCGTTCTCCTCCTTCAGCTCCTGGGGTACGCCGAACATGATCCAGTCGGTCCAGGTACCGTTGAAGAAGTTCTCGTCGACGGAGACGAGGATGATGCCCCGGCTGGCAAGCAGCTGGCCCAGGTAGGCATAGCCCGGATCCGAGTGGTCGAGCATGTTGTGGTTACCATGGACCACCAGGGCCAGGGGGAACGGACCTGCATCTCCACCGGCAACGGCCTCGGCGAGCTCCGGGAACCAGACGCGGCCGTTGAGGGGCATAGCCGTGGCGTCGAACCCCCAGTAGGCGCTGCGCAGCGCGCCGGGGATGCCGCTCCAGTTGCCCACCAGGGCGGAGCCATCGACGGTGCCGGTTTGGAGCGCGACCTCGGCTCCGTACTCCGGGCGGCGCTTGTCGGTGCCGCTGCCGTAGGTGAGGGTGCGGACGGTGTAGGGGCCAGGGGCCGAGGGGTCGGGGGGCGGGAGCGTGGCGAGCACGGGTTCCCCGGCCAGGGCGACCGGCGCCGGGCTCACGTCGGGGCCGGACCACATGTACCAGGCGAGGCTGCCGGCCAGCAGGGCGACGCCCAGTACCGCCCCGAAAACCAGCACTCCCTGATGCCGCGATCCCAGGAGAGCCCAGCGGCCGCGGGCCAACGTCCAGACGGCAGCGCCCAGCAGCGAGCCCGAGGCGATGACGGCAGCCACGATGAGGCCCGTGCCCAGGGGGCCGTAGCCGGTAAAGACCATCATGAACAGGAGGGCCGCCGCGCCGGCCAGGACGGCGCGGTAGAGGCGGGGGATGGCATTCACGATCTTGACAATCAAGTCGAACAGGGCGCCGACGAGGAAGGCCAGTATCGCGCCAAAGGCCAGGAGCCCAAGGAACGTGACCAGGCCCCAGCCGCCCCGGGGGGCCTGCGCCAGGCCAAAGGCGGCCACCGCGCATAGGTAAAGGAAGGCAGTGCCGTATGCCGCGCCGCGCCAGGCCTCCCGGCCGGGCAGCAGGGTCCTGATCCAGGCCCCCAGTCGTCCCAGTCTCGCCTTCATGTCAGTTCTTCCTTGGGTTCGAGCTACCAGCCTGGCCGCGACCAGGCGCGACGCACTTGTCGCACCTGGACCCGCCTGGTATGGGCCGTGCTGCTCCAGCGACCGGCGTGGCTATCATTCTCCCCCTCGTGGGATCTTGGGTACTGGAAGAGGAGTATACGCCGTCCGCCAGCTTTTGTCAACAGCGGGGCCGCGACAAAGCGGGACCGGTGCCCGGCCCTCATGCCATCCCCGCCGGCTCCCGCCGGGCAACAGCGCAGCGGCCAACGCCTGGCACAACCCGCCAGGAGTGTAGCGTTACCAGGCGGTGAAGGGGCAGGTCTGGCGGTCCGGTGAGCGGACCGCCAGACCCTGGGGGTAAAGCCCGGCGGCCGTTGCTGCACGATCGCCAAGCCTTGTGGGCAGTGTCGGCTTCTATTTGACGGCACGCGGCTGAGCTGCCGCTCCAATTTGCCTTTGAACTGGCAGGGCCGCGCCTTGCCCCGCTGCTCAGATGAACGCACGCGCGGCCGGTTTTCCGGCACGAAGGTGATCGGGTGGCGGCACGCCGGCCAGATGGGGGTGCGCACCCCTGGCCGGAGTCGGTCGCCCCCGTGCCAGACAGAAGTCGCCCCGCGGGGAACCCCCCCGGCGCCACGTGGCGCCACCGTGGGTCGCCCGACCGCGAGT
>JBFYTF010000296.1:0-4900 GCA_041300865.1 Anaerolineae bacterium
GACTGATCAAGCACACGATCGTCGGCGGCGCTTGCCGTTTGGGGCTGCAGCAAGCCCGGCAGCACGCCCACCAGAACGATCGCCAAGAGCGAATGCCACAGCCAGCGCAGGTTTTTGTTCATTTTATCCTCCACTTCGTTGAGTATGGGAGGACTGCTCGTTCCGATATGGTCTTCTCGATTGATTGTCGGATCATGTCGTCCTCCTGCTGCCCGAGCGGCAGACTTGGAAGATCGCGGCAGGCGATTGTGCCGACCGCAAGATCGGGGAGGTCGGATCCTACGGTCCGGGGCTCTGTCGCAAGCTGGGGTCGAACAGCAGTCGAGCGATCCCCTAGAAAAATTATAGTCTATCCGGCAGGTCCCGTCTTCTTGCGGCCTTGCTGCTGCTCCCCCCTCTGCTCCGCCGCCGCGGAGGATGCCAAGCCGATACCCAAGGTGGGTGCCTGTCCACCGGGCTATCAAGGCTCGGGTAAGTACTGCGTGCCCCGCGAGCGGGCCAAGCCCGCCATCGAGAAGCTTGGCGCCTGCCCTCCGGATTACTACTCCAACGGCGGCTACTGCGTCGGGGGCTATAACCCCAAGACCGTGATCGAATAGATCGGCCCTTGCCCACCGGGGTATTATTCGAACGGCAACTACTGCGTGGAGGGAAGATAGGCGGCCCCTTCCGGCAAGCGAAGGAGCGCCATGCGACAAGCCAACCTCCCTGGGGGATTGGATCAGCCGGCGGCGCGATCCATCGCGGTGGATCAATGCCTGCATCAGACGCGACGCATGATGATGGAGTGAAGGATGCAAGAGACAATGATCGATGCCCGGGTGAACTACACCATCGAGTACCAAGGTCAGCTCTATCTCATCGAGCAGGTACCCGACCGGGTGTGCCAAGAGACGGGAGAGGAGTATTCCTCTCCGGAAACCGTCGAGCATATTCAGGCCCTGATCAGGAGTGGTCGACCGCCAACGAGAGTCATTGAAACCCCCGTGTATCGGTACGCCTAACCCCATGATGGATCAAGCTCATATCCAGCACGTTCCGTCTGTCTTGGTCACCATCGCCGCCAACTTGCTGATGGAGCAAGCACTCGCGCCCCGCTTCACCTTCATCCCGAAGATGCGGGAGAGTGATCCCCAGGAAGGGTTCGACTATGGCGAGCAGAGTTACGATCAGGCGAAGGGGAAACCCGGGACAGACCACAGTTTGTTCTAGTCCGGAGGCAAATGAACAGAACTGACGCCGCCTCCCACACCTAATCGAGGCTATATCGCGCCATGATGTATGCAGGGGATCCAAACAAAGAGCGAATGAACATACAGAAGCATGGTGTCCCTTTCGAAGATGCTTCCTATGGTTTTGCAGATCCTTATGTGTCGAACCACCGTCTGATAATCCTGCGTAGGCGGTTGGATTTCCTATCCTTTATCCTTCGCCATCGGCGCCCCCCAAGGGGCCCCCGGATCGCGGCCCGGCGGCTGCGTCAGCCGCGTGCCCACGTCCCGACGCCGGGGCCATGTGGGCACCGACTGGGTCAGCACCTGTCGGGCCGCGGCTAGGGTATAGGCTGCCACATCCCGTCGGCAATGGGTAGGAATGTTCCCTATAATAACGCAGGAAAGCTGTAAAATTGCTGCGGCGTGTCGAACGCCGCCCCTGCTGGACGCAGGAACGGTACCCAAAGGAGGTCGAGCACCGGAAATCCAGAACGTGTTGGCCACGCGTTCGGTGGATCCCTGGGGTGGCATTCCTTTCGTAATTTGTGCGGCACTGCTTCGAAGCAGGCTCCGAAGCTTGTCCGCGTCCCAGCTTGTCCATGCACCTGCGGAGGGGAGGTGAGCGTAGCGGGTTTTAAAACCTCGTGCGGGATGAATTCTTCTAACCTAAGAGCAGGGGACATTTCGATGAAGGCAAGAACATTCTCGACTTCGCTTTTGCCGGTTGTCTTGATGGTGAGTGCAGGGGCGGCGGTGTTGATCAGCGCTGCGCTTCCCCAAAGAGACGCCCTATCCGCGCAAGGCAGCACGGTGGCCTTTAAGGCTCCGGCGCCTACGATCGCCACCTCGGTGGCGTTTGACAAGTCGCCGGCGTTACGTGACCTGCCCCAACCCCCTTCCCTCCAAGCGAGCGTTGGGGTGCCGAGTGACTCGGAACTCGTGGAAATCCGGCCCGATCGCGGGCCTGAGTTCGTAGACCAGGGCTGGTCGAGGGATGGCGCCCTGCAAGATGGGCTGCTTCCCATGACGGCGAGCATCCCCTCCGCGATCCCGGCACCGCTGCAGAGCTTCGAGGGGCTGAGCAATCAGGACAACTTCAACATATTTGGCTTCCGGGTGAATCCACCGGACCCCGACGGCGATGTGGGCCCCAATCACTATGTCGAGCTGATCAATCTGGTCTTGGGCGTCTACGACAAGCAGGGCAACCTCCTGCTGGGTCCGGTGGCGATTGGGGCGCTGTGGGACGGCTTTGCTATCGAGGACTGCACCGATCCCTCGGGCGATCCCATCGTCTTATACGATCAGCTCGCCGATCGCTGGCTGCTCAGCCAGTTTACGACACGCGGGCCGAAGTACTACAACTGCGTCGCGATCTCCCAGACCGGCGACCCGACCGGCGCGTACTACCGATACGCGTTCGTTACCCAAGACGATCCGGAGTTGCCAGGGGGCACCTTCTTCCCCGACTATCCCAAGTACGGAGTCTGGACGAATTCGTATCTGCTCACCACCCGCGACTTCGGCGATGTCACCGGCTACGGGGTTAGTGTCTATGCGCTGGAAAAGAACAAGATGCTCGCCGGAAACCCCAGCGTCCAAGTGGTTCAGTTCTTCCTCGATGCGAAGGTGGTGCCAATTTACCTGATGGGTGATGGCCTGCTGCCGGCAGATATCGACGGCAAGCGCAGGCCCATTGACGGTGCCGCAGCACCGATTGTCGGTACGATGGATAATGATGCGCCGTACGGTGCGACTTACGATGCTTTGAACATATTCGAGTTGCGGGTCAAGTGGAAGGGACCCCAGACGACCGCCTCCCTGGCCCTCGCTGCTCAGTTGCCCGTCGCATCGTTCGATTCGATATTCCCCTGCGCGCCCACCTCCCGGGACTGCCTGCCGCAGCCGGGCATCACGAACCCAAGTCAATACCTTGACATCCTGTCCTACCGGCAGCGGCCTACCTGGCGACTGGCCTACCGCAACTTCGGCACCTACGAGGCACTGGTGACCAACCAGTCGGTCGAGGCGCTTCCGGGCGTCGCCGGGGTGCGTTGGTACGAGATCCGGCGATCCTCTAACCCGAAGCCGACGACATACTCCGTCTACCAGCAGGGCACCTACGCCCAGAATGATGGCGTCCATCGCTGGATGGGCAGTATCGCCCAGGATAAGAAGGGCAACCTGGCCCTAGGCTACAGCGTGGTCAACGGGGTTGATGTCTATCCCGGAATCCGCTACACGGGCCGGCTCAGCGGCGATCCCTTGGGGCAGATGACCCTCGGGGAGGGCGTGATCATTAACGGTACCGGTGTCCAAACGACCACCAACTCCCGCTGGGGCGACTACACCTCCATGAACGTCGACCCGGTGGACGACTGCACCTTCTGGTATGTCAACGAGTACTACACCGCCGCCGGCCAGGCATCCAGCACAGCCGGTTGGCAGACGCGGATAGCCAGCTTCAAGCTTCCGGGCTGTCTGTAAGGGGGCGAATGAACCGACCATCATCTTGAAGACACTGGTCGGTTCATTCCCTGTACCCCCACTCATCCATCCTTTGGCCACACTGCGCCGCGTTTGCCCCGCTACGGGACGACGACACCCGCGGCGCAACAATGGCTTGTTCTGTGACTGTAGGTACGACAACGGGTTGGCGCCCTACCCACACCAAACGTAAGTAACCGGTAACTCCCTGTCGTCCTATCCGGCCCCCCGGTCTCGGACAGAATGCTGGCCTGGGAGAAATCGTTTCGGGTATGGGGGGTCGGATGGTTTCGCCCAGCCGGCGGCTGGCTGGCATCCGCCGCTCATTGATGCTCGGTTAGCCTGACAGGTGATCGAGGTCCGAGCGCAGGAGGTCGGCAGCGAAGTGCTGCTTCCATAGGAGAGGGGTGAGCAGGTGGACCTCGCAGGCGCGATGGCGGTCGATGCGCTGGAGGACATCGACTAGGTAGTGGTAGGGAAAAAGGCATGAGCTAGTACCGGGCGTCGTCTACTGGACCGCCGAGGAAGTTTCCGAGCCCCTCCGGTGACATGAGACTTGTCCATGCGTACTTCGTAAACTCGGGACCACTCTCGGGTCCGTTCTGGGCCCGAGCCTCGTCGAGATTGCTCAAGGAGGTCATAGCAATGAGACCAGAGCAATGAGACCAGCCTAAACAAAAACACTGAATGCGTTCCTTTCTGGATTCCTCTCGGGTTTTAGACGATGTAGGACAGAGGCGACCCGCGTGGGCCTCGTTTGTGCATTCAAGCCAGAACTTCGATCCACGGCACCTACACATCGCGCAAAAGAACGCATAAGGGAAACGCGAGGACGCTAGCCTGCCGACGCGGTGTAGTGTGTCCACCGTCAGTCCGAAGCGCACTGCCTGGTCAAGCGCCTCACAACGGAAATATAGCCGTCGCTTTATGAGTCGCCAGGTCGCAGAGCAATGGTTCGAGGAAGCGCGGTCGAAAGCAGGCAATTCCCCAAACAGCCTCTCTCACTGATAAAGCCTTGCCGCCCTTTTTGCGCGCGTCATTCCTACATAGACCAGCTTGCGGAGATTTTCGTCCAAGGCGCGATTGACCACGATCGCCACGGCGTCGAACTCCAGGCCTTTGGCGCGATGTAGGGTCATGGCGAAAATCCGCGCATCCTTGCGGCTGAGGCGCTCGCGGTGGTCGAGGGTGGCCACCTT
>JBFYTF010000307.1:0-5990 GCA_041300865.1 Anaerolineae bacterium
TCCTGGTCGAACCGCCGAAAACGCCGTGGCTGATGATGGGCGATGTGGTGGCACCGCCGCTCGGCCTGGCACAGCTAGCCGGCTGCCTGGAAAATGCGGGCATTGACGTCGAAATCCTGGACGCGAACGCACTGGGGCTGGGCCTGGACGGCCTTGGCCGGGCCATCGCGGGGTGCGAGGCCGACCTGATCGGCATGACAGTCTGCACGCCCTGGGCGCCCGAGGCCTTTGCCGCCGTGGGCGTGGCCCGCAGCGCTGCCCCGCAGGCGACGATCGCATTAGGTGGCCCGCACGTGACCTTTACCGCCGCAGAGACGCTGTCTGCCGCACCCGAGGTAGACGTCGTGGCGAGAGGCGAAGGCGACGAGATCGTCGTCGCCTTGACGCGCGCGGTGGAGGCGGGAGACGGGCTGGACGGCGTGCCGGGGATCACATTCCGCCGCGACGGCCGGATCGTCGAGAACGCGGCACCCCCACCCCTCGATCCGCGAACGCTGCCGCCGCCTGCCTTTCACCTGCTGCCCATGGAGCGCTACCGTTTTGCGTCGTTGGGCGGTCCCTTTGCTACGCTCATCGCCAGCCGGGGCTGCCCTTTCCACTGCACCTTTTGCTCCGAGTGGCCCTTCTGGCGAGGTGGTTGGCGGCCCCTCGACCCTGAGCAGGTGGTGGAGCAGGTCGACGTCGTGGTCAACCGCTACGGACGCAGGAACATCTGGTTTGGCGACGACTGCTTCAACGTCGACCACGATCACGTCGCGGCCATCTGCGAAGGGATCCTGCGGCGCGGCATCGACGTCAACTGGTACTACCAGGGGCGGGCCGACCTGGTGGTCAAGCACAAGGACCTGCTGCCGTTGATGCGACGCTCCGGGAACCGCATGGTGCAGCTGGGCATCGAGGCGTCGAACGACGAGCAGCGCGACGCGCTGAACAAGCAGCTGCGCACCGTTACGGCCGAAGAGGCGGTGCACCTGCTGCGGAAGAACGACATCGTCTGCCAGGGGATGCTCATCGTCGGGCTGCCGGGCGACACTCCGCGCACTTTTGAAGAAAAGGTACGGTTTGTCAACCGCCTCAACATCGACTTTCCCGTCTTCCTGTTCTACACCCTCTTCCCCGGCGCCCAAGACTACGAACGGGCCTTGGCCGACGACCGGCTGCCCCTGCCGGCCAACTATGCGCACCACGACATGGCACACGTCCTCATCCCGCCCAAGGATATGCCCGCCCGGCAGGTCTACAACTATGCCCGGTGGGCATGGACCACGGTTTATCTCAACCCGGGCCGGCTGGCACGCAATCTGCTGTCGCGCAACAAGTGGCGGCGGCAGAACTGGTGGGGGATGCTCATCTATATCGGGCGACAGACGGTGCGCGGGCTGCTGCCGAAAGTGAGGTAGGAAGGCCGGAAGAGGGACGGCTTGATCGCCGCTCTCCCGGCCTTCCAATCTCACGCGCGACCGAAGTCGAGGTTGGCCATGCCCTCGAGCAAGTAGCGCAGCCTAGTCGTGCGGCCCTCGCGCCCAATGCAGCGGAAGTAAGGCGGGTCGAAGGCGCGCACCAGGTCGCCAAGGCGGTAGCGGGGCAGCACGGGGGTCGACACGATCAAGCTCCCGTACTCGCCGGGCTGCATCTCGTGCAGCATCTTTACCGTGCCCCCCTTTAGCAGCACCTCGAAGAAGTAGAGGTCGAAGTTGGGCACGAGCAGGCAGCGATCGTCGCGCTGCTGGGCCAAGGTCCCCTCGGTGGCGATATACATCTCGACGATGTCGACGCTGCCATAGAGAGCGCGCAAGGCCGGCTCGAACCGGGTGTGGATGCCGGGCACGCTCGTCGCCGCGAGGGCGCGCATCCGCCACAGCTCCTTTGGAAGCACCTTGTGCCGGCGCTGTAGAAAGTGGCCGAAGGCAATGATGGACGGGCAGATGCCAGCGCACATGGTGATGGGCGCATCCTTGGTGCGTTGGTACACCATCTCGAAGCGGCGCTGCCATGCCTCGGGGCCGGTGCCGCCGCCCAAGGCGTCGATCTCTTCCTGGGCGGGCAGGATCTCGACGGGGGTGGCCGCGGCCGCGTGCCGGACATAGATCCCGGAGCTGAAGCCGTAGGGGATGGCCTGACCGGCCATGTCCATGGTGCCCACGACGGACGGGTAGTTGAGGTTGAGGCTGTAGCCGTCAATGGCGTCGAGCTGGCCGGTGCGCAGCAGGTGGTTGAGCAGCCCGCGGGCCGCGGCCACGCGGATCCCCAGGTCCGTCTGGGTGATGGGGATGCGTTTCGGGGTGCCACGCGTGGTACCGCGGGTCATCGCCCAGGCAACAGGCGGCTCGGGCAGCAGCGCCTCAATCTCGCCGGCCGCGACACGTTCGATCCACGGCCTTACCTGGTCATAGGTGACAACGGGGAAGGCACGCCGGTAGGCCTCGAAGAGACGAGGCGGGTCGGCGGCCAACTCGCAGAGGCCGCCAGCGCCGCACTGCCGTCCATACAAAGTGCGGGCGTAGCCCTCCAGCAGCCATTCCAGGGTCTGGGCTTGCGTGCGCGCGGGATCTTGAAGCCCTTTGTGCCACAGACCGACAAACAGCTCAACGAACTCGGCATACTGTGTCATTTTCGCCCCCGCCCGGCCGCCTTGCAAGGGCCAGTAGCAGCGCCTCTATTCTAGCACATGCAGCACCAAACGGCCAGCTGCTAGCTGCTAGCTGCTAGCGCACGAACGCGACGCCGCCATCCACCGAGAGGATGGCCCCCGTGATCTTGCTCGCCGTCGACGACAACAGGAACAGGGCAGCATTGGCGACGTCGGCCGGGTCGATGTTGGTCTTGAGGGCACATCGCGAGCGGTAGTACTCTGGTATCTCGGCCTCGGAGATGTTGTAGCGCCGTGCCGTCCCCAACCGGTAGCTGTCGTCTTCCCACAGGGCAGAACCCTCGAGGACGGCGTCGGGGCAGATAGAGTTCACGCGGATGCCGAACTCACCCAGCTCCTGGGCCAGGGCCCGGGCCAGCGCCAGCTCCCCACCCTTGGTAGCGCAGTACAGGCTCTTGTTGCCCGCCCCCAGCAGGCCGTTCTTCGAGGAGATGAAGAGCAGCGAGCCCCGAGTGCCGGTCCGCTTCATAATGCCCACCGCCTCGCGGGCGCACTTCACGTAGCCTTTCAGATTGGTGTCAATGATGGCGTCGATGTCCAGGTCGGTCAGGGCGTCCACGGCCTTGATCTGGGTGACCGCGGCGTTGTTGACCAGGATGTCCAGGCGCCCAAACTCCTCCACGGTCCGGTTGAACGCGTGCCGCACCTGGCCGCTGTCGCACACGTCGGTCAGGACGGTCAGGGCCCTGCCCGGGCCGAACTGGGCTGCCAGCTCCGCCCCAAACTCCTGCAAGCGCACCTCGGCAACGTCCACCAGGGCAACGTGGGCGCCGGCAGTGAGCAACCCCCTGGCTATGGCCCGGCCGATGGCCCCCGCGCCGCCCGTGATGAGGGCCACCTGGCCGGCCAGGTCTGTGTAAGCTGATGTCATTTCGTCTTCCTCCTCGGTGAATGAGTAAAGTACAGGCCCGCTTGACCCGCGCACAGCCGGCCGGCCTTGTCAGCTGTAGAGCCGCGCCTCGAGAGCCCGATAGACGTCGTTGAAGGCCGCCCGCCGCTCGCGGTACAGCGCCGCAGCCGCCTCTTCGGGGACGGAGCGGCCCGTCACGCGCACGGTCTGGCGGATGGCCGACGGTATGTCCTCGTAGAGGCCGGTGCCCACGCCCGCCAGCAGCGCAGCGCCCAGGCAGCCGGGCTCGTCGACGGCGACGACCTCGACGGCCTGCTCCAGGGCATCGGCGATGATCTGCCGCCAGAGAGGGAGCTGGCTGCCGCCGCTCTGGCCGGTGCGGACCAGGCTCAGCTCCTCGTGCCGGGCCTGGGCGATCTGCCGCAGGGCGTCCAGGCAGTTGGCGATGGCAAAGGCCACGCCCTCCATGATGCTCCGCACAAGGTGCCCGCGGCCGTGCCAGTGGCGCAGCCCCAGGAACGCCGCCCGTGCCTCGGGGTTGTAGAACGGCGAGCGCTCGCCAAACAGGTAGGGGTGGAAAAGCAGGCCGTCGCTACCGGCGGCCACGCCGGCCGCCAGCACCTCCAGGGCACGATAGGATGCCGGACCCTCAGAGAGATCCTGGCAACAGACGCCTTTGAACCATGCCAGCGCTGAGGAACCGGCCATAGGCGAGGCGGACGCCGTAAAGCGCCCCGGCACGACGTGCTGTTGAATCCAGACCGTCTGTTCCAATGGCCGGACCGGGCCGGCGAAGGACGCGCGCAGCGTGCTGTTGGTGCCCAGCAGCAGGCCTGCCTCGCCCGAGCCTATGACGCCCAGCCCCAGTAAAGCGCAATGGGAGTCGCCGCCACCGTAGACGACGGGCGTCCCAGCGCGGAGCCCGGTGGCACGCGACGCCTCAGCGGTGACGTGCCCGGCGACCTCGTGCGAGCGGTGGATCGGGGGCAGCTTGGCGCGGGGCAGGCGCAGCAGAGAACACAGGTTGTCGCTCCAGACCTCCTCGGGCATGGCGATGAGGTGCGTGCCCGTGGCGTCGCACAGCTCTGTACCGATCTCTCCGGTAAGCCGGAAGCGGAGATAGTCCTTGGCCAGCAGGATCCAGCGGGTGTTGTCGATGCTGCTAGGATCCAGGCTGCACACCAGGTGATAAATGGTGGGCAAGTGGCCCGTCGTCACGCGGCTGCCAGAGATCGTGGCCAGCTCCTCGAGGACGCCGCTGGCGCGGAGCTCGTCGAGGCTCCCACCCAGCCGGCTGTCGTGGGTCACGATGGTCGGCCGGACGGGCTCGCCCGCGGTGTCGAGGAACACCGGGCAGTGGTGAAAGCCGCACACACCCACCGCCACCACGTCGCCCGCGGAGCCACCTGCCTGGGCCAGCGCATCGTGCACAGCCTGGCAACAGCCCGTCCACCAGGCCCCGGGGTCTTGTTCCGCCCAACCCGGTGGACCGGGCAGATAACCACTCGTCACCCTGCCCAAACCCAGGAGGTTGCCGTCCAGGTCAAAAACTGTGGCTTTCAGGCCGCTCGTCCCCAAGTCGATTCCCAACAGACGGGGCACGTCATCCATCTCCTTTGAGCTGCTCAGAGCCGCGTTCTCTGCGCGGCTGCGCGGAGCCCGGCTCCGAGAATAGAATCAGGCTGCGAGCAAGCGCGCAGCGCGCTCTCGCAGCTCGCGGGCCAGAACAAACGGGTCCCACTCCCAGTAGTGGGCGCCCATCTGCTCGACACACCACACGCCATCATAACCGGTGGCCCGGATGGCAGCGATGCCCTCGGCGAGGGGCAGGATGCCGTCCCCCAGCAGGACGTCGCGATCCTCATCGCTCCATTGGCTGCCGCGGCGCGGCGTCACGTCGCCGATGTGGGCGACAACGATGAGCGCCGGATCCAGCGCGGCGACCTCGTCCCAGGGCGTGCCTCCCGTCCAGAGATGGAAGGTGTCGAGGCACAGGCCCACGTTTACGCGGCCGGCCACTTCGAGGACCTCCAGCGCCTGCGAGAGCGAGCGGAGCGGGGTGAAGGTAACCGGCTCCAGGGCCAGCCTGACACCGAAAGGGGCGGCGATGTCGGCCAGCTCCGCCAGGGAAGATCCCACTTTGGACCGGATTGCCGGCCACGGCTCGCCCTCCAGTGCGGAAAGGGCAACTACCTGCAGCGCCGGGCAGCCAAGCGCCGCGGCGATCCGGCACAGCCGCTGGCACTCCTGGCGAAGCTGACGTCGGAAAGCTGGCTCCTGACGCTCGATGTGCAGGAAGGAGTTGATCATGGTCACGCGCACATCGCCGAGCGCCGGCGGGATCTGGCCGGCTTCGTACCCGGCGTCCAGATAGCGCAGCAGCTTGGGGGTATAGAGCTCGATGGCTTCATAGCCCGTCTCCCTGACGACGCGGATGTCGGTCATCAGGTTCGTGTGTAAAATGGTGCCGGTGTGCAAACCCAAGAGCAT
>JBFYTF010000695.1:0-4483 GCA_041300865.1 Anaerolineae bacterium
CCCTGTCCCAGGTCCGGTCCCAATGGATGGCTTGGGCCGCCTCGCCCCAGAAGCCCTCGGGATCCGTCAGGGAACGCTGATAGACCTCTTCGTATCTCATGACCGCCTCTCCTCAATGACAGGTGAATGTGTCTTATTGGTTGCGGACGCATCTTGGCGCCCGTCGCCGCGCGGATTGTCGACAATCTGGCGCGATGGTGACAAAAATACCCTGTAAATCTCTTCTGTCAACCCCCGATGTCGACAATACACATTATTGCCCCGCTCCAGGACCCAAGACCAGGTCCACGAGGACGGGGCGGATTGACCAGGGTCAAAATATTTATCTGATTTGACGAGATATTATCCCGTCAGTCCGGTCATTCCCGAGGCGTGCCTGATTCAAGCCGCAGCATGCCGTGCAGTCTTGGCGACCAGCCGCTGCCGCTCCGGGGAACACTTGGCGGAGCTCTTTCAGCGCTATGTCCACCTCTATAATAGCCTCTACAGAGGGGTAGGCTTTGGCTCCAGCGCCAGAATGCGCTCAAGATCCTGCCGCAACGTCGGGATCTTGTTCACGACCGCATCCCAGACAATCTCATAATCCACACCCAGGTAGTCGTGAATGACGCGGTCGCGCATACCGGCCATCGCACGCCAAGGAACGGACGGGTAACGGGCCCGGAAAGCCTCGGGGACGTGCTTGGCCGCCTCACCAATGATCTCCAGGCTGCGTACAAAGGCCCTTTGCAGGGTCGGATCGGCTAGAAACGCCGCAGGATCCAACCCCATGGTCTTATCTTCGAGGTACTTGGCCTCATCCAGCATGTGCTTGAGGTAAGCCAAATCATCCAAGGACATATTCGATATCCTGAAGAATATGAGGCCCCAGATGGGGGCTCAGACTGTTGGGTGTGACGATCTCCACCTGCCGGCCGAACATGGATTCGCACAGGAAGCTCAGGTCCATGAAATGATCGAAGGTCGCTTGTTCTGGGGCGAATTCGACGTAGAGGTCCACGTCGCTCTCGGGGGTCGGTTGGTTGCGTCGAAACGATCCGAACAGGCCCAAGCGCTGGACCCCTAAACCGCGTAGCGACGGCTCGTGGACGCTCAGGAGGCGAATCAACTCGCCCTTGGTGCTCACCGGCAGTTGTGGGTCGGAGCGCATGGCTGGTGCTCTGTCCTAACTTTCTAGTTCGTCTGAAGTTCAAGACCAATCATCCTAATCATATTACCGCGTCCGCCCCCGCAATATCTGCGCCGTGTGCTCCAACCACGCGGTCGCCGGAATGCGGTAGGGCCGGAACTTCTCCAGCACCCCGACCTGGTCCTCGTCGTACTTGATCAGGCGGTGCGGGCGATCCAGGCGCGCGGCCGCCGCGTCGTCCAGGAGCCGCATCGAGTCGTCCTGGCTCATGGTGCCGGCCACCCGGTGGCCGAACTCGCGCAGGGCGCGCGACTCCAGGGTGCGGTCGAGGTTGAGATAGGTGTCGCACCACACCAGGGTGTGGATGCCCACCTCCGGGCCTTCGCGCAGAATGGTGGTGAACTTGCTCGGCGGGGCTGGCCTTGGCCGCTTCCTCGCCGAAGCTGTAGCCCTGGGCGGGGTCGCTGCGCAGATCCCGGGCGCGGTGCAGCCCTTGGATGATCAGGTAGCCGCTCCAAGCCCGGGTGCTTGCCGTGTCGTCGCTGCGACGTTGGATCTCTGCAGTGAGGTCCACAAGCAGTCCGGGGATGTCGCGCCGTCCGAGCACCTCAATGCGGTGCGGCAGCAGGTCGGCCAGCTCCCCGGCAAGCTCCGACCAGGGGGCATCGGCGCTGGCCAGGTCGAGGAGGTAGAGCTTGGCCGCCTCGGGGCGGTGCTGAGCGGCGAGTCCGAGTACGCAGGCGCTGAGCAGACCCACGCCCTCTGCTTCCTCGCGGGTGACGATGAGCAGGTTGGCACCGCCTTGGCGGCGAAAGCGCACGCTGGTCGGGGCCGTCATCGCCACCGGCTCGCCGATCCAGACCTCGGCGGCCTTACCCGCCGCCGGCCAGTCCGGCGCGGCCAGAAGCTGTGCCAGGGGCGCACAGGCCTCGAGCACGGCCGGCTCGTGGCCCTCAAAGACGATCGGGTGGCGCTGCTCCCCGGCCCCCTTCTCGGCGATGGCCTGAAGGTAGTGCTCGCGGTCCTGGTCGCTGAACAGCGCGACCTGGAACACCTGGTTGCCTTCAACCAAGCCGCTGGCGGCGTTGTAGATCGCCTCGCCGGGGCGGGAGAGCAGGCGGGCGGCTGGGTTATCGTCGGCCAGGATCAGGCGCGAGTCGGCCTCGCTGCACGGCAGCGCGATGCGGATCTGCATCTGATCGTCGAGCGTGGAGCGTGCCAGGGTGTAGGAGCCGGCCAGGCTCTGCGAGCCGAGCAGCAGATGGATGCCGAAGCTGCGCCCCTGGCGCACCAGCCGGTCAAGGATGGTGGCGGCCTGGCGGCCGGTGGCGTCGTTTTCGCTGAAGAATTCCTGGAATTCGTCGACGATCAGGATGAGCCGCGGCAACTGGGTATTGGTCTTGGCGCGGTACTCGGCCAGATCGTTGGCCTCCACCGAGCGGAAGGTCTCGCCGCGGCGCTGCATCTCGGCATCGAGCCCTTGCAGGACGCTCAGGCCGAACTCGCGCTCGCTCTCGATGGCGATGACTCGCGCGTGCGGCAGGGCGTGGTTGGCGTAGGACTTGAATTCCACCCCCTTCTTGAAGTCGATGAGGTAGAGCTCGACCTCGCGCGGGCTGTACTTCACCGCCAACGTGGTGATGATCACGTGCAGCAGGTTGCTCTTGCCCGAACCGGTGCGCCCGGCGATCAGGGCGTGATGGGCGGTGCCCTTGCCCAGCGTGAGAAGTTGGGCCTTGCGCGCCCCGGAGGGTCCGAGCGGGATCTCCACCGACGCGGCCGAGGATTCTTCCTTCCCGTCGACCGCCCCACCAACCTTCCACCAGCCCGCCGGGTGGGCGGGGTCGAGTCCCGCGAGCGCGAGGACCTTCGCGTAGAAAAGCGGGGGACTTAGCACGCGGTTCCCAGGGTCGGCTTGGGCGTCTCTACGGCAGACGTGCGACCGATCAGGCAGCATCGACGGCGTGAACTTCAATGTTCACCCGGAGCCGGCCGCGCAATGCCCCAAAGATCGCCGCCAAATTGTCCATGCTGGGGTTGCCATTGCTCGACAACATCCGGTGCAAGCTCTTGCTCGGCCTGTCGGTCAACCGGGCCAGGGTCTCGAAACCGACGGTGGCATTTACCAGGTCGCGCAGGATGAGGCGGGCCGTGTCAGGCTCACCGTTGAGAAACAAGGTTGCGGCCTCGTCGAACAATGCCTTGGCGAAGGCCGGGTCGCGTTCGACCCGATCCGTTACTGTCTCGTTGAAATCATGTGAGAGGGCCATAGACGGATACCGTGTCGTCTGATCTATCGGGAAACGGGGGGCAGTGCCTTCCTTGCCTTGTATTCCGTGTGCATGTCCTTCGCACGCTTGATGTCGGCCTGCTGATGTCGCTTGGTTCCTCCGCCGACCAGCAGGATCAACCGCTCGCCATCGGGGGCCAGGTAGACCCGGTACCCGGGCCCCCAGTCGATGCGGTACTCGCCGATGCCGCCGAACCACTTGACCCGAGACGTGTTACCGGCGGACAGGCGTATGACCGCTGTTGCTACCTTGGCCGCCGCCAAGGCATCCAGCCCGTCGAACCACGCCTTGAACGGATTGGAGCCGTCTTCCCGCACATACTCTTGGACGCGGATGTTCATCGAGGAGCAACGGTAACATAGAGGTTACCGGGCGTCCAAGGTTCCTGCGTCCGGCTGGGGCGGAACCGCCCCCGGCCGCTTCGCCGCGGACATCACCACCGAATCCGGCGGCACGGTGACCGAGAACTTCGGCGCCATCATCCAGGACAGCGACTTCCTGCCCTACGACGCCAACCAGCTCCCGGATCTCGGCTACGGCAAGTCCAAGGACGAGGTGACCAACTTCGAGCTGGAGCGCCTGGCCAAGGCCGCCAACGGCGGGCCCATCAAGCGCCCCTCCGATGGCAAGGAGGTCAAGTCCGTCGCCTTCGTCCAGTACGCCGGCCAGCGCTCCAGCAGGCCCGGCCATCTGCCCTACTGCTCGGGCTTCTGCTGCACCAAGTCCATCAAGCAAGCGATGTACTTCAAGGCCCAAATCCCGGGCTGCGACGCCACAGTGCTGTTCGACGAGCTACCGACCTGGAGGAAGTGCCTCTCCCCGGTCCCCGCAGCGGTCCTCCCCGGTTCACGCCAGGTAGGCAAAACCAAAGAGGTGGCACTGGCTATCGGCGGATGACATCAGTTCGTTGAACATGCCTTATTCAGCCCCGGGGACGCAGCCGTGGCGCTCGATGCCGGCCTCGGCCATGGCGACGGCGCGGAAGATGGCCCGGCCCTTGTTCATGGTCTCCTGCCATTCCAGTTCGGGGACCGAATCGGCGACGACGCCGGCGCCGGCCTGG
>JBFYTF010000313.1:0-5045 GCA_041300865.1 Anaerolineae bacterium
TGGGCGCTGGCCCTGGTGAATGCGCTCTACCAGAATGGCGTTGATGTGGCGCTGAACTTCCGCGTGCCCGCCATGATTGTCGACGAGGCCTTCGCCTCGCTTGAAGCTTAGTCAATACAGGAGGTTGAAATGCCAGGTTTAGTACGAGGAATGGCGCGCACCGCTGCCGTAGTCGGCACGGCGACCGCCACACGCAATGCCGTCAACCGCCGCCAGGCTGACAAGAACGCGCAGGCGTACGCACAGGCAGAAGCCACAGCGTATGCACAAGCGGCCCCATCGCCGCAGGAGGAGTACTACGCACCTCCGCCCGAGCCTGTCCCAAAAGAGGATATGATCGCGCACCTTGAGCATCTTGGCGCGCTCAAGGCCCAGGGGCTTCTTACCGACGACGAGTTCGCGGCCGCCAAGCAGAAACTTGTGGCGTAGTGAGAGAAAGGAGAAAAAAATGGCTACACTTACCGCAGTCAAGTTCTCGACCCCGGAGGGGGCTGGACAGATGTTGACCAAGATCGAGTTGCTGCAAAAACAGCAGTTGATCAAGATCCAGGATGGCGCCATTGTGTATTGGGAGGTGGGCAAGAAGAAACCACAGACCAAACAGCTGAACGACTTGGCGGGCGTCGGGGCTATGCAGGGCGCATTCTGGGGCATGCTCTTCGGCCTGATCTTTTTCGTGCCGTTCTTCGGCCTGGCGGTCGGCGCAGCCATGGGCGCGCTGAGCGGCAAGATGGCCGACTATGGTATCGACGACAACTTTATCAAGCAGGCCCGGGAGAAGGTTACCGAAGGCACATCGGCGCTGTTTCTGCTGACCAGCGACGCCGTACAGGACAAGGTTCTCGACGAGCTCAAGGGCACCAACGCCGAAGTGATCTCGTCCAACCTATCTAAGGAGCAGGAAGAGCAGCTCAAGGCTGCCTTCTCAGCGGAGTAATCATGGGCATTGGGGCTGACAGGTTCACAGGACCTGTCAGCCCCACCGGTGCTGGGGAGAGTGTATCATGATCGGATCCGCATCGATGCTCGCTATAGAAGGCGTTCTGGCCCTGGTGCTGGTGGTACGCTTGCTGAGCAGGCGACCGGCGCTTGTGCCGGCCAGAAATGACGGCCACTCAATAGCTTGTCTTAGGAGGATACAACGATGTGTTGCTTTATCACTGCACTGATGCTCTTGGGCCCGCGCTTTGCATTCCTGGTATACTGGCTGATGGCCCCCACGCGGGTGAACCTGGCCTTTGCCGGCCTCAACTTTCCGTGGCTGGTGGGTATACTGGGCCTGGTCTTTGTCCCCTGGACCGTCTTGATGTATGTCATCGTCTTCCCCCTGAACGGTTGGGATTGGCTCTGGCTCGGGTTTGGACTGGCGGCTGATATTGCCAGCTACCTTGGCGGTTTTCAGAATCGCCGGCGGGTTCCCGGGTATCCGGCCACCGATCCATTCGAGACTGTTTGATGGTCGGAACGGAGCAGGTGACAGTCACCCATGCGGTGACTGTCACCTGCCCGCCGGTGCAGCCAGGGGCGCACCGGCCGGGCGGGGCCGGGGTTGGCTACCGGCGCGCACAGGTTCTTTGCCGACAGGTGGATGAGGTTTGGGGCCAAACAGGGGTGCCGCATGAGAAGCCGCACAGAGAGAAGAGTCATTGCCCGCTACACCTGGGATCGCCTGAGGGTGAGCTTCTGGTTCGCCCCACTGGTCATGTCTGTGGCAGCGCTCTTGCTGGCCCGGGCGATGAGTTGGGTAGATATGCGCATCCCCAACGAGATGCTACAGGATAGCAGCCTCATCCTGTCGGGCACTGTCAGTGAGCTGCGCAGTACCCTGGTAACCATTGCTACCACTACCCTGGCGACCGCCGGGGTAGTATTCACGCTGCTCACTCTGCCGCTTTCGACCGTAGCGGCCCAGTACGGCTCGCGCTTGCTGCGCCTCTTCCTGGGCGACCGCACTACCCAGCTCGTCCTGGGCATGTTTGTGGGTACGTTTGTCTACTGCCTGGCTGCTGCCACTTCCATTCCTCCGGTCGAGCTCGAGCTGCCCATAGAGCCTCAGGGGCCTCAAGTGACGGCTACGGTTGGATTGCTCTTGATGATGGGCAGCTTTGCCTCGCTGATCTTGCTCGTCCAACATATCAGCACCATGCTCCAAGCTCCCAATATCGCGGCTGCGGCGGGCGCGGAATTGCTGGACGTGGTCCTGGCCGAGATCCCGGATGAGGTCGGGAGCGATGGCGGCCAAAGGCAAACCGGCCAGGGCGCGCCGGAATTCCTGGTGGAGACAGAAGGCTATCCGGTTCGCGCGAGGAAGGCGGGCTATATCCGATACATCGATCCGGAGTCCTTGCTTGCCCTGGCGAGGGAAAAAGACCTGGTCGTGCGCCTGCTGCGCCAGCCGGGGCACTATGTCGGGCGCGGCGCGGTGGTCGCCCAGGTTTGGCCCGCCCGTCGGGTCGACGAGCGACTGGACGTGGAAATTCGACACAGCTTCCGGCTTGGAAACCAGCGCACGCCCACCCAAGATGTCGAATGCGCGGTCAACCAGTTGGTCGAAATGGCGGTGCGAGCCATGTCTCCGGCGATCAATGACCCCTTCACGGCCATGACTTGCCTGGATCACATCGGTGAGGGTCTGGCGCTGTTCATCCGGCAGGGTGAGCAAAGCCCCAATATCCATGACAGCGATGGTCAGCTCCGCCTTGTTTTCGAGCCGGTTGGCTTTGACGAGCTGCTGAGCGCCGCCTTCGATATGCTCCGCCATGCCAGCTGCGACAATGCCACAGTCCTGTTGCACATGCTGGAGGTGATCGATGCCGTTGGCCAGGAGACGAAATCGCCTGAGGCGCGGCAGGAGCTGCTGCGTCACGTACGCCTCATCCAGGCGGAGAGCCAGGCCGGCGCCTTGATCGAAGAGGACCGGCAGCTCGTCCTGCGGAGCGGT
The DNA here is from genome assembly GCA_041300865.1 of Anaerolineae bacterium. GTDB lineage: Bacteria > Chloroflexota > Anaerolineae > JAAYZQ01 > JAAYZQ01 > JAAYZQ01. Next base: position 2,942 of record JBFYTF010000313.1, read on the forward strand.
GAAGCCCTGCAAGCAAGACTGGAGGGCGCGCCACGAGCGCTGAACGGAATCCAGACGAAAGGAGAAATGGTTTGACTTTTTTACCCAAAGAGGAGAGAACGTCCATGAGTAAGTTGTTGACTACCGTCGTTGTCCTGACCGTGATGGTGCTCAGCTTGGGCGCTTGCTCTGCATCTACACCTGTATCGGTGCCAGATGCGCAAGCAGCCCTCTGTACTGCGCTTGCCAACCTCAATACCGCCGTAGCTAAATTGGGAACGATCAGCGCCGACACGACGAACGAGGAAGTGCAGTCTATTCAGAAGGAGATTGACACAGCCGTCGAAGGAGTCAAGACGGCTGCCGCTGCTGTGCCGGAGGCCAAGATTGATGGTCTGACGGCAGCCATAGACGGCCTTCAAGATGCCGTGAACGCGGTCTCATCAAGCGATACGGTTGGCGGTGCAGCAGCATCGATCACCGCTGCAGTGGAGGGTGTCCAGGCCGCAATCCAGGCAACCCTGACCACGCTATCCTGCCAGTAAGCCGGCCATGGACTGGTTGCACACGCAGGTGCGCTACCAAAGGTAGCGGTCCAGCGGCGGTCGTAGAAAGGAGCGGGCAGACATAAACTCTATCCGCCCAACCTGAAATATGCACTCAACCGAAAGGAGAAAGCAAATGGCAATCAAAACCTACAAAGAAGGAACCTCGTTCACCGGCGTCATCGGGCGCACAACGGAAGAGTCCTCGCCGGCCTGGCCGGAGCCGCCGCGACCCCCAGAAGGCGCGCCCAATGTGCTCTTTTTCGTGCTGGACGACGTCGGCTACGGGCAGTTGTCGTGCTTCGGCGGGCTGGTCGAGACGCCCGTCATCGATAGCCTGGCTGAGGACGGCCTGCGCTACACCAACATGCACACTACGGCCCTGTGCTCGCCGTCACGCGGCTGCATCCTGACCGGGCGCAACCACCACTCGATCGGGCTGGCGTCGATCACCGAGACCTCTACGGGCTACCCCGGCTACAACGGCATCCTGCCCTTCGACAGGGGCATGATCAGCGAGATGCTGGTGCAGAAAGGCTACAACACGTTCTGCATCGGCAAGTGGCACCTGACACCCCCCGAGCACACCACGCCGGCCGGTCCCTACGACCGCTGGCCGCTCGGCCGTGGCTTCGAGCGCTTCTACGGCTTCCTGGGCGGTGAAACCCACCAGTGGTATCCGGAGCTGACCTACGATAACCACGAGGTCCAGCAGCCCAAGTTGCCGGAGGAGGGCTACCACCTGAGCGCTGACCTGGCCGACAAGGCCATCGAGTTTATCCAGGACTCACAGGTCAACGCGCCGGACAAGCCCTTCTTCCTGTATTACGCCACGGGCGCCGGCCATGCTCCGCACCACGTGCCCAAGGAGTGGGCGGACAAGTACAAGAACAAGTTCGACATGGGCTGGGACAAGTACCGCGAGATCGTCCACCAGCGCCAGCTCGAGATGGGCATCATCCCGCCCGGCACCGAGCTGTCGGCGCACGACCCTGACGTGCCGGTTTGGGAGACGCTGCCGGATGACGCCAAGCGGCTATATGCCCGTATGATGGAAGTCTATGCCGGTTTCATGAGCTTCACCGACTACCATTTCGGGCGAATTCTCGAATTCCTGAAGGAAATTGGCGAGTACGACAACACGCTGGTTATCCTCATCTCCGACAACGGCGCCAGCTCGGAGGGCGGTCCGGTGGGCTCGCTCAACGAGATGTTCTTCTTTAACAATGTGAAGGAATCGCTGGAAGACAACCTCAAGATGATCGACGAGCTGGGCGGCGTCGAGACTCTGAACCACTACGCTTGGGGCTGGACCAACGCCGGCAACTCGCCCTTCCGCCGCTGGAAGCGCGAGACCTACCGGGGCGGGACCACCGATCCGTGTATCGTATCTTGGCCCAAGGGCATCCAGGCCCGCGGCGAGATACGCACCCAGTACGGCCACATCATCGACTTTGTTCCGACGGTCCTGGAAGCCGTGGGCATGGAAGCGCCGGAGAGCATCCGCGGCGTGACCCAGGCGCCCATCGACGGGATCAGCTTCGCCCACACCTTCGACGAGGCGGCTGCGCCGAGTAATC
>JBFYTF010000325.1:0-4252 GCA_041300865.1 Anaerolineae bacterium
TTGATGGCGTTCCCAAAGCTGCGGCCCCAGTCGCTGTCTTCACCGTAGATGGCCACGGTCTTGGCTTCCGGACTCCACTGGCCGGCGGCGATGGCATCCTCAAGCCCCTGCACGTAAGAGATGCTGAGCTTGCGGGGAGCCGGCCAACCCTTGAACATCCAGTAGCCATACTTTTCCGGGTCAGAGGCAAACGTCTCGTTCACCACTTCTGTGGCACCAAAGCCAAAGAAGTGCGGGATCTTGTGCTTGGCCGTGATCTCCATGCACGAGACGGCCACCGAGCTGTGCCAATTGAGGATGCCCGCCTGGATGCCGTCCTGCACGACGGCCTGCTCGTAGGCCTGGGCACCCTTGGCCGGGTCAGACTGGCAGTCGATCCACACCGGCTCGATCTTGTACTTGCCGATCTGCCAGTTGATGGCGTCAAAGGCCATGTTGACCGAGCCCTTGAACTCGTCGCCGGTCTGCGCCGCCGGGCCGCTGAACGGCCCCTGGACGCCGAGCTTGAACACGACCGTCTCTTCCCCCTCGCTCGGGACTGCCGTGGGTGCCTCGGCGGCCGGCGGCTCAGTCGCCTCCACTTCGGGCTCAGGCGTTGCCCCACAGCCCGCGATGCCAAATAGCAGGGCTACTACAACCAGCCAAGACCATAGTCGAAACCTCTTGGACGTCATTGTGTCTTTCCTCCCTTGGTTCATTTTGATCCTCATTTGCCAGGTATACCTGGCCTCGTTACAGGCGTCCGATTCCCTCGCTCCAGAAACACCACCTCCTACCCTCGATCAAATCCAGTCCTCGCGACTGCACCGGTCGCACTCAGGCGAACTGGCCTAGAAGCAGCTCTCGTAGATCTTCACGTAGCCTGCCTTGTCGATGTCGCGAGGATTCCCCACGGTCTGCGGGTCGTTGAATGCCAGCTCCGCGAGCATGGGGATGTCCCCTTCCGGGATGCCCATCTCGGGCAATGTCGGGATGTTGACGTCCTCGCTGAGACGGGCCACAGCTTCGACGGCCAGCTCAGCCGCGTCCCAGACGCCGAGCCCCCAGGTGTTCTCGCCCATGGCCTGGGCAATGCGGGCGTACTTCTGTGGCTCGCCCATATAGTTGTAGGCCATGACGGGCGCCAGCAGGGCGGCGGTCAGCTCCCCGTGGGGCAGGTTGTAAACGCCGCCTGCCGTCTGGCTCATGGCATGCACCGCACCGGCGCTCTCCGTGCCATAGCTCATGCCGGCTAGCATGGCCGCCATGGACATCTTGTAGCGGGCCTCAACGTTGTGCCCTTGGGCGTAAGCCAGGCGCAGCCACTGGGCGCAGGTTTCGATGGCCCACAGGGCCACGGCGTCGGGCCACGGCTGGGCGTAGCCACAGGTGTAGCACTCGATGGCGTGGGTCAGGGCATCCATGCCGGTACCGGCCGTGACGCGCGGCGGCATGCCCACCGTCAGGTGCGGGTCGATGAGGGCAACGTGCGCCGCGATGAGGCCAGTGCCGCCGACGTTGTACTTGATCTTGCGCTTCGGGTCGGTGATGACCGCCCAGAGTGTCACCTCGCTGCCCGTGCCGGCCGTGGTGGGCACGGCGATCATGGGTGGGATCCGCTTCTTGATTGGCTGTGGATCGGCCCACTCGTAGTCCAGGATAGAACCGCCGTTCTGCGAGACGACGCCGATGGCTTTCGCCGTGTCCATCGGGCTGCCGCCGCCAAACCCGATGAGGCCGTCGCAGCGCTCCCCGGCATAGATCGCGGCCGCGTCGTCTACGAGCTTGATATCGGGGTTGGGAACAACGCCGTCAAACATGCAAAAGTCAACGTTGCCGGCTTTCAGGCTGCGAACGGCTTCGTCGGCCAAGCCCGCGTTGACCAGGCCCTTGTCGGTGACGAGCATGGGTCGCTTGCTGCCCAGGGCCTTGATCTGGTCGGCTAGGAGATCGATGGCCCCCGGAGCATGCTTCACGACGGTTGGAACTTCGAACGAACGCAGGTTAATCATTGGCTGTTCTCCTCGGTGAGATTCTCAAAAGATCAGGTCCTCTGGACCTCTTCGACTTCTTCGTACCAGCGCACCCGAGTTCCCACCCGGGCCCGCATCTTCCAGGCCATCGACTTCGGTGCGTCGTCCATGGCCTTTTCCAGGGCGACAATGCGGCGCCTGACCGTCTGCACCTCGTCGACATCGAGATCGATCTCGGCCTCGTCGACAATGGTGCGCAACTTCTCGAGGTTGAGCGAGATGGTCGTGTACAGACCCCAGTCCTTGGCACACAGCTCGGCGATCAGGTCAGAGTTGATGGTGTCTGTGTCCCCCGGGCCCACCTCGTGATAGAGGAGAAGGGAAAGCAGATCAAGGGCGTCCTTGCGGTTGAGCTGCACGATCTGACCCTTGGACAGGAACAGCTCGGCCAGGGGAATGGTCAGGGGCTCGACGTGCAGGCGAGCCGCCAGGGGTAGGGTGTGGCACATGGTGAACTCGCCGATAAAAATATCGATCTGGCGGCCCAGCTCCTCGTCGTACCACAGCTGGCGGCGATCCCCGCTCAAGGTGTTAAAGGTCTTGTTGGGGGAATATCCCATCTCGGGCAAAAAGTCCAGCAGCTTTTTAGCGCCGGCCTTGTCAGTGACAAAGTCAATGTCGGGATATTTGCGCTCCAGGGAGCGATGCATGGGCTGTGGCGACTGGACCTTGATCGCCAGCCCTCCCAGAAGGCGCAGAAATATGCCCCGAGCTTGAGCCTGGTCGACGAGACGATGCATTTCTGCTTCGAGGTCAGGTAGTGTGTTCATGCACGATCCTTTCCCTGCCGCGTCGTACGAGAGGGGCAGAAGCACGTCTGCCCCTCTCGCCGCGGCGCGCCGGCCGGGATTACTCGACCGGGATCTCCTCGTAGATCTTGTCAATGTTGATGCCCTGCCGCTTGCGATAGGCCTTGAAGCCCAGATAGATGGCCAGGGCGAGCAGGTACATGGATAGCATATAGATCACCGAGTACCAGTTCTGTACCCCGTCCGGGTTGATGCTCACGCCGATACCGTACAGGGCGTTCGGATCCAGGATCCACTGGTAGAGCAAAAAGATCAGGAACGCCCCAAAGATCACGCCGGCGATGGTGATGAGCGGAATGCCTAGGATCTTGTACTTGGCGATCGGCGAAGCGTTGTACAGATCGCGCTTGACGTAGGGCAGCAGGATGGCGGCGATGGTCGAGCCCAGGTAGGTAACGGCGATGACCAGCGTGGAGCAGAGGGTCAAGGTCTGGAAGTTAAAGATGTTCCAGGCAAACAGCGCCGATACCAGAAGCGCCGGCACCACCATCAATACCAGGGCGTAGATGGGTGTGCGCGTGCGGGGTTCGACCTCGGCCACCTTCTCGGGCAGCAGCCGGTCAAAGGCGGCGGCAAAAATGACACGGGTGGAGCTGAGAAAGACCGTGCCCGACCAGCCGAACCACCAGGCGCTCATGGCAAGGATGACGATGAACTGGATGAGGCGGACGGGCGTCATGAAGACGGCCAGCAAGGCGGGGTAGGGCCAGACAGGCAGGGGCGGGACCGCCTCCGTGTAGCCCCAGCGATAGTTCCACCAGGCACCGTTGGCGTTCATGTACCAGTCCCAGGTGATGGTCTTGTTGATGAGCAGGAAAAAGACCGCGCCGAGAATCGTGGTGACGATGAGCGCCCAGCCCATGCCCCAGAAGTTGCGCTTGAAGTCGGTCGCGCCCCGCACTTCGCCGTAGAGCGTCGCCCCCCAGTTAGGCCACAGGTTGAAAAAGACCATGTAGGGAATGGCCAGGAAGACGAGGCCCAATGTGCCGCCCCACAAGGGGTTGACGGCACCGGCCTCCTGGCCCGCGGCCGCGGTGGCAGCATAGACGTCGGGGCTGGCTCCAAAGAGGGCAGGCGCCTGTGTTTCGAGCCCGGCCTGGAACGACGCCTGGTTGCCAAAGAGCAGGAAGGCAAAGACGACGACCATGCCGGCGATGGCGGTGTAGAAGCAGTACTTCTGAAAGCGCGAGTACATCTTCATACCGATGGCGATATAAAAGACGACGATGGCGCACATGATCAGCGCCGAGACGAAATGGCCCAGCGACGTGCCGCTGAACCACAGCGCGGCGTCCGTCGCGCCCAGGATACCCAACAGGGGCGTGAAGAACAACTGGCGCAGCATGTCGGCATAGAGCGGCACCCACAGCCACAGGATGAACCACCAGCCGGTGACGGCCAGCACAAAGCCAATCCCGCCACCCAGGATGC
>JBFYTF010000336.1:0-3252 GCA_041300865.1 Anaerolineae bacterium
GGTGCCTCCTCTTCAGCCAACACCTCCACCCCGGCGGGCACCTCTCCGCCCGACTGCCACCAGAGGAAGACGAGGGCAGCAGCCGCAGCCAGAACAAAGACCAGGTCGATGATCTGCGCCAGGCGCCAGGCACCTACATAGATCGCCTCGTCGCCGCGGGTAAACTCGAGGAAGAACTGCCCGGTGAAGTAGAGCAGGATATACATCAGGAACGACGCACCATTGAAGGGCCAGCGGCCGCGCATGAGCCACATTCCGGCCAGGAGCACCGCGGCATAGCCCAGGGCCACTGCCTGGGTGGCAAAACGCGGCGCCGCCACGCCAAAGAGGTCCGGCAGGACAGCATAGCCAAGGCCTTCTCCGAGGGCACCGTAGGCACAGCCGCCCATGAGGCAAGCAGCCCAGCCAAAGGTGATGCCGACGGCGAGGGGGAGGGTGAGGGTATCGGCCAACAGCCAGAAAGACTTTCTGCCTGACGGCATACCGCGGTCCCGGAACAGGGAAAAGAGGAACAGGACCAGCAGGCCGCCCAACATCCCACCATGGAAGGAGAGGCCGCCCTCCCACAAGCGCAGGGCGCGCAGCGGCTCCTCCTGGAACGCGCCCCAGTTGGCCAGAACGTAGGCGATCCGGCCGCCGACGACACCGCCGATGATGACCCACAGGCCCAGGTCAAGGCCCGTCTCTCCGCTCCCCAGCAGCCGCCGGCCCTCGAAGTAGGCCAACACCAGTGCCAGGATAAGACCGAGGTCGAGGAGCACCGTATAGGTGGGGACGCTCCAGTCGCCAATGGTAAACAGTGTCGGGTGCATTGGTCCTCCTTGAGAGCCGCGGGCACCTGCTCTGGTCTCCGCAGCTGCGACATTGATCGGCGTTAGTTCTGCAGCCCCTCGACAATGCGCACATAGCGGTCGACGAGCTCTTTGGCGTCGGCTCCGTTGCGCGCCTCGGCATAAACGTGAAACCGCGGAAAGTCGGGGTCGGGCAGGATGAGGACCCACTCTTCCTCGCCGAGGAGGATCTTGATGCCGTCGATGAGCTCGGCGCGGCGGTCCTTGTACTGCTGATTGAGCAGGCGCATCACCCGGCCCTTGGCTTCCCACGGACAGGAGACGAGATCATGCTTGACGTGATACGGGGGCAGCGCAGCGACGACGTCGGCCAGGGAGGTCTGCTGCCGCGCCAGGAACTGGAGGAGCTTGACGGTGGCCATCAGGCCGTCGATGGCCGGTTGAAACTCGGGAAAGATAAAGTTGCCACCACCGTCGGCGGCGAGGATGACGCCCTGGGTGGCGGCCACGTTCATGAGATCGTGGGTATCCACTTTGCAGCGCAGCACGTTTCCCCCGTGCTTGGCCGCGATGCGGTCAAACAGGCTGGGCATGTGGACAGGCACGACGATGGTCCCCCCTGGGCTTTGGGACAGCGCCAGCTCGGCCATGACCCCTGCCGCCGCGGTCTCGGGCACATAGTTGCCGGTGTGATCTACCAGGAAGATCTTTTCGCCGCCGACGTCCAGGCGCACCCCCAACGCGGCATCCAGCACGCCGGTGATGAGCGTTACTTCCCGCAGCTCCTTTTCAAACTCGGGCTGCGACAGGGACATCTTGTCACCCTCGACGTTGGACGCGAGGGGTACCACCTCCACGCCTAGCTGGCTCAGGATCTGCGGCAGGACCTCGCTGGCAGGGGCAAAGGCATAGTCCACGACGATGCGGAACCGGGCGCGGCGGATGGCGTCGGCGTCGACACACGGCAAGAAGCCGCGGACGTAGGTCTCGACGACCTGAGGCGCATAATCGATGCTGCCGATGTCGTCGAGGTAGACGCGGCGAAAGTCCTCGCGGAAAAAGACGCGCTCGATGTTGCGCTCGGCGTTCTTGCTCAGATTGCGGCCCTGCCCGTCAAAGAAGCGAATGTCTACCACGCGCCGGTCAAAAGGCGAGAGGCGGACGTGGACCCCGCCGCTCGCGCCGCTGGCCCGCGTGTAGTAGCGCGCCACGGGAATGGGCATGGAGCGCAGATCTTGGGCATTGATGCCCGAGGAGGGCAAGCCCGAGATGACGGCACGCTTGATCATGCGCGGGCTGCGGTGAGGGTCGCGGTTGATGGTCACGTTGCTGCCCTTGGGCAGGGTGGCTCCAAAGGCCGCGCCGAGCTTGGCGGCGAACTCGGGCGTCAGGTCGACGTTGACGACACCGGTTACGCCAAAGCGCCCGAAGAGGATGCGCCGGCCGCGGGCACCCCAGATGATGCTCGTCTTGACTGTGGCGCCCGGCTCGATCTCTTTTTCGGGCCAGACCTTGACGCTGGCGTGCAGCACGGCGCCCTCGCCGACGATGGAGTTGTCGCCGACGACGACGCCCTCGAACAGCACGGCCTTGCTCTTGACCGTGCATTGGCGGCAAATGATGGCTCCCCGAACCTCGGCCCCCTCGCCGATGTAGCAGTTCCGCCAGATAATGCTGCGGTCGATGTGGGCCCGGTTATCGATGATGGTGTAGTCGCGGATGACGGTTGGTCCGTGGATGATCACTCCGCCCTTGATCTTGACTTCGTCGCCCAGGAAAATGGGCCCGTACAACTGCGCATCGGGGGCGATCTCGACGGCGTTGCCCACCCACACGTCGCCGCCAATGTGCTGGCCGGGATCCTCAAGGTGGACGCGATGGTGGAGCGCATCGCCGGTGGCGCGCATGTACTCCGGGATGTCGCCGATGTCGGTCCAGTAACCGCCGGCCGTGTAGCCATAGAGCGGGCGGCCCTCCTGGAGCATTTGGGGGAAGACGTCCTTGCTCCAGTCGGTCGGCACTCCCGCGGGGATGAGGTCCAGGACCTGGGGCTCGACAACATAGATGCCCGTGTTCACCGTGTCCGAGATAACCTCGCCCCACGACGGTTTTTCCAGAAACTGGGTGATTTTGCCATCGGAGTCGGTAATGATCACGCCGTACTCCAGGGGATTGGGAACGCGGTAGAGGGTCAGAGTCGCCTGGGACTTTTTCGACTGGTGAAAGTCAATCACCTGCTGCAGGTTGATGTCGGTGACCGCGTCGCCGCTGATGATGACAAAGGGCTCGTCCAGGAACTCTTGCGCGTTCTTCACGCTGCCGGCCGTGCCCAGCGGTAACTCCTCGATGGCATAGTGGATCCGCATCCCCAGGCTGTTGCCGCTGCCAAAGTAACTCTGGATGGCCTCGGGCATGAAATGCAGGGTGACGACGACTTCGGTAATTCCATGGCGCTTCAGTA
>JBFYTF010000354.1:0-4890 GCA_041300865.1 Anaerolineae bacterium
AATGGCTGAGCGGGAGTGCGGCGGGGTGCAAAATGGGCCGGCTGGCGGGCCGTAAGGATGCCGGCCGGCCGCTGAGGGGTGTGGCAGCAATCCTCCTCCTCGGGTTGCTGGCGCTGCCGGGAGTGGCCCGGGCGCACGCCGGCGCTCCCTACCCGGTGCTCCTGGAGGAACCGGTCGGCCCCTACCTGGTCTCGGCGCTGGCCGATCCGGATGTGGGGGCCGGCACCTTTTACGTCCAGGTGGCCCTGTCCGGCGGCGCTGCGCCACCGGCCGGTACAACGGTCGCCATCCGCACCTGGCCCGAGGACGAGCACCTGCCTGCGGCAACCTACGAAGCCGCTCGTGACGACACGCGCTATGGCGACCGTTTCGTGACCGAGGTCCCGTTTGATGCCGAAGGCCTCTGGCAGGTGGAGATCCTTATCGCCGGCCCCGCGGGCGAGGGACAAGCCGCCTTCGGCGTCGAGGTCACCCCAGCGGGAACCAACTGGCTGACCACCGTAGCCTGCCTGCTGCCCTTTGTCCTTGCCGCCCTTATCTGGCTGCGCGCTGCCCTCCGCCGCAAGACGCGCTAGAGTGCGCCCTGCATACCGGCCGCCGCCCCGGCCGGCCGGTCCGGCTCCCCGCTTCGCTGCTCCCTGATTCGCCGCTGCCTGCTGCCCGCTGCCCACTCCCCAGATTTGTCTTTCCCCCGGACTGTGGTATAATGTGCCGCGTTCTGCCCGCCGCACCCGGCGGGGCTGTTTGTCCGTGCGCTGAGGGCACCTCAGCGCGACTCGACGTCGAGCCGCCGGGTGAAATCAATGGGGAGGAGAAATGAACGGTATACAGAAGCGAGTGGTTATCCTGCTCGTCGTGGCGGTAACCGTCATCACGGGGCTGCTGGCCTGTGGGGGCTCGGGAGGGCTGCTCTCCCGCAACGAGCCGACGGCTACCCCGACCAAGACGCCCAAGCCAACATTCACCATAACGCCGACGCCGACCGATACACCCGTTCCCACCAACACGCCGACCCCGACGTCCACGGCCACGCCTACGCCCGAGAATACCAACACGCCCATCGTCTTGACCGCCACACCGACCTTGACCCCGACGAACACGCTGGCGCCGCCCACGGCAACCCGGCCCCCAGCGACTGCTACCCGCAGGCCCGCCACCCGGGTCCCGCCGACGGCCACCAGGCCGCCGCAGCCAACAGTCCCGCCGGCGCCCCAGTTTCCGTGGACCGGAGTGGTCACCAACCAGTTTCAGAACTGCGGCCTGACCCGCGTCTTTGGCTTTACACTGGCCGCTAATGGCGCCCTGGCCGGCGACCAATGGGTTCACTACTGGGCCGACGGCTGGGAGGGAGACTGGGCCCTGTCCAAGTGGACAGACATGGGCGCATCGACTCCTTTCAAAGGTGACGAGGGCAACTGGGACGGAACCATCGACACCCGCGCCCGCGATGGTGTGTGGAAAGCATGCGTGACGGATAAGGACGAGAGCTGGACCTGCATCTCGAACACGGTCGAGGTCAAGTCGTCCAGTGACTGTGCTGCCGGCCACCAGGTCTTCCATATCACCTTCCGCAAGAACTGAGCGACAGGATCTGGTTTTTAGGAACCAAGAGGCCGGGCACCTGGTGCCCGGCCTCTTGGTTCCCTGTTGCCTTTGCCTGGACAAAGCGCCCAACCTGGTGTACACTCGGGCATGCCCAAGGCGTTACGCTGGGTCGAGGATGAACCGTGATCAAGCTGTGCGCGACGCGTCTGCCTCTTTTGGTGGGGTTGATCGTCCTCCTGGGCCTGCCTGTTGCCGCCCAGGAACCGCCTGCGCTCACCCTCTACTACTACCGCGATGGGCAAGCGGTGGCGGTCACCAGGCCGCTGGCCTTGCGCGGCACGCCCCAGATCGATGTCGAGAGCACCCTTCGCGCGCTCCTCGCCGGGCCGTCAGCGGCGGAGCGGAGCGCCGGCCTGGAGTCGGCCCTGCCCGCCGGCGCCGAGCTGGCCGCCGTCGAGGTCGATGGCGACGAGGCAACAGTCGACCTGCACCTGCCCCTCACCTTCCTGCGCAGCGAGCTGGAGGCCGTCCGCAGCGACGCCATTGTCGAGCAGATCGCCAAGACACTTCACCCCCTGGGCCTGCACCAGGTCCAAGTCGGCGCCCGGGACGAGGATGGCGTCTGGCTGCCCCTGTCGTCCTTCTTCCCCCGGCCGGAGGTGCCGGCGCCGGCCGTCCCCGAAAATGACGAGCCACTGCCCGGCTACACGGCCCCGGCCGTCCAAACGTCCGGCCAGCCGCCCGTCGCCGGCCAGGGACGGCCCCAGGGCGCCCTGTCGGGCAAGACGGTCTGGCTCAGCGCGGGCCACGGCTGGTATTGGAGCAGCACCCTCGGTCGCTGGACGACCCAGCGTGGCAACAACTATGGCCTCGTGGAGGACATGTCCAACGCCGAGGCGGTCAACTATTACCTGGCCCGCTACCTGTGGAACGCCGGCGCCGACGTCTGGCTGGTGCGCGAGCGGGCCATGAACGTGGTCGAGGTCATTGTCGACAACGACGCCGGCTCTCCTGGCTACAGCGAAACCGGGTCGTGGTTGAGCAGCACCACTCCGGGCTACAACGGCGGCACGTACCGCTGGGCCAGTACGTACAGCAGCCAGACGTCCACGGCCACCTGGCAGCCGAACTTGCCCCAGGCGGGCTGGTACGCGGTCTGGGCCTGGTTCCGCCACGGGGATAACCGGCCCTTTGATGCTCGCTACCAGGTGCACCACGCCGGCGGGATGACGACGGTGAGCATCTCACAGGAGGTCCACGGCCTTACCTGGCGCTACCTGGGCGAGTACTATTTCGAAGCCGGCACTGCGGGCGCGGTCACGCTCATCAACCAGTCGAACGACACGGCCCAGGCCGTGGTCGCCGATGCCGTGCGCTTTGGGGGTGGGCTGGGCAGCGCCGTCGAGCCGGGAGGGACCAGTGGGCGGCCGCGCTGGGAGGAGCAGGCCAGCTACTGGGCCACGTACCAGGGGGCACCACCCGAGGTGGTGCCCAACGACGTCGTCGCCCGGCCGCTCTATGCCGAGTGGGAGACGGCCAAGGGCCTGCCCGGCGAGGCGCAGAACGCCGTCTATCTCTCCTGGCACACCAACGCCGGCGGGGGCACCGGCACCGAGAGCTACATCCACGTCAGCGAGCCCACCCCCGGCAGTGCGCTGCTGCAGGACTGGGTACACGCCGAGCTGGTCCAGGACCTGCGGGCCGGCTGGGATCCCGCGTGGGTGGATCGTGGCCAAAAGGCCGCCGATTTCGGCGAGCTGCGCGAGCTGTCGGCCATCCCCGGCGTGTTGCTGGAAGTGGCCTTTCACGACAGCGAAGACCCGGGCGACGCCGACGACCTGCGTGAGCCTGCCTTTCGCCAGATTGCCGCCCGGGCTGTCGCCCAGGGCGTGGTCCGCTACTTTGCTGCCCGCGACGCCCAACCGCTGCAGCTGGCTCCTGATCCGCCCCGGCGCCTGGTGGCCCGCAACACGGCCGCCGGCAGGGTGACGCTGTCGTGGACGGCACCACCCTGCTGCAACGGCCTGGTGGGCGACGCGCCCACGAGCTACAAGGTCTACCACAGTATCAACGGTCGGGCCTTTGACAATGGGCGCACGACGACGGCCACGGAGCTGGCTTTCGACAACCTTTCGCCGGGCTCTCTGCACTTTTTCCGTGTCACCGCCCTCAATGCCGGCGGTGAGTCGTTCCCAACGCCGGTGGTCGCCGCCCGCACCCCGTCCAGCCTGGGCCAGGTGCCCTTCCTCATCGTGGACGGCTTTGACCGGCTGGATCAAGCGGCCATGATCCCTGTGTACGAAGCATACTTTCTGGGCACTGTGCAGCGCATGTTCCTGGAGCGCATGAACAGCTATGACTATGCCGTGCAGCACGGCCAGGCTCTACACGCCTGCGGTCTGGCCTTTGACGGCGCGGTTGATGACGCGCTGACGGCGGGCGACGTGTCGCCGGCCGCTTACGCGGCCTTGGACTGGTTTACAGGCGAGGACTCGACGGCCGACGCTGCCCTGGATGACGCCCAGCGCGGCCTTCTGGTCGGCTACCTCGACGGCGGGGGCCGGCTGCTCCTCTCAGGCTCCGAGATCGGCTACGACCTGGTGGAGCGCGGCCGCGATCCCGCGTTCTTTGGCGGCTACTTGCGGGCCGCTTACCTGGGCGACAGCGCCGGCACCTATGACGTCGCCGGCGTCACGGGCACCGCCTTCCAGGGTCTCGCCGGCCGGTTCGACGCCGGCTACAATGCCGACTTTGCCGACATCTTGGCCCCCGCGTCGGGCGCGGAAGCGGTCGTGTCCTATGTGGGAGGCGCGCCAGGTGCCGCCGCCATCGCCTATGGCGGCGACTACCGCCTGGTATATGCCGGTTTCCCGCTGGAGACAATTGCCGATCCGGCGACGAGGAATGGGCTCGTCTGCGCGGCGGCGCACTATCTCCTCGGCGCCCCGCCCCCGGCGCCGGGCGTCGAGCGTCTCATCAACCCCGGCTTTGAGGCCGGGCTCAGCCAGTCGGCCTGGCAGGTTCAGGCGGCCGGGCAGCCGCTCCTGGCGCCACGCGATGCGCTGCCCCCCGGCGTCGAGCCCTATGGCGGCGACTGGGTCGCCTGGCTAGGAGGGTACCAGGCCGGGGTCGCCTCCAGCGTGTCCCTCATCCAGGTTGTGGCCCTGCCCGCCGGCGAGCCGGCCGTCACCCTCCGCCTGGCCTGGCGGGTGGAGCCGGGGACCAGCCCGGCCCCGGGCGACGGCCTGGCCGTCGGCCTCTACGACCTGGCCGGGACCCTGCTCGCGACGCCCCTGACGCTCAGCTCTGCGTCGCCCGCGAGCAGCTGGCAGACGAGCCAGTTCG
>JBFYTF010000404.1:0-4693 GCA_041300865.1 Anaerolineae bacterium
AGAACTATGTGGCGGTCTATAATCCGCTGGGCCTGTGCAAGTTCATTATGAAGGGCAAGATCACGCCGCAGCACATCGCCGGCCTGGTGAACGCCGCCCTGGGCTGGGAGTGGAGCGCGGCAGACCTGGCCGAGACCGGCGAGCGCCTCTTTAACCTGAAGCGCCTCATCGACATGCGCCTCGGGATCACGGGCGCCGACGACACGCTGCCCCGGCGCCTGAGGGCTGAAGCACGGCCGTCGGGCGGGGCCGCCGGCGTGTTGCCCGACATGCCCAGCATGATGTCCGAGTACTATCGTGCTCGTGGCTGGACCGCGGACGGCGTGCCCAGCGCCGAGCGACTGGAGGCGCTGCGCGTCCTGCCCTAGCTCCGAGCGCCGCCGATTGCAAGCCGCGGCGGGCAAATGGGGCAGCTGTCGAATCGGCACGAGCCCGGCCTCTACGATGACGAATCGTCATAGAAGCTTGACTTCTGTGACGATTCGTGCTATACTGGCCCCAGCAGAGAACTTTCGGTTAGGCAGCCATGAGAGAGCAAGAGGCCCCGGCCTCCTACCACTTGGACCAGATCGACGAGCAGATCGTGCAGGCGCTGAAAGAGGACGGGCGCATGTCCTTTGCCGAGATCGCCCGCCGCCTGGACGTGTCGCCCGGTATGGTGCGGCAGCATTACTTTGACCTCGTCGAGAACCGCGTGCTGCAGGTGGTAGCCGTCACCAACCCCACCCTGGTGGGTTATGACAGCGTGGCCCTCATCGGCGTGCGGGTAGACGGCAACCGCCTGCGGGACATTGCCCGGGAGATAGCGGCCTTCAAGGAGGTCATCTACCTGGTCCTTTGTGCCGGCTCGTACGACATCCTCGTCGAGGTTGTCTGCCGCGACAACGCGCACCTGCTTCGCTTCCTGAGCGAGGATCTGCGTTCCCTCGACGGGGTGCGCCACACAGAGACGTTCATCTACCTGGAGATTGTCAAAGAGACCTATCTGTAGGCCGGTCGCCAGGCCGGTACCCGAGGCAACAGGACAGAAATTGTAATTCCGCAAAGAGGAGAGAACGAGCCATGACTGAAAGAAGCTACCAGCAGACCCAGGCCCTTCGCGACAGGGCCGCCAAGGTGATGCCCCTGGGAGTATCTTCCAACTTTCGCTATTGGGGCCCCCAGGACTCGCCCGTGGTAGCCCGCGCTGAGGGCTGCCATATCTGGGATGCCGACGGGAACCGCTACATTGACTACCGCCTGGGGTTTGGGCCGATCATCCTGGGCCACGGCCATCCTGGTGTCTCGGACCGCGTCAACGCGGCGATGCGCACCAAGGGCACCGTCCTGGCCGCCCTCACGGAGCTGGAGGTGCGGGTGGCAGAGCGCGTGGTGAGCATGTGCCCCGGGGTAGACACCGTCCGGTACGCCAACTCGGGCAACGAAGCGACGATGCATGCCATCCGCGTGGCCCGCGGCTACACCGGCCGGGAAAAGGTGCTCAAGTTCGAAGGCCAGTACCACGGCATGCACGACTATCTGATGTGGTCCACGGCGTCGGCCAACCCCGCGGCCCTGGGCAGCAGGCGCGACCCGATCCGCTACCAGCAGACTTCGGGCGTTCCGGCTGCCATCCGCAGCCTGGTCTTGACCCAGCCCTACAACGACTTTGAGCTGCTGGAGATGGTCCTCAAGCGCGAGGGCGACCAGGTGGCGGCCATCATCGTCGAGCCGATCCTGGGCAACTCCTCGGGCATCGGGCCCAGGCCGGGCTGGCTGGAGTTCCTCCGCGACAAGTGCGACCAGTACGGCATCGTCCTCATCTTTGACGAGGTCAAGACCGGCTTCCGCATCGCCCCGGGCGGCGCCCAGCAGGTCTTTGGCGTGCGCGCCGACCTGGCCACGTACGCCAAGTCGATGGCCAACGGCTTCCCCATGGCAATGTTCGGCGGGCGGCGCGAGGTGATGGACGTCATCGGCAAGGGTGTGTCCCACGGTGGGACCTACTGCGGCAACGTGGTGGGCGTCGCGGCGGCCGACGCCACGCTGGAAATCCTGGAGGACGGCCAGGTGCTGAAGCAGATCGATGCCCAGGGCTGCAAGCTCCAGGCAGGGATCCATAAGCTGCTGTCCGAGGCCGGCGTGCCACACTATATCAAGGGCCCGGGCGCCATGTTCGGCATTCCCCTCATGGCCGAGGAGCCCTGGGAGTTCCGCGATATGCGCCGCCACAACGGGGCGCTGTACGAGGCGCTGGCCAACGAGCTTCTGGCCCGAGGAGTCATGCCCGACCCCGATGCCCGCGAGCCGTGGTTCCTGAGCGCGGCCCACGACGACGCGGCCATCGAAGAGACCATCGCCATCTTTGGCGAGGCCCTGGAGGCGGTCAAGGACACGGGACTGATTGAGGCGGAGCCGGCCCCGGACGCTGCGGAGTGAGACATTCGCCCCTCGTCGAGGTGATCGACATCGAGGGCGAGCCCTTTGCCCGCGGGCACCAGTATGGTGCCCGCGCGGCAGAGGCCATCCGGCAGAACCTGGACGCTTACCGGCGGCTCATCGCCTATCACGGCGGGCTCGAGGGCGACGTAGCCACCGCGGCGGCCCTGGCCTTTGCTCCCATCCTTGAGGACCACGCCCCCGCCCTTCTGGAGGAGATGCGCGGCATCGCCGCCGGGGCGGGCTGCGACCTGGCCGACCTGCTCCTGATCAACGCCCGGTCGGAGCTCATGGCCGCGCCGTCGCATAGCGGCGAGTGCACCGCGCTGGCAGCCACGGCGCCGGCCACCGCCGAGGGGCGGGTGCTCCTCGGCCAGAACTGGGACTGGTACACGGCGGTGGCGGCCGAGCCGGTGCTGCTGCGCATCCGGCGGCCGGAAGGGCCCGAGATCCTGACGCTGGTGGAGGCCGGGCAGGTGGGCAAAATCGGGCTCAACAGCGCCGGGCTGGGGGTGTGCCTCAACTTCCTGAGCCACAGCCATCGCGGGCCTGGGCTGCCCATCCACGTCCTGCTGCGGCTCATGCTCGAGTGCGATACCCTGCCCGCCGCCGCCTGGCAGGCCTACGGGCACCCACGGGCCGGGGCGGCCAACGTCCTTCTGGCCCACGCCGAGGGCGAGATCCTGGACCTGGAGCTGACGGCGACGGCGGCCGACTATCTCTACGGCGATGGCGGCTGGTTGGTCCATGCCAACCACTTCGAGAGCCCCTTGCTGCGGGGCGGCGACACCGGCCTGGCCACATCGCCGAGCACCCTCGCCCGCGCGGCCCGGGCGCGTCGCCTGCTGGCCGCGCAGGCGGGCCACGTCTCCCTCGAGACCTTCCAGGCGATCCTGCGCGATCACGCGTACGGCCACGCCGCCATCTGCCGGCACCCCGATCTGACCCTCCCCCTCGAGGAGCGGACCGAGACGCGGGCCTCGCTGATCATGGAGCTGGCGGACAGGCGGCTGCACCTGTCGGCCGGCCAACCGTGCGGGGAGGCCAACCGCGTGGTTTCCCTTCCCGCGGCGTGACAGAGTTACCTTTGCGCTCCCCGGGCAAAGGCGCCAAAGGGCCCACTCCGAACGGGCGCTAGTCCTCGCCGCCCTCGCGCTCGGCCTCGTCCTCCTCGCCGGTGGGGTGGCACTCGACGCAGTCCTGGAAGTCGGCGATGCCCTCATCCAGGTGCTCGCGCTCGACCTCAGCCGGATTGTGCTCGTGGCACTCGTAGCAGGTGTACGTCTGCAGATCCTGGGGGTGGCAGCGCCGGCAGGGGCTAACCCCCTCTTCGCCGTGGTCGAAGGGGAAGGTGTGAGGATCGTCGTAGCGGGCGGGGCTCCAGGCGGCCGTGTCATGGCAGGCCGCGCAGTCGGTACCGAACAAACCGGCGTGGTACTCCGGGTCGGGATGGCAATCGTAGCAGGCCGTGGGCGTGCCCTCGAAGACGTCCCCTTCGTGACAGCTGGCGCAGTCGACGTCGACGTGGGCGCCGGTCAGGGGAAAGTCTGTCAGCTCGTGGTCAAAGGTCGCCTCCTGCCAGTCCTCAGCGGTGTGGCAGGCGGCGCAGTCCTGGCCAAACCTGCCCTCGTGAGCGTCGTCGGCCGCGTGACAATCATAGCAGGCGTCCGGCGCGGCCTGCAGGTCGCCGGGCGATCGGGCGCCGGCGTGGCAGGCGCCGCAGGCGACCGCCGCGTGCTGGCCGAGCAGGGGAAAGGCCAGCGCGTCGTGGTCAAAATCATCGCCATACGTGTCCAGACCATCGTGGCAGGCCAGGCAGTCGGAGCCAAAGTCCACGACGTGCTGCTCGACATAAGCCGCATCGAGGTCGCGGTGGCAGTCCGCGCAGACGGCAGGCTCGAAGTGGAGCAGGTCCTCCCCGTGGCAGTCGCCGCAGACAAAGGAGCTGCCGTCGCCCGTCTCCTGGTGTCCCTGCAGCGAGTAGCCGGTCGTGTCGTGGGGAAAGGCCGCGACGTCTACCTCGGTCAGCTCCGCTTCGCTGCCGCGGTGATCCGGATGGCAGTCGCGGCAGGCGTTGTCTCCCCCGCCGGCCAGCACGCCGTGGAGCGTGGCCATGTCGCGCATCTCGGCTGCCACGTCCGAGTGGCAGGCCAGGCAGCGGTCGGCCATGGTTTCTGCGCTCCAGGGTGCCGGGTGGCAGGCCGCGCAGCGGCCCCCGGTCGCCGCGTGTGAGCTGGCGCCGCCGAGCAGCTGCCCACCGGCCTGGGCGTTGAGC
>JBFYTF010000405.1:0-7724 GCA_041300865.1 Anaerolineae bacterium
CGAAGCCGTGCAGCTCGCCGAGTCCTATCAGGTCCCATACTTGTTGGCCCGCGCCAGGGCCTGGCAGGCCTGGCTCTGGCTGGCAGAAGGCGATCTGGCTCAGGCGCACCGTTGGGCCCAGACGAGTGGCATGCGGTTCGACGACGAGATCAATTATGCGCGCGAAGACGAGGTTCTCACTCTGGCACGGTTGCTCGCCGCCGAGGGGGAATTCGGCGCGGTGGATCGTCTGCTGGGCACCCTGCTCCGGCAGGCGGAGGCGGGCGGGCGGATGGGGCGTGCCATCGAGGTCATGGCGCTCCAAGCCCTGTCCCACGCCCGGCAGGGTCGCCATCCCCAGGCCATGAGCATACTGGAGCGGGCACTGTCCCTGGCCGAACCTGAAGGTTTCGTTCGCACTTTTGTGGACGAGGGTGCACCCATGGTCGAGCTGCTGCGGAAAGCTGCTGCCCGCGGCATTATGCCGGACTATGTCGGCAGGCTGCTGGCAGCGCTCGGGCCGGGCGCCAGAGGGACTGCAGGGCACTTGGGGATCGCCTCTTCACAGCTCATCGAGCACCTCAGCGCCCGTGAGTTGGAAGTCTTGCGACTTATCGCGGCCGGGCTGTCGAATCAAGAGATCGCACGGCACCTGGTTGTCGGAATCGGCACGATCAAGACCCACATCAACAACATCTATCGCAAGCTCGACGTGCATAGCCGCACCCAGGCGATAGCGCGCGCCAGGGAGCTGAGCCTGATCTGAGATTCGCTGCACGGAGAGGAGTCGTGACGGGCGTCCGGAGGAGGCCCGTTTGTTTTGCCTCGAGCTGAACCTTTGATCCACCCCCCGAATCTACCTTTTGGTAGATGACGCTCCACCGGCTCATCGGGTATGATCGTTGCCAAGATCAGGCGCGCCCAAGGTGCGGAACATTGACCCAACTGGCAACAGACTATGTCATTCGTGTCCAAGGCCATCTCGACCCCGTGTGGTCGGCATGGCTGGGTGGATTGAGGGTGGACCATGAAGCTGACGGCCGGACCTCGCTCTCCGGTCCGGTGCCCGACCAGGCCGCTCTGTACGGCCTGCTCGGCAAGATCCATGATCTGGGGCTGACCTTAATCTCGGTGAATGCAAGGGAGGCAGACAGATGAGCGGTATGCAAGCAGGCGCCATACGTAGGCCGGTCATGACACAAGACACAAACAGTGCCACTCAGGACGCAGTGCGCGTGACCTACCTCGACTGGCTGCGCGTCATCGCTACCTTCGGAGTCTTCCTGTTCCATGCAACGAATGTGTTCGGCGAGGTCGACTTTCACATCAAGAACGCCGAGGAGAGCACGGCAATTACCGTTTTCGATGGGTTCTTTTTTCCATGGGGGATGCCCCTTTTCTTCCTGATCGCGGGTGCAGGCAGTTGGTTCGCGCTGCAGCGGCGCACGCCCGCGCAGTACGCTCGCGAGCGCTTCAATCGGCTGCTCATTCCCTTGATCGCCGGCACCCTCCTGCTCTCGCCCGTTGAGTTCTACGTTGAGTGGCTTCACAAGGTCCAGACGGGAGTACTCCAGGGTTCTTTCCTGGAGTTCATTCGAGCGCAAGCGTGGGTCCTCAACCCCAAGCTTTTTGGAGAGGCCGGGTATCACTTGTGGTTCCTGGGGTTCCTGTTCTGTTACTCGATGATCACCCTGCCCCTCTTCCGTTGGTTAAAAGGTGAATCGGGGCAAGGATTCACTTCGCGCATGGCAAAGCTGTGCGAGCATCGCGGCGGGATCGTGCTGTTCGTTCTCCCACTCTTGCTTGTTCGACTGGGCCTCCAGCCTTTCTTTCCCGACTATCAGGACTGGGCGGACTTTGGCTTCCTGCTCTCCTTCTTCGTTCTGGGTTACCTGCTGTTCGCCGACCAGCGCTTTACGGAGGCCATCCGGCGCGACTGGCCGATCACGCTCGGAGTTGGGATCGCAGCCTTCCTGGCGTTTGTGGCTATCACCACTCTCTCGACAGAGGAGCTCGACATAGAAGCCGCGCCTCGTAGCCTACTAGACTTGAGCTGGTGGGGTCTCGTCACCATCTGTAGCTGGTGCTGGACGGCCTTTATGGTCTTTGTCGCCATGCGTTTCTTGAACTCGCGCAATAGGTGGTTGCACTACGGTCAAGAAGCGCTTATGCCGTTCTTTGTGTTCCATCTGGCAGTGCTTTTTATCGTTGCCTACTTTGTCGTGCAGTGGCAGGCAGGCGTCACAGTCAAGTTTCTGGCCGTGGTCGCCGGCTCCTTTGTGGTAACGCTCGGCATCTACGAGCTCGTCGTGCGGCGGCTGGCTCCGCTGCGGGCCCTGTTCGGCATGAAGGCGGCCACCATGCCACGCACCGGATCCCAGGCCTCAGCGCCGGCTGGCCACTAGCATGGGGGCACCCGGCTGGGCCGGTCGGACGCGAGGCGAGTCCCAAGGCGTCGAGTCGAGGAGGAAGGAAAGTGGAGAAAAAAGCGTCTGCGAGAGTGTATTACCTGGACTGGCTGCGCGTGCTGGCCATCCTGACGGTCTTTGTCTACCATACCAGCCGCCTGTTCAACGTGGAGGACTGGTACGTAAAGAACGCTACCTGGTATCCATGGGTGGAGGTGTGGAATGGGTTCGCGACGACGTGGATGCTGCCCTTGATTTTTGTCATCTCCGGGGCCAGCCTGTTCTACGCGGTAGGCAAGGGGGAGGGTGGCATCAAGGGGGCGGGCCAGTTCCTCAAAGACAAGGTGCTGCGCCTTTTGGTGCCGGTCCTGGTGTGCGCCCTGACCCACGCTTCGCTGCAGGTCTACCTGCGCCACATCACCCATGGCACGTTCAGCGGCTCTTACCTCCAGTACTTGCCGACTTATTTCGTCGACGAACTGGACTGGATGGGGGCGCACCTTTGGTACCTGTGGGTCTTGTTCGTGTTCAGCCTGCTGCTCTACCCCATCATGCGCTGGCTGAGGGGCCGCGGCCAGGGAGTCCTGTCCAAACTGAACGACCTGCTAGCCCTGCCCGGGGCGCTGTACGCCTTGGCGCTGCCCGCGATCCTGCTGGCGGCCCTCGTGAACTTCGAGAACGCCCCACACAATGCCGGCTGGAACTTTTACTTCTATCTGTGGCTTACCCTGGCCGGCTTCCTGGTCGCGTCCGACGACCGCCTGCAAGCCAGCAGCCAGCGGCTGCGCTGGCTCTCTCTGCCACTGGGCCTGGGCCTGTTGGCCTTGTACCTGGCGCTGGTGCTGATCCTCGTGGTCGACCGGGGAATGGTGCCGGCGTACGGCTCGTGGCTCTACATGCTGGGCTGGGGGATCCGCGCCCTGGCTTCCTGGTGCTGTATCCTGGCCATCTTGGGCTTTGGCCGGCAGCACTTGAATTTCAGCACGCCGCGCCTGACGTACGCCAACGAGGCGGTGCTGCCGTTCTACATCCTGCACCAGACGGTGATCCTGGGCGTCGGCTACTTTGTCGTGCAATGGCCCATCCCCGACCTGCTCAAGTGGCTCATCGTCCTAACGGTTTCGTTCGCCATCATCATGGTCCTGTACGAGTTCCTGGTGCGGCGCGTGAATGTGCTGCGTGTGCTGTTCGGGATGAAGCCAAAGGCCAGCGTCGCTCCGGTGCAGTCCAGAGAAGCCGCACGGGCGACCTGAGTGCCCTATCTCTCCTCCCAGAGAGGTGCAATCGCGCATTTGGTCAGGCACTGTGTGCGCAAACCCAGCTTCCCGGGAGGCATTTGCTCTCGGCAAGCTGGACCTGCATGTGTAAATGCCCGTGCTCGTGGGCGAAACGAGCGGGGCACGGAGGGCTGCCTGCTGGTGGCCCTCCGTGCCACGGGCTTTGCCCTATGACTGACTACATGGAACCAGGCTGCCCTGGCTGCTCCGGCCCGATGCGGTACGGTCGCATCATCTCATTGTCCTCGTGCTCAACGATGTGGCAGTGCCAGACAAACTGGCCCGGCGTGTTGAACTGGGCCCGGATGCGCGTGACCTGGCCGGGGTAGGCGATGACCGTGTCCTTGTAGCCCGTCTCCCACGGCTGGGGTGGCATTGGTGTCGAGCCGGGCACCACCTGCACCTCCTGGGTCTCCTCGTTCACAAAGATATCCTGCCGGTTGAGTACCTCAAAGACCACCTCGTGGACGTGCATGGGGTGCCCATCACCGGTGGCATTGTAGAACTCCCAAACTTCCGTATCGCCGATGGCAGGGTTCTCCGTGACCGGGTCCATCCACAGCCGTTTGGCCCAAACGCCAGGGGCGACGTTGGGATCGCCGGCTACGATGCCCAGCAGCGCTTCGACGGGTACGGGCTCGGCTGCCGGGAATGTCGGATTGGGAGCCATCTCTTCCAACAGCGCCAGCGGGCGGGTCACGGTGGCTGGCGGCAGTGGCGTGATGGCCGGTAGCTGCAGGAACATCGGCGGCGTAGTCGGATCGGAACCTACCGCCGGGACTACATTGAACTGGAGGATCTGGCCGGTGCTGCTTGGGTCTGCCACCTCAAAGTCCACGCCGGGCACGCCGCCCCCGAAGGGCTCGTCCGGCCCGACGTTGCCGAGGACATAGTTGCCCAGGGGCACGTTGGTAAAGTCGACGATCACGTCGGCGCGCTCCGCCAGGCCCATGAGCAACAAGTTGCCGTGATTGGCGGTCAGGTTGACAGGCGCCGCCAGGAAGCCGCCCTCGTTGCCGATGGCCCACGCTTCCACATTCGGGATCTGATTAAAGTCCAGGATTAAGAAGCGCGACTGGCACCCGTTGAGAAAGCGGAATCGATAGCGGCGCTGTTCCACCACCTGGAAGGGCCAGGTATTGCCGTTGACCATGATCATGTTGCCAAAGAACTCGGGGTTCCAGATGGGCGAGATGTCGGTGTCCGGAATGAACGGGCCGGTCACGCCGTCAAAGAAGGCGCGAGTGTCCGGGTAAAAGAGTGAGCCATCCGTGTTGAAGGAGCGGTCCTGAATGGCCATGGGTATCTCGTAGTAGGTCTTGTTCGGCGGGAACTTGTCATTTGCCCTGGGCGCAGGACCCGGCAATATCGCCGCAGTACCGGTACGTGAGTCGAGCACGGCATCGCCTGGGCCGCCGCGGATGATGTAGAACCCGGCCGGTCCGGCATAGACGTTGAGGCGGGTCATGCCCAGGGCGTGGTCGTGGTACCAGATGGTCGACGCTCGGTTAGCATTCGGATATTGGAAGGTGGCATAGCCGGGACCCCAGGTGGCGCCGAAATTGGCTGCTGCCTTGCCGGCAAAGAAATCGTACCAGGTGCCTACGGTAGCATAGTCGGCCGGAATGTTGCCCGCTGCGGGCAAGTACCACGCTTCAGCGTAGCCATCGCTCTCGTCGCCCACGCCGACCGCGCCGTGGACGTGGGTCACAGTGGGGACGGGGCCGGTGTAAGGCCCTGGGGTGGGTTGTCCGGTGTAATCCGGCCGCGTGTCGCGCCCCAGCGTGCCTCCAGGCGGGTTGGCCCAATGCAGAGTCGGGTCGACCGGCAGCAGGTGCGGCAAATAGTCGCCGTTGGCGTCCACCAGGTCGTTGATCCACTTCACCCGCACTGGTGTGTTCCACTTGGCCTCGATGGTCAGCGAGGGAGCGTTGTGCAGGAGCAGGCCTCTCTTGCTGGCTGATGCGACGGCGCCGTAGCCCCACACGGTCGTCGCCGGAAGGCCGGCCGGCAAGATCTGCTGGGCAAACTGCTTCATCGAGATCTCGTAGTAGTCCGCGTTCTTGCCGCCCCGTATCGTGATCCGTCCTGCCGACGGCATCACCGGCGGGATGAGCAACGGCGTTTGGTACTTAAGAACGTTGCCCGGATCCAGTGTGCCGCCCGGGATCTGGGCAAACACGCGCCCCACGCTGTTGGCGCCCCATCTTGTGGAGTACGCCAGGCCGACGCCTGCGGCAGCGGTGAGCTTGAAGAGCTGTCGTCTGCTGATCATTTCCTCAATACCTCCTTCGTTAGATCAAAAACCTGCGGAATCGTCTAAAGCAGCCGGTGACTTGGAGGCGACTGGAATCAGGGCAAGACAAGAGCTCCAGGCTGCTGCCAGGGCCGGCTGCCCGCTCTGACCCCGTCTGACTCGACAGCCGTGGGTGGACAGCTGCGTCGCCCACATCTCTGCCTCTGCCGCGCTCCCGGCGACTATCAGGCCTTCGTGTGGCCGGAACTGGCCTCGCACATAACCTCCGTACTCCAGAGTTGTCGGTGGGCTGCTGCTATTGGGATTCGGTACTGGGTCCAAGCGTGCGATCTGCAATGGTGGGCTGTACTCTACTTTGAGGGCACGAGCGGAGGTGCATCGTTGCAACACCCTACATCCAGATTATACCACGTTATAACACTTGCAGCAAATCGGCAACGTTCCTCATTCGTGCTCCAGTTCTGCGTTGGGTAAACAGGAGCGTCAGCGCACGGAGCCCAAGGTGGGTGAATGTCCAAGAAGCCCGGGAATTTGGCTCTGGGCCGCGCGTGCCGATTCCGCTTCTCATCGGCCGGCGCGGCAGGTGGTAGCGGTTGCAGGCAAGGCGAGGCCATGATCTCGGAGCCGGCGCTGCGGCGGACCTTCTGCCTGTGCCACTTGGCGGCGACCCGGCGCCCCAGATATCGCATGCGCCCGCCTGGGCGCCGGCGCCCGGCGCCTGCACGCCCGCACTTTTGCACCAAAGGTGCTGGGATGGTATAATCAGTCGCAAGCCTGGATCACGGCAGCCGGCTGGCAGGGCTCGAGGCTGCCAAGGAGTCTCAATGGACGGATGCGGCAACGGATGTAGAGTCATCGCCTCGGTGATCATTCCCCCCGTGGGAGTGTTCCTGAAGGTCGGCCTCGGCCTGCACTTCTGGCTGAATATCCTGCTGACCCTGCTGGGATACATTCCCGGCCTGGTGCACGCCATCTGGATCATTGCCCGGGACGAATAGACGGGCAGCGGGGTCAAGGTAGAATCAGGGCGGTTGCACCTGGTAATTGCCGCTCGCCCAACCGCTTGCGGCACGGCCTGCTCGAACGTATGCATGAGCACGACCGGGAGCATGCCCGGGTCGCGGCCGACTTCCACATGGGCGAGCTTCTCTCATCGCGCATCTAGCACACTACCGGATCGGTCCGGCATGTGCTGTCACGCCAGGTTGTCCTTCTGGCCGGGAGCAAAGCGAAGGCGCAGGTTTGGGCCGAGACCCTCAAACACGGTTGACCAGGCTCTAATAGCGCCGTGCCCGCTTCGGATAAGGCTGGAACGGGATGCGGGGCTCCAGGCTAACCCAATCCCCTTCCCGGTCGATCTGCGCCAGCGAGCGCAGCAGGTCAAAGCTCACCCAGCGCGACACCTCTGGGTGCGCCGCGTATGTCCACAGCCCGTAGGGCCCCTGCTGGTCCCGCACAAAGGCGACCATGGCTGCCACCCGCTCATCTTCAAGGCTGGCCCCCATGCGCCGGCACAAGCCGAGCATGTGGCCCACGTCGTAGCGGGCAAAATAGGTAAAGTAGCCGCCGGCCGGCTCCGCGCCCACGGTGCGCGCTACCTCGTGGCCCAGGGTGTGAGCCTGCAGCGTTTCGCGAGCCAGGAGCAGCTCCAGCCCGCGCCGGGCAGCAGGGCTACGGCTGCGCTGAGGATGAAACCCGAGCGCCGCCACGGCAAAGGCCGTATTGGTCCGGCAGCCAAACCGTGACTGCGCCAGCCGCCGGTAGCCCCCGGGAAAGACGTGCTGGCCCGCCTTCATGCCCGAG
>JBFYTF010000445.1:0-3440 GCA_041300865.1 Anaerolineae bacterium
GCCTGGAGCCCCCGGGAGCTCCGCGAGCTGGAGCAGAGCGGGATCGAGATGAACGTCTGGACCGTCAACGACGTGGACGAGATGGAGCAGCTGGTGGCGGCCAACGTGCACGGCATCATGACCGACTTTCCCCAGGTTCTGGTGCGCCTGCTGGAGCGGGTGCCGCGCCAGTAGCGCGCGACGCACAAAGAAGCGATCGCCCTCCAAGGGGCGATCGCTTCGCGTCGCCGCCTGCAAACCTGAAGCGGCTATTCGAGCGGGGTGACGACCAGGTTGTCGTAGAGTACCGGCTCGGACTCGAAGGCCTTGAGGCCCACCGTGCCCTGCAGGAATGGGGCCTGGTCATCCACGTACTCGAAGGCAAACACGCCGTCGACCCAGATCTTGATGGTGTTGCCTCGCACTTCTATGGCCAGCCGGTGCCAGGCATGCCTGACTAGATTGATGGCTTCGATTGGCTCTTCGCGCAGGATGTAGGGGTTGTTGAACGCGTACAGGTTTTCCGGATTGCGACAGGCGTTATCGCGGCAATCTTCGGCGGTCTGCAGCTGGAGAAGCTTGACCGCGCGGTCGCGGCCCAGCATGAGGTAGTAGCCCGTGACCCATTGGGCCGTGTCCTTCTTGGTCCTCTCCTCAAACTGGCCGCGGAACCAGAGGCCCTGCCACTGGCCCTTGTCGGTGGGCACCATCAGGTCGACCTCGACGCGATAGTCCTTCCATGCCTCGGCGCCTTCGCCCAGGTACATCATCAGGGCGTCTTCGGCCGGCCCGCCGCTGGCGCAGCAGTTGTGGCCCACGGCCCCACTGCCGTTGACGCCGCTGCCGCTCGCCCAGTACCACTGGGCGTCGTCCAACCGCCAGTAGTTGCGGAAGGGCTGCCAGCCTGCGCCCAGACCGCCGTCAAAGTTGTCCTTGAACAGGTACGGGTTGCGGGTCGGGGTGGGTGGCAGGGGGGTGTTGGTTGGCTTCGCGACCCGCGCGGCCGCAGCGGCGGCCGTGGGTGGCACAGGCGTGTCGCTGGGCAAAGGCGTGCCGGTGGGTAGGGGCGTGTCCGTGGGCAGAGGCGTGTCGGTGGGCAGGGGTGTAGCCGTCGCCGGCACGGCAGTGTCGGTGGGCGGGACGGGTGTGTGCGTGGGTGTCGGGGAGGTAGGCGTAAAGGTGGGCCGCAGCGTGGCCTGTACCTCCTGCGACGCCACCTTGGCTTCCGGGTCCTGGCCACAGGCCAACAGCAGGCCGACCAGGCTCAAGAGAGTGATCAAAGGATAACGGAACTGGTTCAGCGCAGCCCCGTTCCGTGCTCGGTTGTGCGGCATCTCGACCCTCCGGTCTCATCGCCCTGGATGCTGCTACGGCGCAGGGACAGAAGTGCCGCCTATTGTAAGCCATGTTGCGCAGAAGGGCAAACCGGGGCGGGCGACGAGCACCGCGCAGGAACTTCGACCGGCGCCGGCGGTGCGCCGGCGATGGCCCCCCGCCTCCGGCCGCTCCTTGACCTCGCCTCGCAAGCCAGGTATAATCCAGATGTCTCTCGGGACCAGAGGTGAGCATGAACACCGGCTGTGATCAGCCGGACAAGGAGGTGGAGTGGTGTCCAGGACCAGGTTTGCGGCAGCCATCGCCCTGATGTGCCTCGTCTGGGCGAGCCCTGCCCTGGCTGCCAAGGACTACCGTGCCGAGCGCTTTGACGTCGTCCTTGACGTGCAGCCTGACGGCTCGCTCGTGGTGACCGAGACCGTCCGCTTTCGGTTTGAGGGTGGGCCCTTCACCTACGTCTTCCGCGACCTGGCCTACTCCAACATCGACGAGATCGATCGTTTGCAGGCCGGCATGGACGGCGCAATCCAACCCCAGGGCACGGCCCCGGGGCAGGTAGAGATCGTCGCCGGCCGGCCCCTGAAAGTGACCTGGCACCTGGCTCCCACGTCCGACGCGGTGCACGAGTTTGCTTTGACCTACCGGGTGCAAGGGGCCATCCGCCAGGAGGCCAGCGCCGACACCCTCATGTGGCGCGCCATCCCCGAGGACCACGACTATGCCATCGACCGCAGCACGATCACGCTGCGCTATCCTTCCTCGACCACGCTGCTCGGCGCAGAGCTGTCGGGCGCTGCGGCCAACCCGGAGTCGGGCGAGGGCCATGTCCACTGGGCCGTCGCCGGGACCGGCAGCGACGAGTCGCTGGTGGTCACGGCCCGGTTCTCCCCGGGCAGCCTGGTGGAAGCCCCTCCTCGCTGGCAGCTGGCGGAGGCCGAGCGGCGGCAGAAAACTGCCAGGGCGGTACCCGCCGGCTTGGCCGCCGCGCTGCTGACGCTGGCTGTCGGGCTGGCGGCATTGGCTGCTTTCCTGGTCCGCCACGGGCGCTCGGGCGTGGCCGGGCGTGCCCGGCTCTCGCCTGTGCTTGCGCCGCCCGACCGGACACCTCCGGGCCTCGCCGTCCGCCTGGCGGGGCAGGGTACGCCGGCCCTGGCCACCCTCTTTGACCTGGCTGCCCGGGGGCTGCTCCGCATCGAAGAGGGCGGCAAGGGCTGGCTGTCGGGCAGACAATACAGCCTGGAACGCCTGCCCTCCGAGGCGGAGCTGCGCCCCCATGAGGCGGGGTTACTGCGTGCCCTGTTCGAGGAGAAAAAGGGGGCGACGCGCGACAGTCTGCCGCTGTCCGAGGTTCCGGACCGCCTTGCCGGCCAGGCCACATGGTACGACGAACCGCTCGACCAGGAGATGGAAGCCGCGGGCTGGATCAATCCCGGGCGCAAGGCGGCGCGCAAGCGGCTGAGGGTGGCTGCGGTCGTGGCGTGTATGGTCGGGTTGCTCGCGCTGCTGTTCGGGTTCATCGCCGCGGGATCGGCCGGGACGTCGGTTGCCCTGGGGGCAGTGGCTGTTGGCGTGGGCGTGGCGCTGTTTCTCCTGGGGCTCGGGGCGCTGGTGGCCGCCGGCGCACTTTCGCCGCTGTCCGAGCAGGGAGAGCGGGTGGCTGCCGCCTGGAAGAGCTTCCGGGCTTACCTCAAGGACATTGTGCGTGGGCGCGAGTTCGCCGCCGGCGAGGCGCTGTTCGAGCGCTACCTGCCCTTCGCGGCAGGCTTTGGCCTGGGAGAGCGGTGGGCCAAGCACTTCCAGAAGCAGGGGTATGCCACGATTCCCGCCTGGTTCGGAGCCCTGGATGCCGGCGCCGGCGATTTCGGCGCTGTGATCGCAGTCATGGCCGCCACCAATGCCTCGGTCAGCAGCGGGGATGCCGGGGCGGCGGGGGCCGGAAGTGCCTCGGGCGGCGGCGCGTCCGGGGCAGGGTAGCCGGCGGACGGTGGGACGACGGCCACAAAGGCTGGAGGGAGAGCATGGACGAGCTGAGGACCATCACCCTGTCGCTGCCTTTCAAACTGGGCAACGTCAATTGCTACCTGGTCAAGACTGATGCCGGCTTTGTCCTCGTCGACACGGGGAGC
>JBFYTF010000460.1:0-7569 GCA_041300865.1 Anaerolineae bacterium
GGGCGGCGACGCTCTTGAGCACGGCGCACGCCCTCCGGGAGGGGATCGGTGCACCGCTGCCCCCGGTGGACCGCGCCGCCCACGATTCTGTCGTCGCCGCCTGCCGCGCCCGGCTCGGCGAGGCCGCTTTCGCCGAGGCCTGGGCACGCGCCGCAGCCAGGTCGTTTCAAGAGGTGGTGGAAGAAGTCCTGGGCAGGGGGCCCGTACCAGCCCCGTCGCATCATCTATGACTCCTCCCTACAACCCTCGCGCTGCGCTCCGCTCTGCTGAGAGCCCGTGAGGTACATATTGTACCTCCGCTCGTTCCAAATCACCATCGGAGCCGACACGCGAGGCAGAAACGATTCCGCTCCTGCCTCGCCCACGCCTGGATTGTTCTGGCCTGTCATCGAAGATCGAGGTGAGCGGCGACCGTCGCTTATCTCGACACCAGTGCACTCGTCAAGCAGTACCTGGCAGAAAGAGGCAGCGATTGGATCCGCTCCTTGCTCACCATCTCGCAGCCCCCAAAGGACTTCCAACTCGCCCAGCCGCAGGATAGCATCATAGTAATCAACCGGCTTGCGGGCACGCTCAAGGGAGATGATGCGGTGGGCAATGTCCAGACAACACTGGGCTGCGATCTCCAGGTTCCGCTCAACAATGTCGCGCAGGTAAGGGTCCCCTTCGAACTCGGCCCGTGTCTTATCCGTGAGGGGCTCCAATCTCGCCAAGCGATCGCTCAGTTCGTCCAAGCGCCGCTCGATACCGCTGAACTCGGTGGACATGCTCCCCTCCTTTCAGGATATCCTCACGCTGTGCACGTAGGATTGGGAGGTAGTCTGCATAGCAGCTCAAGACGTCTGCCTCGTACTCGATCCGCGTCGCTGCGTCTTGCTCAAAGATCAGGGTCCCCTGGGTGATGACCGCGTAGCCCAGCTCGGCGGGCGCCCGGTTCAGCAGCGCAACGTCGACGTCGGTTGTCCCCAGGGCTCGGGCCAGCTCATGAGCAAGGCTGACTACCGCTCGCCGCCCGTCAACCGAGGGATCGACCAGAACAGCAAAATCGTAGTCGCTAATCGGACCTGTGTCCCCATCGACCTGCGAGCCAAAAAGGTACAGCAGACGCACATCACTCTGCTGTCTGAGCACATCTGCCAGCTTGTGCTGGAGTAACTCGGCTTTCATGGGGTTGAGTGTACCATGGAACCGGCATTCGCGCAACTGCCGTGCCGAAACCTGGGATCTGCCGAACGCACCGAACTGGCTGCAATCGCGAAAAACAAGCCTGCTGTCAAGCACGCGACGTGTCTCCTGGTTTGTTTACAGTCGCTGGCACGCCCGGCAGATATAACTCGCCGTGCGGTCCGTCTTGATCTTTTCCACGACGGTCCCACACCGCGGGCAGGGATGCCCCTCCCGGTAGCCCACCTCGAAGCAGTTCCAGCTCCCTCTCTGACCCCTGTGGGCAGGTTCTGCTCGTGGGCCAAGCCCCCCTGGTCGATCCCTCTCCGCTGCGCTACGGGGACTGGCGTGCTGTCCTGCAGGTTCCGGCGCAGGGCCTGGTGCAGGGCTTCGATCTCTTTGTCCGTCAGCGTGTGGATCGGCCGCAAGGGATGGACGCGTGCCTTCCACAGCGGGTCCTGGACGTACACGTTGCCGATGCCCGCGGCACGCGACTGGTCCAGGAGAAAGGTCTTGATAGCACCACGGCGACCGGACTGCAGGGCGCGGAAGTCGTCGAGGGACAGGTCCATGAACCGCGGCCCCAGCTTGCCCACTATGGGGTGCTCCGCCGGGTCGGCGGCATTGTGGGCATAGCCGAACCACCAGTGGTGGTGTTCACAACAGACAAAGCCGGTTTGCCCTAACGGCTCGCCTGCCACTCTAGCTCGTGATGCCGGCGTGGCCTAATACTCTCTGTCGACTTTCTGGCCCCTTCCCTTGAGCATCTCTGGCTCCAGTCGGCTGTGGATGCGCCCTGCACGCCGCACGCGGGCGACGTCCGCTGCATGCCTGAGGGACCTGGGCCGATTCGCTGCGTTTTCCCCTTCCGCCGTCGGATCTCGGACGATTCTCGGACGTTCGGGGGACGGTCGTGTGCTACACTGGGACAAGTGCAGACTTGAGTGGCAGAGAATAGCTGGGCGCGGAAACCAACCAGGCCGTGCTGGTTTCGGGGCAGGACACCAATCCTCTGATCCTGGGGCGGGTGAAAGTGACGGGAGAAAGGAGCTGAGGCAATCAAACACAAACAAGCTGAGCAGGGCAGAGGACCAGTAGGACCATTCGTCTATGGATCGGCCGGGTACAATCGTACCCCAATGGGCAGAAGGAGGTCTCCGATGAACAAAAGAGTACTCGCAACAGCCTTGTGGATTGGTCTGTTGTTGGCGGGCCTTGTGTCGCCGGCGCAGGCGCAGTCGACCATATCGGGCGTGAGCCCGGCGGAAGGGACCGTGGGCACCCAGGTGACCATCACCGGCTCTGGCTTTGGCGAGAAACACGGGGAGGTCCTGCTGGGGACCGAGAAATGCAAAGTGCTGGACTGGAGTGACACGCAGATCACGTTCCTGGTGGACAAGGCGCAGCACCCCGGAAACTACACCATCACGGTCTTGCTGCAGGGAGACAAGAAACCTGCCGAGCCGCTGACGTTTGAAGCCTTTGCCATGCGGCGGCCCCGGATCAGTCCAGGGGAGCTGCTGCATGATGGTGGTACGGCCACGATTGTGGGGGCGTTCTTTGGCGACAAGAGAGGCGCGCTCCGCCTGGCGTATCTTGAGGGTGGGGCTGACGGGGAAGTGGTCATTGAGGACCCGAAAATTCTGGACTGGAGCATGAACACGATCCGCTTCGAGCTGCCTGAGGGGCTGATCGGAAAGTTCGTTGTGGGGGTCAGCAACGAGGTTGGAGCGGGCCTGGCGCTGTTGGACCTGAGTGGCGGCACGCCGCTGTTGGGTGATTATGTACCGCCCAACCCTGCGGGCTACGGGCATGAGGAAAACGGCACAAATTCCAGCGGGGTCTTTTTCAAAGGCAGCTTCTA
This sequence comes from Anaerolineae bacterium, assembly GCA_041300865.1. Lineage (GTDB taxonomy): Bacteria > Chloroflexota > Anaerolineae > JAAYZQ01 > JAAYZQ01 > JAAYZQ01. Next base: position 3,029 of record JBFYTF010000460.1, read on the forward strand.
CGTCTTTTCCACTACCCCTCACGGTTTCTTTTCGTGGGAGCATCCCTCACTCCGGCTCCGGAAGCTCGCCAATGGCACTCTGTCCGATTTCCTCCCGATTACGAAGGGCGAAACCGACACCACACCCGTGCCGCTGGTGGTCGGAGACAAGCTGTGGTTGTTCCATACGGCAACAGACAGCCGGATCCTGTACACGGTCTTCGACGGCATCTCCTGGGACAATCGTTGGCATGATATCCTGGGCTGGAAAACGGCGAATAGCAATTGTGAGGTTGCGGCGGTTTACAACCCGGTGACCCATCGCATCGCAATCTACAACAGGAGCAGCAACAATGAGCTCTGGATGGCGTACAGCGACAACAATGGACAGAGCTGGACCGGGAAGATGGTGACCCCTACGGTAAAACTCACGGAAGCGCCCAGTGCCGTGTACTACCCGGGAACTGTGAACAATGCAACCTATGATACGCTCGTAGCGGTGATTGAGTCGGGCAAGCAGAGGGCATATGCCCTGGATCCGGCTGGAACGAACGTCGGCACCGTATATTCTTACGATGTCGCGGATGCCAAAGGGCGGCCCTTCCTGGTGGACGACCAGGGCTCTGACTATATCTATCTGGTCGTTTACTGGAACGACGATCCTACAGGCAATGTGCTAAACAATGAGCTTTACATCAGCAGGATGCGCAAACAATACAACAATTCATGGGACACCTTCACCAAGAAATGGGAGCTGCCGCCCGGTGTAAGGGATGGACAAGTAGGCTTTTACTATTACAGTCCCTATTGGTCGCCCAACGGTGCGATCAACTACGAGCGCAACAGCACCACCGGCTTGTACGACCGCAAACTCTACATCAACTATGGCTGGGCCTTTAGCTCGTGGGATTTTCAAACGGTTGCGAACGCGAAATGGACAATGTCCTTACTCGAGACGCCGGGAACCGGGGTTCCCTCCTCGCCGCCGCCCGCGCCTGTCGTCACCCAGGTCAGCGGGGGCGAGTGGCACACCTGCGGGCTGCGGAGCGACGGCGTCATCGACTGCTGGGGGGACGATGACGGCAAAGGGCGAACGTATAAGCCAGACGGCACTTATCAGGCGGTCAGCTCGGCCCCGTATCACAACTGCGGGATCAAGACCGACGATACCCTCTACTGCTGGGGGGAGGAGGACGGGGGGCGTATATCTGGCCGGCCGACCGGCACCTTCACGCAGTTGGCCGTGGCCGAATGGCACGGCTGTGGGCTCAGGAGCAACGGCGCCGTTGACTGCTGGGGGATACAAGACGGTGGGCGAACGGATGACAAAGCAGGCCCCTTCAAGCAGGTCCGCTCTGGCAACTGGCACAACTGTGCCATCAAGACCGACGACACCCTCTACTGCTGGGGAATCAACGACACCGGGCGAACAGTGCCGCCGGCCGGCACCTTCACCCAGATCGACGTGGCTGACTGGCACGGCTGCGGAGTCAGGACCAACGGCACCGTCGACTGCTGGGGGAAACCGGATTCAGGCCGAACGGATGATCCACCCAGCAGCATGACCTTCAAGCAGGTCACCACGGGCAATTGGCACAATTGTGGCATCAAGACCGACGGCACCCTCCACTGTTGGGGGAGTGACGACGATGGGCGAGTGTCGGATATGCCAACCACCGGCACCTACGCTTACATCGATGCCGGTGTCCGACACACTTGCGCTGTCCGTAGTGATGGCAAGGTCGTCTGCTGGGGAACTAACAGCAGTGGGCAATGCACTCCGCCCTATTAGCCGGCATCCTGTGCCCCGCGTCGCCATGCCAGAGGAGAGTTTGGAAGAGCACATCTTCGGCCCGTACTTGGGGGAGTGAGCCAGCCGGCGTCAGCCAGGTGCGTCGCACTTAAAGAATGCGACGCACCTCCCCTTCAGAGCCTGGAGCAGAGGCACGGTGCCCATCGCCGTGCGTCTCTCTTGCGCGCTATCCAGGTGTGCGAGCTCGTGTGAAGTGTTGGGCCTCCGCTGTCTCCATCCTTACGATGCCTCCGAGGGAAAAGCAACGAACGGCGCCCCGCCGGCGTCGATCCCTCTCCGTTACACTGCGGGGACCTGCGTACTGCCCTGAAGTATGTCGCGCAGCGCCTGCCACAACGCAGTCCCGGCCTAGCGCCGCCCGACCCTATGCGCTACGGCCGCCAGCGAACGCCGCCGGTTGGCCACCAGCAGCAGCCACAACCAGGCCGTCGCGAGCATCGACAGCGCCAGGATCAGCCACGGCAGCCTATCCCCCCTGCTGAGGGCCAGCGCCCATCTGGCCAGCACGTTCGTGCGGACGACCGGCTGTTGCGCGATTTGAGTGGGCGTCTGGCCGGCCGTCAGGCCCGATGCTACGGCACCGGCCACCAGCGACGGGTGGCGCGCCTGCGGGGCCTGCGGAGCCGCCACCTCGCCCAGCGCCCAGGCCGTCCGCGCCCGCACGGTCGAGTCCGAATCCCCCAGCGCCTGCACCAGCGCCGCGGTCGCCGAAGGCGACCCGATCCAACCCAGCGCCTCGGCGGCGTTGCCGCGAGCCGCTGCATCCGGGCTGCTGGCCAGCATCTGCTGGAGCGGCGTCACGGCGGGCTCGCCCATCGCTTCGAGGGCGCTCAGGGCGGCGTGCCGCCGCGTGGTCATCTGCGCGTCAGCAATGGCGGTCAGCAACGCCTGTATCGCGTCCTGGCTGCCGATGCGCCCCAGCGCGTCGGCGGCGATGCTGGCCATCGCCGGGTCACCCCGCAGCAGCATCGCGCTCAAGGGCTCCGCCGCCGCTTCGGCGCGCATCATGCCCAGTGCCGTGGCCGCACTGTGCTGCACCTGGGGGATGGGGCTCTGAAGCGCCAGCAGAAGGTCACTCGCCGTCCGTGAATCGGCGATGCGGCCGAGCGCCTCGCCCGCAGCCTGGCTGACGGCCGAGCTCGGGTCGGCCACCGCCGCCAGAAGCGAGCTGCTTGCTGCCCGCGTGCGAGCCAGCCCCAGGATACGAGCCGCGGTGGCGCGCGACTGGACATCACCCGTGGTCTGCTGCAAAGTGCCCAACGCTCCTGCCACGTCGGGTGCGTAGGTCTGCAGGCCATCAACGGCCACCGACCAGACGTAGAGCGGCTGGCCTGGTGTTGACAACAGGGCTGATGCCGGTTTGGCCTGCGGAAACGAAGGGCCGGCCAGAGGCTGCCACGACTGGCCGCCGTCGAGCGTCACAAAGGTACCCACTGCAGCCGAATGCAGCTCGGTGCCGCCCACCAGGGAGCTCACGGCGGCATACACCACGCCGGCCTCCTGGGGATCGACCTGAAGAGCCGTGATAGACAGGTACACGCCGGCCGCCTCGCCCAGTCCGGCCGAAGCCGGCTGCCAGGTCTGGCCTGCGTCGATGCTGCGAAAGAGGCCATTCGCCTGCGTGCCCACGAACAGCGTTCGGGCATCGGCCGCAGCCAGGGACGAGATGCCACCCGGTACGGGCTGCATCTTGACCCACGACTGGCCGCCATCATCTGTGTAGAACAGGTCGGCGGGCGTGGCGGCAAAGAGGCGGCTGCCCACCAGCACCAGGTGACTCACAGTTTTTGAAGCCAGGTCCCGCTGCCCAGCCGCGATCGGCTCGAGCGCACCCTCGGCCGCCTGCCGGTAGATGCCGTGGCCAGCAGTGCCCAAGTACAGGTCGCCCTGGCCGTCCCAGACCAAGCTCAGCACAGGCAACAGTTCCCCGGCGACCTGCTTCCAGCTATTCCCCCGGTCGTCCGAGGTGAACACCGGCCCATTGGACAGGGAAACGGCCACCCGGTTCGCTCCATTCCCGGCCCAGGCCACCGGCGTAGCCTGGTCGGGCAGCGCCAGCGGCTCCCAGCTTATGCCCTGGTCGGTGCTGCGGAACAGCAGGGCCCGGGGCGCGCCGGCAGGCTGCCAGGCGGCGTACAAGGCAGGCGCGACCGGCGCGGCAGCGCGCGACTCGGCTACGCTGCCCCACGCCCACGCCGTCGTCCATCCGGCGGCGACGATCAGTGCACTCAACACCCAGCGCAGGATATGGCTCAATCTGTGCTTGCCTTGCATGAGATACCTCGATCCTTTTCTTGGAATTCTCCATTGGTTTGCCCTATCATACCAGTTCCGTGGCCTTTTGCCAGGAGCCTCTTTGCCGTTCTTGGGGCATCGCACTCTTCCCCGGCAGCAGCAGGGCAGTACATCGATAAGTATAGACGATTGGCACGCCGTCGTCTATCAGTTGAAGCCTGATTTCTGTGTAGGCGGCAGGCTCGCTGCCCTGTCAGTGTTTTGCCCACAGCACCCACCACTGGGGGTCCTGTGTCATTCACCTGGGCGATGCTGGCCAACCGGGTGGTGGCGTTGTTTAGGGCCAATGCGAGTCAGTTATCCCAGGCATTAGACCGGTTCTGACGGGCCGATCCTGCTTACCTGCCTGCACAGATGGCACAGAACCGGGTTGTCTGTCGCCAAGTCCGGTGGTGTAAGTATGGGCATCTCCTCCGCCAGCCGCTGATCTCGCTGAAACGGCAGGTGAAACGAG
>JBFYTF010000464.1:0-27909 GCA_041300865.1 Anaerolineae bacterium
GGTGTGCCACACGGCGCCGCCGGGCCACTATGCGGGGCTGTGCCTCGACTGCCACGACACCAGCGACTGGCACAACGCCGACGTGCCCCACACCGACCTGATGGACTGCCTTTCCTGCCACACGGCGCCGGGCGGTCACTGGCCCGGGCAGTGCTCCGATTGTCACAACACCGTCGACTGGACCACCGACATCGAGGTCCCACATCCCGTCGACGCCGACTGCGAGTCGTGCCACGTGCCGCCGGACAAACACTATCCCGGGCAGTGCTCAAACTGCCACAACATGAGCTCGTGGGCGGACTATGACTTTTCGCACGCAGGCCTGACCACCTGTGCATCGTGTCACCAGCCTCCGACAGGCCACTGGCCCGGCGAGTGCTCTAACTGCCACGGGACCGAGACGTGGGCAGAGCCCGTCTTTGACCACAACGGCTACGACAACTGCGTGGCCTGCCACTCGGTGGACCGGCCGGCGAGCCATCCCCGGGGCCAGTGCTCCAAGTGCCACACGACGGATACATGGCTCATCGAGGCGCCAGACACCGGCGCGGACGACCCAAACGCCACGCCGTCGCCGACGCCGGACCCCTTGAACCCGCAGCACTTTGGACAGTACGGCGGTCAGCCAAGCAAGCCGCCCACGCCCCCCGATTCGCCGGGGCACTACCTGCCACTGCTGCCGCAGCGGCCGTAAGCGAAACGTGTCGAACGAAGAGTAACCCGTAACCTTTGGTCAGCCCGGGCGTCTATTAGGTGAGAGGAGCAAACCTTGGCAGCAAGCGACAGTGACGTGCTCCAGCAAGCGCGCCAATACGACGCCCGGGCACTGGCCGATATCTATGATCGGCACGCAGCTACGATCTATGCCTATCTCTACCGTTACCTGGGAGATGCGCACCTCGCCGAGGACTTGACGAGTGAGGTCTTTATCAAGCTGATAGAGTCACTCGACACGTCGCGGGCACCCGGAGAGCGACTGCAAGGTTGGCTCTACCGGGTGGCGCACAACCTGGCGATGGACCACTTTCGCGAGCAGGCAAAAAAGAGCGAGCTGCCTTTGGACGAAGAGATCGTCGCCAATTCCGAGTCCACACTGCACCGGTTGGAACGCTGCCACCTCGAAGATCAGCTCCGGCAGGCCATTAGCCAGTTGACACCGGGCCAGCAGCAGGTCATCCTGCTCCGCTTCGGCCAGGGACTGAAGCTGGAAGAGGTCGGCCGGCTGCTAGGCAAGAGCGAGGGGGCCATCAAGCTCCTCCAGTTCCGTGCCGTTGAAAAGCTCCAGAAGCTAATGGAGCGAGAGGAGAAGAAACATGAGCAGCAAGCGAGCCAACCAGTTAGATCAAGCTCTGGAACAAGCAGCCCGGGGCGAAACGGTCGAGGGCCCACTCGACCCGTTGGTCCACACAGCACAGCGATTGGCTACCCTGGCCGATCCACCTCCCCCGGCGCCCTACAAGTTGGCGCCCGGGCGTCAGCGTTATTTGGCCCAGGCGGCAGTGATGAGGAACCGCAAGGCTAGCCGTAGAAGTAGCTTCTGGCCCATAGCCCGCGGCGCCAGGCTGGTCTCCGGCCTCACCGTCGCCGTCCTCGTCGTGAGCCTGCTCTGCGGCGCAGGTCAGGCCATGGCCGACAGCCTGCCCGGGCAACCCCTGTATGGCCTAAAGCTGCTGGTGGTCGAGCAGCGCCTGAGGCTGACCACCGATCCGCACGCCAGGATGGACCTTGCCCTCGACGGCGTGGTGCAGCGGCTGAACGAAGTCGCCCAAACCATCGAACAGGGGCAGACCATCGACCAGTCGACCAGTAGCATGCTGCAGAAGCACCTGGGGATCGCCGCGGACGCCGTGGGGGAAGGAGCGCAGGATCCGCTCCAGACCATGACCCAACACCAGGCAACCATCCAGAGCTGGCACCAGCGTATGGTGCAGGCCGTGGGGGCATTCCCCGAGGCCGACAGGGAGCCGCTGCGGGCCCTGGCACGCGCGACCGAGCAGCTGCGCCTGGAGCTACACGCCGGCTCCGGCGTGGGCGCCCAGGGCGAGCTCATTCGGGGCCGCTATGGCGAGCCCAAGGACGCGGCGGACATGCCCGTGCCCGGCGAAGCGCAGGGAAGCGGGTCGCAGGCTGACCAGGTGTCGACCCAGGCCGAAGACATGCCGGCCGGCCCAGGCCCCAAGCCCGTGCAGACGCCAACCGGCACCAACGCGCCGGCCAGTGCCGGCCCGGGACCAGGGCCACAGGCTCCGGCCGAGACGAGCGGCGTAGGTCCGTCGCAAACGCAGTCGGGCCCCGCCGGCCCTGTCGACAATGGGCAGCACAGCACGGGTGGCTCGCAGTCTGGCAGCGGTGGCGACAGCGGCAGCGGTGGCAGCCAGGGAAAGCCCTGACCGTTTGGTAACTGGCTTGCCCGGTGGTGGGGCCGGCTGACCGGTCCCACCGCCGGGCAAAAGATAGAGCGCCTGGTGCTCATTACGACACAGTCGGTGGTTCGCAGCGGCCTCAAGTTCCAGGGGAACGGGTGGGCCGGAGGCGGGGGAAGGCCAGCGACGAGTGCAAGGAGAATACCAGGCATCTTTCCAACATTGGTCTCCAGCACTCGCCGTGGAAAGCCGGCCCGCGGCGTGCACCTACAGATGGGGGTGTGAGTTGAAGAAGTCGAAGGTCGTGGCCCTATTTGGCGATTCCCTGTTCATCGACTCGATCGAAGCCAGCCTTCAGGCTAGCCACGAGCTGGGACTGGTCCGAGTCCATGCCTCCGTGGGCGACGTCGTGGAAAGGCTCAAGATCCTTGGTCCAGACCTCATCATTTTCGACTCGCTGGACTCGACTCTGCCGTTCGTCGTGCCTTTTCTGCGCGACCGGCCCGACGTACCGCTCCTTTGCCTGGACGTAAACTGCAGCCGGGTCACCATTGTGTCCGGCGAGCACTATCTCGCTCGGTCGGCCAGTGACCTGGCAAACCTCATCGAGCGGCAGACGGTCAACCGCGAGGTGGCCTGGGCTGCCTGATGCGGCAGCGCAAAAGGTGCACCAGGCTGCAAACTCTGGTATAATGAGGCCAAATCCTGTATAGGAGGCGGCCTTTTTATGTCTAGCGAGCGGCCTCTCATCCTCGTAACGTGTGACGACGGCGTGCGCTCTCCCGGCCTGCGCGCCGCCGTCCGCGCCGTCCTGCCCCTGGGCGATGTCATGGTGGCGGCGCCCCAGGAACAGCAGACCGGCGCCGGCCGCAGCCTCTTTTCGCACGACGAAGGCGCCATCGCGCGCGTCGAGTGCGAGGTGGACGGATACCAGGTGACGGCCTATACGATCCACGCCTCGCCGGCCCAGGTGGTGCTCATTGCTCTGATGGAGCTGGTTCCCCGGAAGCCCGCACTGTGCGTGTCGGGTATCAACTATGGCGAAAACGTGGGCAGCCGGGTAACCTCCTCGGGCACGCTGGGCGCGGCCCTGGAAGCCGCGGCCGACGGCGTCCCGGCCCTGGCTGCCAGCCTGGAGACGGAGCCGATGTACCACCGCCTGCACTCGGAAGACATCGACTTTGCGGCGGCAACGCATTTCACGCGCCACTTTGCAGGGCAGCTGCTCGAAAAAAAGATGCCCCCCGACGTCGACGTCCTCAAGCTGGACGTGCCCGACGATGCCACGCCCACGACCCCGTGGCGGGTGACCCGGCTGTCTCGCGACGGCTACTTCCACGCACTACCCAGTGGCCGGATAGGGCTCGCGGACAAGCGGCTGCCGGCTTACGGGGTCGACGTCGATTTCGACAGGCTCGAGCCGGACTCGGACGTCCACGCCCTGGTGATCGACCGCGTCGTGTCCGTGACTCCCATCAGCCTCGACCTGACATCGCGTGTGCTGTTGAGCGAGCTCCAGGCCCTGCTCGGGCCCCTCGAGGAGGGCCAATATGGCAGGTGAAACAGTCCTGATCGTCGAAGATCGCCGGGAGAATATCGTCCACCTTGCCAACAACGTGCTGCGACCCGAGGGTTACCGCGTACTCACGGCCATGGACGGCCAGCGCGGGTTAAGGCGCATCCTCGCCGACCGGCCCGACCTCGTCATCATGGACCTGAACATGCCCAAGATGGACGGGCTGGAGGTCCTCGCGGCCCTGCGCGAGCAGCGTATCTCCGTCCCGGTGATCTTGACCACTTTCTACGGCTCGGAGCAGGTAGCCCACCGGGCTCTGGAGCTAGGTGCCGTGGACTACTTGGTCAAGCCCTACGCCCTAGCCGATATGCTGGCGGCCGTCGACAAGGCTCTGGCGTCCCGTGCTCCCGAAGCAGGTCGAGCGCCGCCCCGCGCGCAGGTTCACGAGGCCATGGCGCCGGCCATGCCGTTGACGCGTCAGATGGAGCGCTGGATGCGAGACATGAATATCCTGGCGCGTATCGGCAAGGCGCTCGTTGCCCAACTGGAGCCGGAGAGGGTGTACGTGCGGGCTGTGGAGGCGGCCATCTACCTCACACGCTCGGACTATGCCTGCCTCTACCTGCCGGCCGGTGGCGAGCTGCGGCTACGCGCCATGCGCGGACCCCGCGATCCGCAGGCCCGCCTCGTCGACATGCGTGTTGACAGCGGCCTGGCCGTGGACGTGAGGGGCCTGGGGGCGGTCGAGATCCGGGCCCGGGGACCGGGGGACCCTGTCCTCTCGACGCTCGCCGGCAGTGCTCTGGGGCCGGCAGTCGCCGTGCCTGTGCGCTGGCAGCAAGAATCCCCGGGGGTGCTTCTCGCCGCCCGCCGTCCGGAGGACGCATCTTTCAGCGAGGGCGACGCAGAGTGGCTGAGTGGCCTGGCCGACTATGTGGCCATTGCCGTGCGCAATGCGCAGCGTTATGCCGGAGCCCGGGCAGGCTCCCCGGCCCCGACGGGCCGCGCCCTACCGCCGGCTGCGCAGCAAGAGATCGAGGACATTGTCGCCGGCCTGCAAGCCGCCGCAGATAGACTGCAGCGGCTCGCAGACCTGCGGTCCGGCGCGGCGAAAGGCGGCCCCGATCCCGAGGTGCGGCCCGCCGGCCCTAGCTGATGATGACCGGCAGACGGCCCGCCAGCGCAACGTGACCCGGCTCTACGCGACAGCCGTAGGCATAGGCCTCCACCCCCCGTTCGACCGCCTCTCGCAACGCCTGGCCAAAGGCCGGATCGACCTCATCGTAGGGGCGGACGCCACCGGCGTCACTGCGCTGCACAACGAACACGACCGCAGCCCTGTAGCCGGCCCCAACCGCGGTGGCGAGCTCCAGGACATGGCGCCGGCCCCGCGCGGTGACGGCGTCGGGAAAGCAGCCCAGGCCGCCGACGACCAACGTCACCGACTTGACTTCCACCAGGCAAGCCGGCCGCCCGCCAACCTCGAGGCGGAAGTCGAGCCGGCTGCGGCCAAAGGACACTTCGGAGCGGACGACGTCATAGCCGGCGAGAGGCCCCAGGCGCCCTGCCCGCAGAGCCTGGCCCACAAGGTGGTTGGGCAGGCGGGTGTCGACCGACACCCAAACCGTGCCGTCTCGCACCAACACCAGGTCATAGGCCGTCTTGCGTCCCGCACGGAGACGGCGCACCAGGGTCACCGGCCGCCCCGGGAGCAGCAGCTCAGCCAGGCGGCCCGGGCAGGGCAGGTGCGCGGCCAGGACCTGGCCGGCTACCTCGACGGAGACCCGGTAGCGATTGTCGCGGGCAAGAAAACGGCCCTCGAGGCGCGCACCCTCGACGTCGCCATCCCCGCCAACAAGAGCCAGGGTCCCCAAGTGCGGGACCCCGGCGGGCGTTCCATCTGTCGCGGGCGAGACCATCAGCCCTTCATCACTGCCAGAGGACGCATGCGCGCCACCTTCCGGGCCAGCCCGGCGCCGTGGACAACCTCGATGACGGCATCGATGTCCTTGTAGGCCGCCGGGGCCTCTTCCGCCAGGCCAGACATGCTCCCGGCTCGAACGCGGATGCCCCGCTCTTCGAGCTCCTGGCGGAGCGCGGCGCCGTGGATCTGCTTCTTGGCCGCCGCGCGGCTCATCGTGCGGCCCGCGCCGTGGCAAGAGGTGCCAAAGCTTTCCGCCATAGCTTCGGCCGTGCCGACGAGAACGTACGATGCGGTGCCCATGTCGCCCGGCACCAGCACCGGCTGGCCCACCGCCCGGTAGACCGGGGTGACGTCCGGGTGTCCCGGCCCGAAAGATCGCGTGGCGCCTTTGCGGTGGACACACACCTTGACCTTGGCGCCACCCACCTCGTGCTCTTCGATCTTGGCCACGTTGTGGCAGACGTCATAGACGGTGTGCAGGTCCAAGTTTTTGACGCGCCCGGCCAGCACCTGCTCAAAGCTTTGCCGTGCCAGGTGCGCCATGCACTGGCGGTTGGCCCAAGCAAAGTTGGCGGCCGCGACCATCGCTTCGAAGTAGCGCCGGCCCTCGGGCGAATCTAGGGGCGCGCACACCAATTGGCGGTCGGGCAGCTGGATGCCGTACTTTTGCACGGCGGGCTGCAGGCTTTTTACATAGTCATCGCACACCTGGTGGCCAAAGCCGCGCGAGCCACTGTGGATCTGGAGGACGAGCTGGCCCTCGAACAGCCCAAACGCCCGCGCCACGGACGGATCAAATATCTCGTCCACGCGCTGCAGCTCGATAAAGTGGTTGCCCGAGCCCAGCGTGCCGAGCTGCGGACCGCCGCGCTCCTTTGCCCGGCTGCTGACCGCCGACGGATCGGCGCCCGGCATCGCACCGCCCTCTTCCAGTCGCTCCAGGTCTTCATGGCGCCCGTAGCCCGCCTTGACGGCCCAGGCCGCGCCCTTGACCATCACCTCGTCAAGCTCACGGCCCGAGACGTGGCGGATTCCGCCGCCCTTACCCACGCCACTCGGCACAGTGTTGAACAGCACGCCGATGAGATCGTTGATCGCATCCTTCACGTCGTCGGCATACAACTCGGACGCCATCAGGCGGACGCCGCAGTTGATGTCATAACCAACGGCTCCGGGGGAGATGACGCCATCGGGGTAGCGGGTGGGGACCACGCCGCCAATGGGCGGTCCGTAGCCCTGGTGGGCATCGGGCATGACCAGCACCCTCTTCACAACACCGGGCAGCGTTGCCGTATTGACCAGTTGCTCCATTGTCTGATCGCCAAAAGCGGCGTCCAGCAGCGTTTCGCTGGTATAGATCCGGGCCGGCACACGCATGTCGCCTCTGTAGCTCTGCGGGACCTCCCAGGCATACTGCCCAACGCGCACAAGATCAGACTTTTGCACCATGATGGTACGTCCTTTCCAGCTTTCGCCTGCCGTGCAGCGACGCCTCGGGGCTCAGACGTCAAAGGTGATGACGGTTGACCATCCCCTCTCGTCGCGCACCAGCTCCAGTCCGTGAAACGTCGCCGCCTTGATGTCTCCTCTGGTCGAGCCGAAGGGGAAACCACCGACGCGCGCCTCCAGGCGCTCGTCTGTTAGCGACGTGATCTGGAAATCTACAAAGAGCAGATCCTCAGCCTCCCCCAGGTAGAGCAGCTCGTTGAGCCACTCGACCAGCAGTGTTTCGCGGTCGACGGCCTCGAGTTTCAACTCGCGCCACTCCGTGGGCGGCAGTCCCTGGCCGCCCAGCCCTCCGGTCGCGAGGCTATACATCCCGCGGGCCGCGCCGGCAAAGAGGGCCGGCAGGTCGGCGCCCCAGACAGAGAGGGCGCGGTCGGCGGTGTGCTCGACCTCACGGAAGCGATATGGACAGCGAGGGCCTTCGCTGCCAGCCGACGGCTGCGAATAGCCGGCAGCCGCCAGGATACGGCGCGCCTCGTCGCTGTCGCGGCCCATCTGCGCCACCAGGTCGGCAACGCTGGCAAAGCGCAGCTCGTCCCGCAGGCGCGCCACGAACTCGACCACCAGGTCGCAGCCATAGATGTTCTCGTCAAAGTCAAAGATGTAGGTCTCGACCAGGCGCTCGCCATTGTCGAACGTGGGCCGCACGCCGACGTTGGCGACGGCCGGGTAGCGCTCGCCGCCGAGCACGGCGAGCACGGCGTAAATGCCATCGGCCGGCACCGCCCGCTCAGGCCGGACTTCCAAGTTGGCCGTAGGATATCCCAGGTCATGGCCGCGCCGTGCTCCCGTGACCACTTCTCCGGAAACGCTGGGATAGCGTCCCAGCAGCTCCGCCGCCTCCGCCACACGCCCCTCATACAGGAGCGACCGGATGCGGCTGCTGGAGATGACCTGCTCCCCATCCTGAACAGGCTGGACAACGTGCACGCCATAGCCGAACTGGCGGCCCAGCTCGCCCAGGCGGGCGACGTTCCCCTCGCGGTTACGCCCCAGGGCAAAGTCCGGGCCTACCCACAGCTCTCGGAGGTTAAGCGTCCTTGAGATCGTGGCCATGAAAGTCTCGGCCGGCGTGCTCGCAACCTCCCGGTTGAAGGGGTGGAGGACGAGAATGTCCACTCCGTTCCTTTCGAGGAGTGCGGCCTTTTCGCCCGGTGTGGTGAGGTAGCGCGGCGCCCGGTCGGGCGCCAGGACCATGACCGGATGAGGATGAAAGGTGAGGACGGCGGACAGCCGGCCGCTGGCCCGCGCCCGGCCGACGACGGTGCCAATGAGGGCCTGGTGCCCGCGGTGCACGCCGTCAAAGGCGCCGATGGTCAGCACCGTCTCCTGGCCCAGGCGAACCCGCTGCAGATCATCAATCACCCGCATGGAACACTTTTTTCGGCTGCCAGCGCCCCGCTTCCTCTTCGTAGACCACGATGGCCAAAAAGTCGCCGCTGCTGCTGTAGGCTCGAGCCCAGCCCGCGCTCTCCGGTGCACCCGGTCCTGCGGCTGCGCCGGCCGGAACCGGCTGCCCCTGCACCAGACGCTGTGCTTCACCGCCGGGCACGACGATGGCCGGCCAATCAAGGAGGGCCTCGTCCAACGAGAGGAGGTACTCCTCTTCCTGACCATGTTGGAAGGCTTCCTCCAGGCGTTCGAGGCTGGTGGCCTCTTCCAGGGGAAACCGGCCGCTCGCCAGGCGAACCAGGGATCCCAGGTAAGCGCCACCGCCCAACCGCCGCCCGAGGTCATGGGCGAGGGAGCGGATATAGGTCCCGGGCGAGCAAGCGACCTCCAGGATCAGCACGGGAGGTGCCCAGTCCAACAGCCGGATCTCGTCGATCTCGACGCGGCGGGGCTGTACCTCGACCGTCTCTCCCCGGCGTACGCGCTTGTGGAGGGGCTCGCCGCCCTGCTTCAGGGCGGAGTATACGGGTGGGACCTGTTCTATCGCACCCTGGAAGCCGGCCAGCGCCGCCTCGATCTCGGCCTGTTCAAAATCAGTGCGTCCGCCGCTGCTCGTCACCTCGCCTTCGGCATCGTACGTGTCGGTGGTACTGCCCAGCACGACGCCGGCACGATATCGCTTGCGGCCAGCCATGAGATACTCGGCCACCCGGGTGGCCTGTCCCAGGCAGACGAGGAGCACACCCGTGGCCATGGGATCGAGGGTGCCGGCGTGGCCGACGCGCCGCTGACCCGACACCCGCCGGATGGCATCGACCACATCGTGGGAGGTCACGCCGGGCGGCTTGTCGACATTGAGAATCCCCGAAAGGGGCACGTCGCGGCGAGGCGCCACCCAGCGCTCGGCCGCGGCCCGGCGGGGGCAGCCCGGGCAATCAGCCACGCGCGATCTCCTGCTCGGCCAAGCTGAGGTGCAGCTCGGCCAACACGCGCTGTTCCACGTCGTCCAGGTCGCCCTTCAAGGTCAGGCCGGCAGCCAGAGGATGTCCGCCGCCGCCCAGGCGAAAGGCCACCTGCGCCACGTCCAAACCTGGCTTGGCGCGCAGGCTGACATCCACATCTCCATTGTCCAGTTCGGCGAATACGGCCACGATGAGCGCTTCTCGCACACCCGACAGAAAATTGCTGAGACCAGATGTGTCGCGGTCGCCCACGGCCCAGCGCAGGCGCATGGCCCGGGTCACCTGGGTCCAGAGGATGCCTTGGCGCAGCTGCAGGGCACTCACGGCGTCTGCCCAAAGAAGAACGGAGGCCAGGGAGCGCAGATCAAGGGACTGCCGGGCGACATGCGACAGGGATGCACCGGCAGCCATCAGGCGCTGGACAGCAGCGATCGTATCGCCGTCCACATTGGCGGTGCGGAAGGAGCGGGTGTCGGTTACCAGACCACACAACAGGCAGTCGGCCACCGGCTGGCGGATCAGCCAAGCCAGGCCTTCGGCCATTTCCAGGAGCATTTGTGTTGTAGAAGCGCACGAGGGCTCAACCCAGTTGACAGTGCCGAACATGGTGTTCGTGACGTGGTGGTCGATGTTGATGAGGGGCACATCTTCCAGTACAGTGAACGACTCACCCATCCGGGTTCGATCGCTGCAATCGACACTGACGACCAGGTCGGGCCGGCCGGCAACCTGGTGGACAACATTTTCGCTCCCCGGCAGGAAACGGTAAGCCTCGGGCACTGGATCCTCGCAGGCCATAGTGACGGCCTTGCCCCGCTCTGCCAGGAGCCCACCCAACCCCAGCAAGGAGCCAATGGCGTCGCCGTCTGGTCCGACGTGGGTCACGACGAGGATTCGCTGCGCCGCGCGCAGCCGGTCATCAATCGCCTGGAGTAGGGCCGGTGTCATCGTCCGGGTGACTCTCCGTCGAGATCTCGTCCAGGAGCTGGTCGATCCGCCGTCCGTACTCGGCGCTCCTGTCGACCTCGAAGGTCAGCTCTGGCACGACGCGTAGGCTCAGTCGGGCCGCCAACTGCCCGCGCAGGTAGCCGCTGGCACTTTCCAGGCCCGTGCGGGCCGCCTTTTCCTCTTCCGCTCCCCCCAGAACCGTGAAGTAGACGCGAGCCAGCAGCAAGTCCGGGGTGACGCGCACCTCGGTGATCGTCATCTCCGCAAGGCGCGGGTCCCGAACTTCACGTAGCAGGAGCTGGCTCAGCTCACGGTGAATGAGCTCCGAGACCTGTTGTTGCCGGCGAGTTGGCATGATCTCCCCCCAAACCCACCGCGCTGGGTAGAGTTGTCTACCCAGGGCAGTGCCTGTTGCCACAACAACCTAGCTGACGCGCTGTTCCTTGTAGAACTCGAGCACGTCGCCCTCTTGCAGATCGTCAAAGCCGGCGACGCCGATGCCGCACTCAAAGCCAGACCGCACTTCGCTCACATCATCTTTGAAGCGACGCAGGGAGTCGAGATGACCCTCAAAGATCTGTTTGCCACCGCGCAACACCCGTACCCGCGCGTTGCGGGCGACCTCGCCATCGGTGACATAGGCACCCGCCACATTGCCGCCCCGGCGCCCGATGCGAAAAACCTGCCGGACCTCGGCATGGCCGGTGACCACCTTCTCGTAAACCGGTTGCAGCATCCCCTTGAGGGCCTTCTCGACATCATCCACCAGTTTGTAGATGATGTTGTACTGCCGGATGTCCACGCCCTCTTGGGCTGCCAGGCGTCGTGCCGCCTCGTCGGCCTCCACGTGAAAGCCGATGATCACCGCATCGGAGGCCGAGGCCAGCATCACGTCCGACTCGCTAATGTTGCCCGTGCCTTGGTGCAGGATGTCGACTTTTTCGTCTTCGCTGTTCAAGCGCTGAAGAGAGTTAACGATGGGCTCCACAGAGCCCTGGACGTCGACCTTGAGGATGATGTTCAGCTTGATGGTGTCGCCGTGCTCGAAGCGAGAGAAAAGCTCGTCCAGGGTCATGGCGCGTGCCCGCGTGGGCCGCGAGTCGGCCTGCCGCATCTTCTCGGCTGTAACGCCGGCCCTGACCCGCGCCTCCCGCTCGTTGTCCACCACCTGGAAGAGCTCGCCGGCCCTGGGCACGTCCGACAGGCCCATGACCAACACCGGCATAGCCGGCGGCGCCGCAGTTACCGGGTTGCCGCGATGATCCATCATGGCCCGCACCCGGCCCGAGATAGCGCCAATGACCAGGGCATCACCCACGCGCAGAGTCCCTCCCTGCACCAGCAGGGTAGCGGTGGGTCCACGCTGCCTGTCCAACTGCGATTCGACCACGGTGCCGAGCGCCGGACGGCTGGGGTTGCTGCGGAGATCGGCCACTTCGGTGATGAGCAGGATGTTCTCCAGGAGGTCGCTGATGCCATGCTTCATCTTGGCCGACACCGGCACGATGATGACGTCACCCCCCCAGTCTTCAGGCGTCAGGCCAAGATCGGCAAGCTGTTGCTTGACACGCTCCGGCTGCGCGGTGGGCTTGTCCATCTTGTTCATGGCGACAAGGATCGTAACGCCTGCAGCGCGGGCATGGTCGACAGCCTCCCGGGTCTGGGGCATCACGCCATCGTCGGCTGCGACCACCAACACGGCCAGGTCCGTCACTTGCGCTCCCCGGGCCCGCATGGCAGTGAACGCCTCGTGGCCCGGCGTGTCAAGAAACGTGATCTTGCGGCCTTCGTGCTCCACCTGGTAGGCGCCGATGTGCTGGGTGATGCCGCCGTACTCACCGGCCACGACGTTGGTCTCGCGGATGGCGTCCAGGAGTGTCGTCTTGCCGTGGTCAACGTGACCCAACACCGTCACTACCGGCGGGCGGGGCTTCACGTTCTCAGGAGCTTCTTCCTGCACGAGCGTCTGCCACAGAGTTCTGCCCGCGCGCTCGACCTTTTGCTCGGCGTCGGGCTCCGCGACGCGGATGGGCTGTGTCTGAAAGCCCATCTCGCCGGCGACAATGGCAGCTGTCTCGTAGTCTATCGTCTGATTGATGCCCGCTACGATGCCGTTCGACATCAAGTACTTGATGACATCGATAGGGTTGACCCGTAGAGCACGCGCCAGATCTCGGACGATCATTGTCTCGGGCAGCTCGATGACCTTGGGCGCCGGCGGCGCGCCGGCTGCCTTGCTCGCGCGCGCCAGGCGCAGCTGCTCTTCCTCATCCACTGTCGGCTTGCGCGCTGGCTGAGAGCGGCTGCGCGTGTCTGTTTTGTCTCTACGTCCCATGGGTTTACCTCCCCCTTTTGTACAATCCGGATTAATCGCCGAGATCCGTCGCCGGGGCCGTGGCCGGCGAGCCTTCGACCAGGACCTCGCTTGCCAGTGACGCTGCGATCTGGGCCTGGATCGAGGCCACGTGGCCGGCCGTGACCGGGCACTTCAGGGCACGCGCAAGCTTGCGCGGCTCCAGCCCCGCCTCCCAACAACGGGGATCGCGGCACACGTAGGCACCTCGCCCAGGGCGCTTGCCCTTGGGGTCGATCTCGATGGCCCCCTCTGGTGTGCACACGACCCGGATCAACTCTCGCTTAGGCCGCTTTTCCTGGCAGACAATGCAGCTTCGAAGCGGCACATGCTTTCGGCGCTTTCCGGACACTGTTGCTCATTTCCTATATCGTGCCCCTGTTGTCCCGCGCCGGCGAGCGGGGGGCGCTACCGCGCCCGCCCGCCACCGCGCCCACCCCGACGCTGCGGGGGCCGGAACTCGGGCACAACTATCTCTGGGTCAAACTCACGACGGCGCCGCTTCTTGCCCTTCTTTTTGCGCTCGCGCCGTGCGTCTTCGTCCTCTTCCTCGTCCTCGACCTCTTCGTCAGCCACCCACCCCAGGTCCGCGATATCCCCCGGCTCCTCATCGGCCCAGCTGGGATATTCCGGCAATGCCGGTTCGGTGGGCACCCAGCCCAGGGAGGATTCGTCCACCAGCTCCCCTTCGGCAAAGGGGGCGGGCTCATCCACATCCTCAAGCCAGGCCGGCCGCCTGGACCCGTAGAGCTCGGGCTCTTCCTCCCCCTCTTCCACGTCCTGGGTCTCGGCAGAGACCGTCTGTGCGGCCTGGGCCTCGACTGACGATGCCTCGGCGACGACTTCCGCCTGCTCGACGACGACTTCGGGCTCCAGCTCGGACGTCGCAACGGTGGGAGCTTCCTCCGGCCAGTCGGTCAGGTCTGTCTGTACAGCGTTCTGGATGAGCTGCCGTTGCTCGGTGCTGAACCCCTCTATGCCCTCGCGCCGGGTCAGCAACGCCTCGGCCAGGCTCAGGAGGTCCATCTCGTCGGGCGGCACGCGGATCTGGTCCAGGCTGCCCAGGGTCTCCTCGGCCGCCTCAGTGGCGCTCTTGATATCGATGCGCCAGCTGGTCAGCTTGGCCGCCAGCCGGGCGTTCTGACCCTCTTTGCCGATGGCCAGCGACAGCTGCCGGTCGGGAACAATGACCGTGGCCGTCTTGCCACCGTCGAGCACGTCGTTCAGCAGCACGTTCATGACCTTGGCCGGGCTGAGGGAATTGGCTATAAAGGTGCCCACGTCCGGGCTCCACTGCACGACGTCGATCTTTTCGCCACCCAGCTCGTTGACCACGTTCTGAATTCGGCCGCCGCGCACGCCAACGCACGACCCGACCGGGTCGACGCCCTCCTGGGTAGCGTGCACCGCTACCTTGGAGCGGGAGCCGGCCTCGCGGGCGATGGCCTTGATCTCGACGGCGCCGCTAAAGATTTCGGGCACCTCAAGCTCCAATAGGCGCCGGAGCAGGGCCGGGCTGCGGCGCGAGAGAGTAATCTGCGGGCCGCGGCTTCCTTTGCGCACCTCGACGACGTAGGCGCGGAGGCGCTGGCCGCGCCGGTACTTCTCATTTGGCACCTGCTCGCGAGCAGGAAGCACCGCCTCAGCCCCCTCCAGGTTGACGACCACATCCCCAGAGTGGAGATCGTGGCTCTGAACTGTGCCGTTGGCAATCTCGCCCGCGCTATCGGCAAAGGAGCTATACAGGGCGTCGCGTTCGGCCTCGCGAATGCGCTGCAGGATCACCTGCTTGGCCGTCTGCGCTGCAATCCGCCCAAAGTCCCGCGGCGTGCTTTCCACCATCAGCTCATCGCCCAGGACAGCGTCGGGCTTGAGCGCGCGTGCCTCAGGCAGCGAGATCTCGGCCTTGTTATCGGTTACGTCCTCCACCACTTCTTTGGCCGCATAGACCCGCACATCGCCGGTGTCCGGCTCAATCCGGACCTCAACGTTGGTCACCGCGCCAAAGTTGCGCCGATACGCCGAGATCAGGGAAGCCTCAACAGCCTCCAGCACGACCTCGGGCGCAAGCTTGCGCTCGGCGCACAACTGATTGATCGCGAGCATGAAATCACTTCTCATTTTTTACCGCCTCGTCCTCTGTACGCGACCTGCGGCCCACCCAGACCATCTGGACGGCGCTCAGGCCCCTCGACACAGGATCCATATTCCCTTTTTTTTCTTTCCATTCTTCCAACCCAGTTTTGACTTGAGTCCAGCGCAAACAGTGGCGATTCGCTCGCCACTGTTGCACCACCCCTGATAGCAAGAAAAGTGGGGCTTCCCCACTTTTCTCAGTAAAGACCGCTCAACTGCGGGCATTATAGCACAACTCGGCTGCAGACGCAAATCGCTCCCCATCCATTGCGTCCACAGGGCACGCCGGAAGCCACGACAGGTGCTTGCACCATCCCCGGCCAGCGCCTGCGGCCGCCGGGCGTGCGGAGAGAAGCGAGCGAGTGAGAGCTTGTGGCTGACGTGGCAAACCTGAAGGACCGGATGAAGCAGTTGACAAACTTGGTTGAATGGGATATAATGAACTTAGATCAAGCAGGAACAACACGACGATGGAACACAGGGCAAGAACACCGGAAGAGACCTATGGACCGGCACTGGAAAAGGCGCAGAAGGCCTTGCCGGAGGTCGATCCGGTCCGCCAGGCGGCCCACGCCGGGGTCGTGTTCGAAGCCCGGGACGCACTGGCGGGCAGCTTTCTGGTGCCCTTTTTCAATACGATGTACGACGTGCCCTGGCCCGCGGGCAAGGTGCGACAGACCGACGACGGCAGCGAGGCCGACATGGCCAGCCGCATCCTGTTGTTGCACTACCTGCTCACCGCGGATGGTACGGTGGTAAACGACCGCTGGATTGCTTTTCGCAGCCTGCCCGGCGGCCTGGGTTACGACGCTGCGTTTCAGGCGCGGGCAAACATGCGGCTCGCCCGCGCCTTCGGGTCGGACCGGGCAGCCTTTAAGGCCGCGGCTCAGGCATTGAAAGGAGAGAGACTGAGCTTTGGCGACGCCTCCTTTGTCTTCCGTGTGTTACCCCGCCTCTGGCTGGCCGTCGTGCTTTACCTTGCCGACGACGAGTTTCCAGCCAGCGCCAACGTGCTGTTCGATGCCTCTGCCAGCCACTATCTGCCCACTGAGGACCTGGCAGTGCTGGGCGGCATCCTGGCCGGGAAGCTGATCCGTGTCAACCGCCCGCGCTGACCGGCTAACGAAAGAACACCGCGGGCGAGAGACTACCTGCGGTGTCCGGCTATCGTGGCGGAGAGGGCGGGATTCGAACCCGCGGAGGTTTTACCCTCACACGATTTCCAATCGTGCGCATTCGGCCAAACTATGCTACCTCTCCTCGATGATCAACGGTTGCCTATTATACCACCCTTCTGCCTGGCTGCCAAATTCCCCCCTTTCCCCGGTGTTTGCCAAGATTAAATTTTGAGTGATTTCTGAAATTCGCCCTCCCAGGACTTGCCAAGAGGGGGCCGATAATGTATAATGTGGGTGATTGTGGTGCCAAGTGGGGCATCGTGGGTCGACCCTCGGCCAAACGGCAGTAGAACGTCTGTTCGGTGGGACAAATGCTTCTGGGCGAATACGAGCACGCGATTGACGACAAAGGACGGATTACTATTCCGGCCAAGCTCCGGGAGGGCCTCGAGCAAGGGCTCGTGGTCACCCGGGGCATCGATCGCTGTCTGTGGCTCTTTCCCACCGCAGTGTGGAATGAACTCTCGGCGGAGATCCTGAAGGGCCTCCGGATGACAGACCCGACCGCCCGCGAGTTCAAGCGGCAGTTGTTTGGTGCCGCCTTTGACTCTGTGCCCGATAAGCAGAGCCGCTTTATCCTTCCCACGCGGCTGCGAGAATATGCGAACATTGACAAGCAGGCAGTGATCATCGGCCTCTACGACCGCTGTGAGATCTGGAATCCAGATCTCTGGCGCGAGCGGCGAGAACGCAGCGACAACGATCCCGAGGGTCGCGCCCGACAGTTCGAGAACCTCGGAATCTAGTGGCCCGGTGGAGAGCGGCCATGGAGGGGATCAAGGAGCACGTTCCGGTCCTCTACGACGAGGTGCTGGCGGGACTGCAGGTTCGGCCAGGGGGCAGCTATATTGACGGCACCGTGGGCGCTGGGGGCCACGCTGCCGGCATTCTCCGGGCTTCGGAACCAGACGGCACATTGCTCGGCCTCGATGCGGACCCCGACGCCGTCGCGTTTGCCCGGGACCGGCTGCGTCCCTTTGGCAGCCGTGCAACGTTGCGCGCCGGAAATTTTCGCCAGATGGCGTCCTTCGCCCAGGCAGAGGGCGTGAGCGGCGTCGACGGCATCCTTCTGGACCTTGGCCTCTCCTCTCGCCAGCTGGCCGCTGGAGAGCGAGGTTTTTCCTTTAGCCAGGAGGGCCCACTGGACATGCGCATGGATCCAAGCAGCAGGACCACGGCAGCCAGCTTGGTCAACTCATTGCCCGAGGAGGAGTTGGCCGATGTACTGTGGCGGTACGGTGAGGAGCACCGATCGCGGCGCATCGCGCGCGCGATCGTCGCCGCCCGGCCCGTGACGTCGACGGTCCAATTGGCCGCGATCGTCGCCCGCAGCGCGGGCCGAGGCCAAAAGATCCATCCGGCAACGCGGACCTTCCAGGCGCTGCGCATCGCCGTCAACGACGAGCTGCAGGCCCTGGCCGAGGTACTGCCCCAGGCCCGGGACTTGCTGCAGCGCAGAGGCCGGTTGGCGATCATTTCCTTTCATTCTCTGGAAGACCGGATGGTCAAGCAGTTCTTCCAGCAGGAGTCCAGGGACTGTATCTGTCCCCCGGAGCTGCCCATCTGCAGCTGCGGGCACAAAGCATCCCTGCTCGTGGTGAACCGGAAGCCGATCCGCCCCAGCGATAGCGAGGTGGAGCGGAATCCTAGAAGTCGCAGCGCCAGGCTACGTATCGCCGAACGTCTGCCAGGCCGGCCCTCCGGGGCCGAGTGACGTGTACTCGAGGTGAGGTATGAGCACAAGTGCATCCAGCCTGTTTGAGAGGAATAGGCCCAAGAATGCCGGCCTCCAGTTCGCCCTGGCCGCGGTCATCGCCCTCCTGATCCTGTCACTGTGGCTGCACCTCTTCCTTGCCCTCGAAATCGAGAGCATGGGGCGAGACATCGACGTCAAGACCGAAGAGCTGGAGCGACTGCAGCGCGCGAACCTGGCCATGATGAACCAGATCACTCTTTTGGACTCTCAGCGTCGCATGGCCAGCGAAGCTACGGCCATGGGTTTTGGGCCACAGCGGCCCCTCTACCTGGCGGTTGACCAGCCCCTCGCCAGCCCGGCGAGCCCGGTGCAGGTATCATCATTTCTCAGCATTTGGGATGTTGGGGCAGGGCGACAGTCCGCTGTCGTCGGGACACCCGCGGAGATGCCGGGCGAGGTGGCCGCACCCGGCGCAAGCGTGGCCAACCTGCCGTAGCGGCAGGGATACGGGAGGAGGGAGGATGAGTGCCAAACGTTCAGGAACAGGAGGGAGCAGCCGCGTCCTGGTCCTGGGCTTTTGCCTGACCTTCTGTTTTGCCGTGATCATCGGCCAGCTCTTTAACTACCAAGTGCTGGAGCACGATGCGCTGGCGAGCAGTGCACGCGGGCAGCGCACCTGGGAGAAGAAGGCGGCGAGCAATCGCGGGTACATCGCCGACACCAATGGGCATATTCTGGCCCTACAGGTGGTTGAGTGGCAGATCGGCGCTTCGCCCGCGCTCGTTACCGACCCAGATAAGCTGGCTGCACGCCTCGCCGAGCTCCTGGACCGGCCCCGGGAAGACGTCTACCGCCAGCTCACAGCCGAAGTGCCCTGGGTGCAACTGGCGACGAAGGTGGCCTATGAAACAGGCGAGGCCATCTATACCCTCCAGGCCGACGGCATCGAATGCATCCCCACGCACCGCCGGTCCTACGCCGAAAAGGAGCTGACAGCCCACGCCTTGGGCATTGTCAACGACACGGGCGACGGCTTTTACGGCGTGGAGGGCTATTATAACCGGATGCTGCAGGGCACCGAGGGCGTACGCCATGTGGAGCAGAACCCCCTGAACGAGGAGCTGCCCCTACCACCCATTGACCAGACGCTTGCCCGGCCCGGCACAAGCCTGGTGCTGACGCTCGATCGGAACATCCAGTACATCGTCGCGGAAGAGCTGGAACGCGCCCTGAAGGAGTACGGAGCCCAGAGCGGCACCGCGTTGGTTATGGACCCGCGGAGCGGTGCACTGCTGGCCATGTACAGCTATCCGAACTACGACCCGAACAACTTTGCCCAGGCCGACATGGACCTTCTGGTGGACCCCGTGGTCAGCAAGATGTGGGAGCCTGGCTCGATCTTTAAGGTGGTAACGTGGGCCGCCGGCATTGATTCGGGCACCATCAGCCCCGGCACAACCTTCTACGACGATGGCGCCCTCGAAGTTGGCGGGCGGGTGATTCAGAACTGGGATCGGAAAGGCTACGGTCTGGTGACCATGGGCGACGGGCTCGTGCACTCGCTCAACACCGTGGCCGCCTTTGTCAGCACCTCCATGGGCAAAGACACGTTCTACACCTATTTGCGCCGTTTTGGCTTTGGCACCCTGACTCAGGTGGATCTCGCCAGCGAGGGACCGGGTATGATGAAGCTGCCGGGGGACTCGAGCTGGTTCCCTTCTGACCTGGGAACCAACTCTTTCGGCCAGGGGATTGCGGTCACACCCATCCAAATGCTCACCGCGGTTGCCAGTGTGGCCAACCAGGGTGTGCTGATGCAGCCATATATCGTCAAAGAATTCATTACTCCCGAGGGTGATGGTGTGCGACGCGTGCCCGTGGAGCCCATGGCCGTCAGGCGTGCCGTGTCGGCGGAGACGGCCGCCGTGATGACAGACATGCTGGTAGAGGTGGTGACCAGGGGAGCGCCCAAGGCAGCGGTACCAGGCTACCGCGTGGCAGGCAAAAGCGGCACGGCGCAGATCCCCGAACCCTACGGCTACAATCCCACGGACACTATCGCCGCCTTTGTGGGCTTTGCCCCGGCTGATGATCCGCGCTTTGTGCTGTTGATCAAGCTGGACAGGCCGTCGGTCTCGCCCTGGGGGACGCAGACTGCCGCCCCTGTCTTTCAGGCAATCGCACAGAGGCTCTTGATTTACATGCAGGTGCCACCGGATGATCTGCGGGTGGAACTGAACCAGTGACCGAGATGGAAAGACCCGGCGCACTGACGATCGAGCACCTGGTTACGGCACTTGCCGGCCGGCCGGCCCCTGAGTTAGCAGGGCCGGCGGCGGGTGTCCAAATCCAGGATGCCGTCGTCGACTCGCGCCGGGCACGACCCGGCAGCCTTTTTGTTGCCCTGCGCGGCGAGCGCCGCGACGGGCACGATTTTATTCCGCAGGCAGTGGCCTCCGGAGCGGTGGCCGTCCTCGCCGAGCGCTGCCCCCCGGGTATGTCCAGCATCGCCCTGCCCGCCGGCGACGAGACGCCAGGACAGCCCAATGCGGGCCTGCGCCCGCCCGTCTGCCTCGTCGTGCCCAACAGCCTGGAAGGCCTGCAACAGGCGGCAGCACACTGGCGGCGCCTTCATGAGCCCCGAGTCGTCGCGATCACCGGCAGCGTGGGCAAGACGACCAGCAAAGAGATCATCGCCGCCGTGCTCCGCCAGCGCTTCCGCTGCCTGAAAAGTGAGGGCAACTATAACAACGAAATTGGCCTGCCCCTCACCCTGCTGCATCTCCGGGCTGGGCACGAGCGCGTGGTGTTGGAGATGGGCATGTACGACCTGGGCGAGATTGCCCACCTGGCGACCATCGCTCTGCCCCAGGTGGGAGTCGTCACCGATGTGGGACCCAGCCACCTCGAGCGCCTGGGCACGATCGAGCGCATCGCGCAGGCCAAGGCGGAGCTGCCCCAGGCGCTGCCCACAGCGGCAGAGGGCGGTGTGGCCATTCTCAACGAGGACGACGCCCGAGTGCGGGCCATGGCCGGAATGACCCGCGCCCGGGTGTTCACCTATGGGCTCAGCCCCACGGCCGACTTGTGGGCCGACGAGATCGAGAGCCAGGGCTTGGAGGGCATTCGCTTTCGCCTGCACCACGCCGGGGATAGCGTGCACATCCGGGTACCATTCCTCGGCCGCCACAGCGTGCACACGGCCCTGCGCGCTGCAGCAGTCGGGCTCGTGGAGGGCCTCTCCTGGGAGGAGATTGTCACCGGACTGCGCGACCAGGAGTCGGAGCTGCGACTGGTGGCCGTTCCGGGCCCCGCCGGGTCGACAATCCTGGACGACACCTACAACGCAAGCCCGGCCTCCTGCCTGGCCGCCCTGAACCTCCTCGAGGAGCTGCCCGTGGCCGGATCCGGGGCGCGCAAGATCGCTGTCTTGGGCGATATGTACGAGCTGGGCAGCTACGAAAAAGAGGGCCATCGTATCGTCGGCCGCCGAGCCCGAGAGGTGGCCGACCTGCTGGTCACAGTGGGCAAACTCGGCAAGATCATGGGCCGGGAAGCCCTGAAGGCCGGTATGAAGACCGGCGCCGTCTACCTGGCTGAGGACAAGGACCAGGCCATCGCGGTCGTGCGCGATCTCCTGAGCTCGGGTCCGGGGGGGGATGTAATCCTGGTGAAAGGATCACGCGGGCTCGAAATGGAACAGATCGTCGCTGCTCTGCAAGACAGGGTTGTACCGTGATATCCGCTCCGATGTCCTTTGCCCTTGCGCTGGGCGCAGTCTCTTTTTTCCTGGCCGTCATTTGGGGCCCACCCCTCATCCGGCTGCTGCGCACGTATCGTGTTGGCAAGCAGATCCGCGTCGAGCTGCCCACCACGCACCAGACCAAGCTCGGAACGCCGACTATGGGCGGGCTTATGATCGTCGTGCCGGTGATGCTCATCACCATCGCCCTGAACCTGGCCAATTTCCTGAGTGGGTTTGAGGCGGGCAAACAGATCCTGGCCTTTTTCAATTTCGAGGAGGGCAGCACCCTCATCGGCAAGAGCATTCTTCTGCCCCTGGCGGCGATGCTCGCCTTTGGCCTCCTGGGCGGAGTGGACGATCTCGCCGAAGTTCGGGGCTGGTGGGGCCCCGAGGGTCTGAAGGCGCGCTACATGTTCCCGCTGCAGTTCCTCCTGGCCCTGCTCGTCGCCATTGGGCTGTACCATCCCCAGTTCCTGGATCTGCACGAAGTCGGCGTGCCCGGCGTGCGGCAGGTTGTAGACATCGGCATCTGGTACGTGCCCATCGCGACGCTACTGATCGTCTTTGTGGCCAACGCCGTCAACCTGACCGACGGTCTCGATGGGCTGGCCGGCTCCATCGGCGCAGTGGCCTTTGTAGCCTACGGGATCATTGCCTTTCTGCAAAGGCAGTTTCCCCTGCTGTCGTTCAGCTTCACCATGGTCGGCGCGTTGTTTGCCTTTCTGTGGTTTAACAGCCATCCCGCAGTCCTGTTCATGGGGGGTTTGGGCTCCCTGGCCCTGGGGGCGACCCTTGCCGTGGTAGCCTTGATGTCCTTTCAGTGGCTGCTGCTGCCCATCATCGCCTTCATCTTTATTGCCGAAGCAGGCTCGGTCGTCATTCAGGTTACCTGGTTCAAGCTTAGCAGGCGCCTGACAGGGGCAGGCAAGCGGGTGTTCAAGATGACACCGCTTCACCTACACTTCGAGCTCCTGGGCTGGAGCGAGACGCATGTCACGCAGCGGTTCTGGATTATCGGCGTCCTGGCCGCCATGTTGGGCATCGCCCTGGCACTGCTATGAACGCACGCGGCGCAGCACCCCGTGGTCTCGATTTCGCCGGTGCACGCTGCCTGGTGGTGGGTCTGGCCCGCGAGGGCACGGCCCTGGCCCGCTTCCTGGTAGAGCACGGAGCGGACGTGACGGTCACCGATGCACGGGAGGCCGGAGCCCTGGAGGAAGCGCGCGCCGCCGTCGCCGGGCTGTCCCTGACCTTGGAGCTCGGAGGACACCCCCTTTCTCTCCTGGACCGGGCCCAGATCCTCTTTGCAAGCCCTGGGGTGCCCCTCGAGATCCCGCTGCTCGCCGAAGCACGGCGCCGCGGGCTGCCGCTGAGCAGTGAGACGCGGCTTTTTACCCGCCTCTGCCCGGCGCCCATCGTGGGCATCAGCGGCTCCAGCGGCAAGACGACCACCACCGTGCTCGTAGGCCGCATGCTGGCCGGTACCGGCCGGCCGGGGCGCGTGTGGGTGGGGGGCAACATCGGCCAACCTCTGATTGGCAGCCTGGGCGACGAGACTGGCATCGCGCCGCAGGACCTGGTGGTCATGGAGCTGTCGAGCTTTCAGCTCGAGTTCTTTGCTCCCTGGCCGCCACCGGTCGCTGCCCTGGCCGGGCAGGCCGTCGAGTCAGGCGGCCATCCCATGTTATTTGATCCTGCGGGCTGGAGCCCGCCCTTGGCCGCCTTGTTGAACGTCACGCCCAACCACCTGGATCGCCACGGAACGATGGCCGCCTACACCGCTGCCAAGGAGCAGATCGTGGCCCACCAGCAGCCGGACGGCATCGCCGTGTTGAACCGGGACGATGCCACCACGCGCCAGATGGGCCTGGCAGCAAGGCAACGCGTGTTGTGGTTCAGCCTCGAAGAGGCGGTGGCCCAGGGTGCATGGCTGCGCGGCCAGGAGCTGATCCTGCGTGCCGGCGGCCAGGAAGAGGCGGTGTGCCACACGGGTGAGATGCGCCTGTGTGGCAGGCACAACGTCGCGAACGTGCTCGCCGCGTGTGCCATCGCGTCGGCAGCGGGCGCCCCGCTGGAGGCTCTGCGGCGGGAGGCGACGACCTTCAGCGGCGTGGAACACCGGCTGGAGCTGGTACGCAGTCGGGCCGGGGTGCAGTGGTACAACGACAGCATCGCCACCTCGCCCGAGCGCGCCGTCGCGGCCCTGCGTTCCTTCGACGAGCCGATCATCCTCCTCGCGGGCGGGCGCGACAAGCACCTGCCCTGGGAAGAGATGGCGACGCTCATCTGGCGCCGGGTACGCCACCTGGTGCTCTTTGGCGAAGCGGCGGGCTTGATCGAGGCCGCCCTGGACAAGGCCAGGCCGCTGGACTCGCCGCTGGCGCTGGCCGGTTTGCACCACGCCGGGAACCTGGAGCGGGCGGTCGAGGTGGCGGCCGGCCTCGCCCGGCCCGGCGACGTCGTACTCCTGGCGCCGGGGGGCACAAGTTTTGACTCCTACGCCGATTTCGTGGCGCGGGGAGAGCACTTTCGGCAGTTGGTGAGGTCACTAGAGTAGCACATGGTCAGAAATGCGAAACGCGTAAACGGGCAATCCCCGGACTGGATCTTGTTCCTGGCTGTGCTCGGCCTGGCAGCTCTGGGTCTGATGCTGGTCTACACCTCTACGTCAGACATGGGTTACAAGCTTAATGGGGATCCTGCCCATTTCTTCAGGCGCCAGTTGCAGCTGCTCGCGGTTGGACTGGTGGCCATGTTCATTGCCAGCCGGGTCGCATACCGGCACTTGATGAAGGTCTCCATCCCCATCATGGGTCTGGCACTGGCGACGCTCACCGCCCTCGTCCTGTTCAAGGAGGGGCGCCTGCTTTTCGGGGCGTCCGTCTCCCCTGCGGAGCCGGCCAAGCTGGCTATGATCATCTATATCGCCCACTGGCTGTCCTCCAAGGAGGGCCTGCTGGGAACGCTGCCCTACGGGCTGCTGCCTTTCACGATCATGGTGGGCGTTATCACCGCCCTGGTGATGGCCCAGCCCGACATCTCTGAGGCTCTCCTCATCGTGCTGGTGTCGCTGGCCTTGTTTTTCCTGGCCGGGGCTGATGTCATCCAGTTTGGCATCGGCATCATCGGCGGAGGTGCAGCCTTTGCCTTTGTCGTCACTCGGCTGCCCCATGCCATGGAGCGCATCGAGCCTTACATCCGGGACTTTCGCGATCCGCTGCACAGCGGCAACTTGCAGCTAACGCAGGGCCTGGTGGGCCTGGGGAGTGGTGGCCTACTCGGACTGGGTGCCGGCAGCAGCCGCATGAAGTTTCAGTGGCTTCCGACGCCCCACACGGACAGCATATTTGCCATCGCCGGCGAAGAGCTGGGTTTCGTGGGCTGCTTGCTGATCATTGGTCTTTTTGGCGTGCTGGCTCACCGGGGCATCCGCGTCGCGACGCGAGCGCCGGACTCGTTCGGGCGGCTCTTGGCCCTGGGTATCACCTGCTGGTTTGCGATCCAGGCGCTGATGAACATGGCTTCCGTGACCGGGACGATTCCCTTCACCGGCATCGCCTTGCCATTCATCAGTGTAGGGGGCTCGTCGCTTGTCACCTGCCTGGTCGGTGTGGGCATCCTGTTGAGCATCTCACGCTCTGCCGTGGAGCAGGAAGCGGCCGGTTGGAGCCGGGCCACGATCGGGGAGCAGGGAGAGCAGGCATGAAGATGGTCGTCTCCGGCGGGGGGACGGGGGGGCACGTCTACCCGGCGCTCACCGTGATCGAAATGCTGCTGCGGCGGGAGCAGGCGGCCGACGGTCTCCCCACCTTGGCGTCCGGCGATGTGCTGTGGATAGGCAGCCGCGGGGGCATGGAAGAGGAGCTGGTGCGCCGCGCCGGCGTTGACTTTGTCGGGCTGCCGGCCGGGGGTCTGCGGGGTATGAGCTTCGTGGTCAAGGTCCGCAATACGCTTCTGATCCTGAGGAGCATTGGCCGCGCGCGCAAGCTACTGGCCGGCTTCCGGCCCCAGGTGGTGCTTGTCACGGGGGGCTATGCGTGCACCGCAGTAACAGTGGCTGCCTGGCGCGAACGGATCCCGGTGGTGATCTACCTGCCCGACATTGTTCCGGGCCAGGCCATCCGCACACTCAGCCGATTTGCCAGCTGCATTCTCGTCACCAGCGAGGCGTCCTCGCGCTACTTCCGCGGCGATAAGGTTGTCATCACCGGCTATCCCGTCCGCTCGGAGATCTTGACCCTGGAAAAAGGCCAGGCCCGGCAAGTACTGGGTCTGGCCGCCGAGGGCCGGACACTCCTGGTCTTTGGCGGCAGCCGAGGGGCGCGCAGTATCAACCGCGCCGTCGTAGCCGGCCTGCGTGAGCTGCTGCCTATCTGCCAGGTGGTGCACATCACCGGGCGGCTAGATGCCGACTGGGTGGCCGGCGCCACCCGCAGTCTGCCCGGCGAGCTCCTGGAACGCTACCATACCTATTCCTACCTGCACGACATGCCCTGCGCCCTGGTGGCCGCCGACCTGGCTGTGGCGCGTGCTGGGGCCGCCACGCTGGGCGAGTTCCCCGCAGCCGGCCTGCCGGCCATCCTGGTACCTTATCCCTACTCCGGCCAGCACCAACTGCCCAACGCCCAGTACCTGGCCGAGGGTGGCGCCGCCCGCATTCTTGCCGACGAGGCGCTCGAGCGGGAGTTGGTGCCGACGGCACTCCGGTTGCTCCGCGATGACCAGGCCTTGGACGCAATGCGCCAGGCCGCGCAGGCCATGGCCCGCCCCGACGCCGCTCAAGCGATTGCCCGGCAGCTGTGGCTCGTGGCCCGCCAGCGCAATGCAAAGGCAGAGCCATGATCCCCATTGAATACTACTGGATCACGCTCATTATAGTATTCGGCATCGTCGGCGCTGCCCGCGGCCTCAACAAAGAACTGGGCGTCACGACGATCCTCCTCCTGAGCCTCTTTGTCCTCAAGTTCACCTGGGAGATGCTGGGCGAGCGAGCCGTCGGCCTCGCCGGCAACCGGTTGGCGGCGGATACGGTCATGGCGCTCTACTACATCGTGTCCATTTCCTTCGTCGCCTTTATCGCCTATGAGGGGTTTACGCTCGCTTTTCCCGTACGCCAGATGAAAGGGCTGGGCAAGGGCTTTTTTGGGTTTATAGGCGGGTTGCTCAATGGCTACCTGTTGATTGGCACCATCTGGGACGTGTCCTATCAGGCCAAGTACTTTGGCTTGAAGGTCCCGTTGGAGTGCTACAACACGACCATTGCCATCGCCGGCTGCTTGACCGACCTGCACCAAACGCTGGTGCAATATCTGCCGATTACCTTCGTGAACGAATTCGTCCTGTTGGCCCTGGGCATGATCCTGCTCCTGGCCATCATTTTAAAGTAGGTGTATGGTGGAAACACTGCGCCCGGGGATCCATGTCCACCTGATCGGCATCGGCGGCATTGGCCTGTCGGCCATAGCCCGCGTGTTGCGGGGGTGGGGATATGCGGTCTCCGGTTCCGACCGGTTGCCATCACCGCTCACGGCCGCGCTGGCAGCGGAGGGGGTGATCGTTCACGCCGGTCACCGGCCAGAGAACTTGGGCGACGCCGACGTGGTGGTCATGTCTTCCGCCATCCGCGATGACAACCCGGAACTGGTGGAGGCCAGGCGTCGCGGCGTGCCGGTAGTCAAGCGCGAGCAGTTCTTGCGGGCACTGACCGCCGGCAAGAGAACCATCGCCGTGGCGGGCACCCACGGCAAGACCACCACCAGTGCGATGGTCGCCTGGATCCTCCTGCAAGAAGGGCTGGACCCAACCTTCATCGTGGGCGGGGTCATGCAGAACCTGGGGACCAATGCGCGGGCAGGTGCCGGCCCGCACTTTGTGATCGAGGCCGACGAGTACGATCGGGCCTTTCTCGGCCTGCAGCCACAGGTTGCCGTCGTCACTGCCCTGGAGCACGACCACCCCGATTGCTATCCCTCCTTTGCGCTCATGCGAGCGGCCTTTGTCGATTTTGCCCGGCAGCTGGCTCCTGGGGGAGTGCTCCTGGTCTGCGGCGAAGATGCAGCAGCCCAGGCGCTCGGCCAGGAGATGCGCGCTGGCGAAATTCAGGTTGAGACGTACGGCCTCCAAGCGGATTACGATTGGTGGGCTACCGGGCCCGAGGCGGGAACGCAGGCCGCCCTCGAGGTCTGGCACG
>JBFYTF010000470.1:0-9019 GCA_041300865.1 Anaerolineae bacterium
GACCATCTCCAGGCTTTGGCTGAGCTGGGAAAAGAGGTCGACGACCTCGATAGGCACCGGTTCCTCCTCGGCCTCGACCTCCTCGCCCCGGGCCTTCTGTTCGATGAGGTGCATCAGGTCCTCGACGTACGTGTCCTTGTATTGCTCGGGCTTCCACTCCTCAGTCAGCTGGTCGATGAGTTGCAGGGCCATCTTCATCTGGCGCTCTTCGGCCTCGACGGTGCGAGGCAGCTCCAGCTCTTCGGTGGAGCGGATCTCGTCGGCAAAGCGCATCTGGTACAGGACGATCACGTCGCCCTCAGCCTGGAGCATGGCCAGGTGTTCGCGGTTGCGCATGACAAAGCGCGCAATAGCCACCTTCTTGCTTTCCTTGAGCGCCTCTCGCAACAAGCCGTACGCCTGCGCCGCCTTCGCGTCGGGAGCCAGATAGTAGGGCTGCTCGATAAACTTCTCGTCTATCTCGCTGGCCTCGACAAAGCTCTGGATGTCGATTGTGCGCGTCTTGCGCACGTTGGCCTTCTCGAAATCCTCGTCCTCCAGGATGACGTACCGGCCCTTTTCGTACTGGTAACCCTTGACGATGTCTTCGTAGGGGACCTCTTCGCCGGTCTCACCACAGACGCGCACGTACCGGATCCGGCAGCGATCGTCGCGGCGCAGGAGGTCAAAGTCCAGGCGTTCGCTCTCGCTGGCCTTATAGAGTTTGATGGGAATGTTGACCAGGCCAAAGCTGATGGCGCCGGTCCACATGGCTCTCACGTAGATTCCTCCTTCCGAGGCCCGAACCTTTCTCTACCTCGGCTCCTGGCTCCACAGCGCCCGGAGCGTCTGTGCGCGGCCGCGGGGCACATGGCCAAAAGCCACTGCGTTGGGGCCAGTGGCGCCGGGCATAGAGCTAAGGAGTGGCGGGGTGCTCTACGAGGGAAGCAGAGCACCCCGCCCTGGTCTGATCGAGATCTACAGGAAGCTCGCGATCAGAAGAATGATGGCGACGATGATGAACAAGCCAAACAGCAGCTTGCCGATCTGCGCCGCACCGCTGGCGATGCCGCCAAACCCGAAAAGGGCGGCAACGATCGCCACAACGAAGGCAATGATCGCCCATGTCAAGAGAGTCATGTCGTGTGTCTCCTTTCCTCAAAGATTTTATGGTAAATGCGCCGGTGCTCAGTGACCTTCTACCCGGTACGTCGCATCCAGAGCACAGAACCACCGCATTACAGGATGCTGATGCCCAGCACCACGAGGACGAGCAGCACCAGCGCGATGAGCAGGAACAGGCCAAAGAGCACTTTCGCGACTGTCCCCGCCCCGCGTGCCACGCCGCTGAATCCCAGCAGTCCGGCCACTACGGAAACGATAAAGGCCACGATGGCCCAGCCCAAGAGATCCACGTCACCTGTCCTTTCTGTCTTCTTTCTTCACCCACTTGCCCGAGTCCTCGTCTTTCACGTAGACTTTTTTGACCGCTGCCCAGGCGACCTGGTGTGCCACCTCTTCGCGTGTGTAGTCGCCTCGCCGGTCCTCAGGATCCTTGTACTGCTCCCAGGCACTGTTGAAGGCCTTGCGATAGATCTCCTGGCCGTGGCTAGGAAGTACGTTCTGAACACTATCCGGCAAATCCTCGTTCTTCTCGTACGGCATCTTGCCTCTCCCCACCGCGAGCGTGCACCGCACGGGCCTGCACGGACACTTGGCTACGGGCCATCACCCTAACTCCTCTCTCCTCGATAACCTGCCTCTCGGACCGTGCTCAGATGCATTTCCTGCCGCGGGTCGGCAGCGGTGGGTGGAAAGTCAATCCCTCCGGCCACTTCCTGTCGCGCCGAACGGATTTCCTCGGCCGCTGCCTCGTCACCAAGCCGCTCAATCGTAGCCGCCACCCGAGACACAGCGAGGTCCAGCTCCCGGCTGAGGACTTGGCTTTCAAGGTGCGGGAGGAGGCGCATCACCAGCTCCTCTGCCCGGTCCGCGAGTTCCGGAGTAAACGACTCAAACAACAAGTGAACGGTGTTTAGTACCTCGGCGAGGACCTGGTGCTGCTGCGACTCGAGAGCCGCCACCCCCAGCGACTCCAGGGCCTCAAGACCACCCAGCAGCAGGCCGTCAGTGTAGACCACCGGCAGCGGCTCTTCGACCTCCACCTCGACGTCCTGCATCAGCCAGCGGGCAAGTAGGTCGCGCAGGGAATGGATGGCGCGCACGCCCACTTCCGGATTCTGTTTGGCCGACGAGATCTCGGTCCAGGCCAACATCTCCAACTGCTCCAGGCCGTAGCCAGGGTCCTGCCGCATCTCGCGCTTGCTGGCAAAGCGAAAGGCACTGCCTATGCTGTCCGCTACGCGGCGCGCCGTGTCAAGATCAGGTGCACGAACTTGGGCCAGGAGATCGTAATAGGCCACGAACTTGCCCGGCACGACCGCTAATAGGACCTCGACGCCTGGTTCGGCGCCATCAAGCGACCTCGAGAGGTGCTCGATGTCGAGCTTAACCAGGTAGCCTTCGGCCTCGGTGCGGAGCTCGACAACGCTGCCCGTTGGGCCGCGGGGCTCGGCCCGCGTTCGCCGGGCAAAGGCCAACTGCCATTTCCGCGCCTTGAGCGTCGCCTGGTGGATGTCACGGATGATTGTTTCGGGACGCATCTGCTCGATGGTGCTGTACAGGAATGCCAGGAGCAGGATGATCGATGCGGCACTCACCACCAGGACCGACGTAGCGCCGAGCACCGGATTGAACGTGTCACTGACTGTAGTGCGCACAAAGAGCGCCAAAACCAGGGTGCCAACGATGAGGCCGGTGTAGAGCTGATTCCTCCTCCGGGCCAGGAATTGATCGAAGATCAAGTTGCCCATGTTGCTGGCCGTCTGCTGCAGGACCAGGAGGAGCATGGTGACGATGATAGAGGTCATGGTCAGAAAGCCACCGGCGATGGTGTCCAGAAAACTGCCGGTGGTGTCCGAGTTGGCAAAGATGTGCCGCGCTAGGGCGTCGCTCACAGGCTGCAGCCGGCCGGCGGCGGCGCGCTCGACGGCGTAGAGTGCCAGGCCCAAGAAGAGAAAGGCCAGGACGAGTGCCAGGGGCACACCCAGAAAAGCCTTCAGAGCATGGTACACCTGCTGATGCCAGCTTCCGTGCCTCTCGTCGCCTCGCGTAAGAACGATCTCGCGCCTCGCGCTTCGCACTGACATGACGCTCTTGCCCATCGCTTCCGTCCTAGCCGTTGATGATCTCGCCGCCGTTTGGATGAAGCACCTGGCCTGTCATGTAGGAGCTATCCTCACAGGCCAGAAACACGAACGAGGGAGCCACCTCGCTCGGCTCGCCGGCGCGCCCCATCGGAACGTCACTCCCAAAGGTTGCCACTTCGTCCGCCGGGAAGGTGGCAGGAATGAGAGGAGTCCAGATCGGTCCAGGCGCGACGGCGTTGACCCGGATCCCCTGGCTCACCAGAGCCGAAGCAAGAGAGCGGGTGAAGGCTACGATAGCTCCTTTGGTGGCCGCGTAGTCGAGAAGATGCGCGCTGCCGCGGTAGGCCGTCACCGAAGTCGTGTTGACGATCGCGCTCCCCGGCTCCAAGTGCTCAAGCGAGGCCTTGACCATGTAGAACTGGGAGAAAATGTTGGTCTTGAAAGTACGCAGCAATTGCTCCTCTGAGATGGCGTGAATGCTGTCTCTGGGGTGTTGCTCCGCCGCGTTATTGACCAGGACGTCCAGGCGTCCCAGGTCGCGCACCGTTTGCTCCACCGCGTGCCGGCAGAACTGCTCGTCGCCCACATCCCCCGCAATCGCGAGGCAGCGCCTTCTCTCCTGCTCGACCTCGCGGCGGGTGGTCTCGGCGTCCTCGTGCTCCTCGAGGTAGACAATAGCTACGTCTGCGCCTTCCTTGGCAAAGGCGATTGCCACCGCCCGACCGATTCCGCTGTCGCCTCCCGTAATCAGCGCGACTTTGCCCTCCAACTTGCCGCTGCCGCGATAGTCCCTATCCTCGCTCTCGGGCTGAGGCTTCATCGGACCTTCACGCCCAGGCTGGCGCTCCTGCTGCTGCTCCGGCCGTAGCTGCTTCTCTTCCTGCTTCTTCACGCATCCTCTCCTTCCAAGAAACGACGGTTAGGAATCACTGCCCCGGTCCTGATTGCAGCCGGGCAGGGCGTTAAATCCGTCTGGGACAATGCCCGCGACAACATGATTGAGGCAACAATGGAAACGGTGCAAACACTCGAGGGGTACGGTGCCTTGGGCCGGGGCAGTCCTGGTCTGCAACTCGTACGCGGTGCTTCTTGCGTAGTGGTTGGCCGGGCACCCGTGCGGGCCTGGTACCCTTCCTTCGGTTCGGCGTCTCGCCGACCAGGTCCTGATTGGCGGTCCGGCGTTGCCGGCCCTTGGCAACATGCACGTCCAGCTTCCCGCACGCCGGGCCTTGTTGTCAAGCAACCTTGTGGTTCGACATCGCACGGGCGACATCGAGCACCCTCTCAGGACACGTCGGGCGGGGCCTGAAACCAGACCTCTGTGATCAAGTATAACAGCGCCCCTTAAGGGGGTCAATGTATCGAGATACAGGGCGAGGGTATAGATAGAGATATATCTTCCAACCCGGCGTCACAGCGCCTTATCTACCGATTTGGCGCCTGGTGCCTTTCCGGGTACAATGCAAACATGAAGCCGCAGGTCCAAGTTCTAGATGTTTTGAGTCAGGCACCCGTCTTCCGGGAGCTCGGCGAGGCCGAGCTGTCCGGCATGGCCGGTGCTGCCCGGCACCGTGCGGCTGAGCGAGGAGCCTTTTTCTTCCACGAAGGAGACCCGGCCGTGAGGCTGTACGTCCTGTGCGAGGGACAGGTGCGGCTGAACCAGGTCAGTGTTGAGGGCCAACAGATCCTGCTCCGCTTCGTGTCACCCGGGGACCCCTTTGGCTGGATCGGGTGCGTCGGTGGTTCCCATTACGCTGCTTCAGCAGAGGCTGTAGACGACTCTATAGCCCTTTACTGGGACAGCGAGACGATGGCGTCCCTGATGGAGCGCCATCCCCGGCTGGCTATGGCCGCCCTGAGGATGTTGGCTCTCCAGGTCCAGGAAATGCAGGAGCGCTACCGGGAGCTGGCCACCGAGCGTGTAGAGCGGCGCATCGCCCGTGCTCTGCTGCGTCTGAGCGCACAAACCGGGCGCAAGGTACCCGGGGGTATCCTGCTGGACATCCGCCTTTCCCGGCAGGACTTGGCCGAGATGACCGGCACAACGGTGTACACGGTCAGCCGCATCCTGAGCCGCTGGGAGCAGGCAGGGCTGGTCAAGAGCCGCCGCGAAAGAGTGCTCATTCGTCAGCCTGATACGTTGGTCAGCGTCGCTGAGGACAGCGCTCCTGCCCTCTCTAGTGAAGAAGACGACGAACTCGCCGGCGGCCAAGCTTAGGCCAAGGTGACGCCGGCGCGACCGCCACACCACCGGCGGATGACTCCGCCGGCTGGCACTCGCTGCGCTCGACAACCGGTTGAAACGGAATGCAGAAGGGTGCCACCCTCTACAATGGCCGGTTATGCCGGCCTCACCTTGGCCTGGGCCTAAGACAGCGCCAGAGCCAACCCCCGAAAACCATCCTCGCCGTCTTTGCGCTGGCGCAAAGACGGATAGTCAAAAATCAACTATAATCAAAGAAATATTCCGGACCGAGGTCCAGAAATGATGTGCCCATGGCTTACGTAATCACCACGCTGTGTACTCGCGACGGCTCGTGCGTAGAGGTCTGCCCGGTGGAATGTATCGTTCCGGGCGAGAAGAGTGACGGGACTTGGGGTGCCCAGTTCTATATCGACCCAGACACCTGCATCGACTGCGGCGCTTGCGTACCCGAGTGCCCTGTCGACGCCATCTTTCCCGAGGACGAAGTTCCCCAGGAGTATGAGGCGAGCATCAACGAGAACGCGCGCTTCTTCAGCGACGGTCCCGGCTACTGGGCCTTTGATCTCGACGAACAGCGCAATCGCACGCGCTAAACTGGAGAAAGAGAGATGCAGGCAAACGAAGCCATCCGCGGCCACCATCGCGACCTCATCGCCACCCTGGACACGCACGTTACGTCCTTGGCCGCCGACCGTGTTGATGCGGACCCGGCCGCCCTGGTCTCCTTTCTCAAAGAGGACCTGCTGCCTCACGCCCACGGCGAGGAACGCCATCTGTACCCCGCCGTCGAGCCCCTCCTCCGCGAGCATGGCCGGGCGACGGCGACGATGAGCGTCGATCATGAATTCATTGAGGGATACGTCGCCGAGATCGAGGCGGCAGCCCACGCCGTGCAGAGCGGCGACGGCGGCGAGAGACAGCGCGCCCGGAACCGGCTGGAGCGCCTCGTCCTGCAGCTGCAGGCGGTGCTCGAGGTCCACCTGGAGAAGGAAGAAAGAATCTACCTGCCCCTCCTCGAACAGCATCTGTCGGAGGAGGAGCAGGACAAGATCGTGAATCTTATGCATTCGGCCTACGACTAGCGGCAGTCGTAGCCCCCCACCTCCCGGCAGCGTACACTGCCAAAAGGAACGGAAAGCCGGGCGCGCCTCGGCGCGCTCCGGAAAATTCGCCTGCAAAGGCACTTTGGAGTAGAAAGCATGATCAAGTTTGCTTATGGCTCCAGGGCGAGCGTATTGCTGGCCTTGAGCCTCGTGTTTGCGTTACTTCTTGCGGCGTGTAGTCCTGCCACCGGACAGCAGGCGACGCCCGCGCCCGAATCGGGTCAGGACGCCGCGCCAGAGCCCGCCAGGCCGGAGCCTGGCCAGGGCGCAACAACCGCCTCGGCTGCACCGGAATCAGACCACGATGCGCTGCCCGAGCAGCAAGCTACGGCAGTACCCGGTGAGCCGGTAGCGCCGTCACAACAGGGTGCGGCCTCTTACACTCCCGACGTATCCTTTACGCTCGAGACGGCCATTGCCGACGGCCGGCTGGCCTTCGTCGGAGTGGGCGGCACCATCGACGGCGTCGTCAATCCCACGCTGCGGGTCGCCCTCGGACAGGTCGTGCAGGTGACCTTGATCAACGGCGACGGCGCCTTGCACGATGTGGCCTTTCCCGAGTTCAATGCCAAATCGGAAGAGGTCATGCGACAGGGCGCCAGCACCACGACCGCATTTCGCGCCAACCAGGAGGGAGAGTTCTTTTACTTTTGCACCGTCCCCGGCCACCGGCAAGCCGGGATGGAAGGCCTCCTGATAGTGGGTGGCGAGGCGGCCGAGCCAGAAGCAGAGGGTGAGAACATATCCCGCGACCCGGCAGACGTGCCGCCCCCGCTGGGCGACCGGCCGGCGCAGACCGTGAGCGTGGAGCTCGAGGCCGTGGAACTGGAAGGCCGCCTGGCCGACGGAACCACCTACTCCTACTGGACCTTTGACGGTACGGTGCCCGGACCGTTTCTGCGGGTACGCGAGGGAGACACTGTCGAGGTCACCCTCAGAAACCGTGACGACAGCCTAATGATCCATTCCATCGACCTGCACGCCGTGACAGGCCCGGGTGGTGGCGCAGAAGTGACGCAAGTGCCGCCGGGGCAGGAGCGAGCTTTTACCTTCAAAGCCCTCAACTCGGGGCTCTATGTCTACCACTGCGCCACGCCCATGGTAGCCAACCACATCGCCAACGGCATGTACGGCCTGATCCTCGTCGAGCCCGAGGGTGGGCTGCCGCCCGTTGATCGGGAGTTCTATGTCATGCAGGGCGAGATCTATACCGAGGCGCCCTTTGGCCAGCACGGCCACCAGGACCTTAGCGTCGAGAAGCTCCTGCACGAGCAGCCCGAGTATATCGTCTTCAACGGGGCCGTGGGCGCCCTGAGCGAGATCAGCCCCTTGCGCGCCAACACCGGTGAGACCGTGCGCATCTTTTTCGGCGTGGGAGGCCCAAACTTGACGTCGTCGTTCCACGTCATCGGCGAGATCCTCGACAAGGTCTACGACGAGGGATCCCTGACGGGGACACCCCTGACCGATGTGCAGACCACCCTGGTGCCCGCGGGTGGCTCGGTTATGGTTGAGTTTGCCCTGGAGGTTCCCGGCCGCTACATCCTGGTCGACCACTCCCTCTCCCGCCTGGAAAGGGGTCTGCTTGGGTTCCTGATCGTCGACGGCGAGGCCAACGAAGAGGCGTTTCACAGCGACGGCGTTGACTAGCGCCTGCAATCCGAGATCGAGGCCCGCCGGCACAGGCCGGCCTCTCACAGTTATATCCCCAGTTGTATCCCAGCTCTGTATCTGGATACATAGACAATCCCCTGCCGGCATGCTATTATCATAAGGGCCATACTATCGGCAGAAAGGAAAGAGAGCATGACGGACGACATTCTGAAAGGCAAGTGGCGACAACTGCGCGGCCAGATCCAGCAGCGGTGGGGCGAGCTCACCGATGACGATCTGGACCAGATCGAGGGCCGGCGCGATCAGTTGATCGGCCGGCTGCAGGCCCGCTACGGCTATGCCAGGGCAGATGCGGAGAACGAGGTCAACGAGTTCTTCGAGGACTGGGACGACGTTTCCTACACGTAGACCTTGATTGGCAGCACGACACGGTGCCTCGAGCCGGGCCAGCGCTGCTGTCCCGGCTCCGGGCCGTATGGCAAGCAAAACTTTGTGTGGATGTACACTAGAGAGAGAGGTAATAGAATGACATATCAAAGCGTCACCGAGCCCCAACCTGAGGTTATGTCGGCCACCACCTTGATTGGAGACCGAGTTCGCAACATGTCGGGCGAGGATCTCGGCAAACTGGAAGAGATCATGATCGACATGGAGGAGGGCCGCGTGGCCTACGCGGTCCTGTCCTTTGGCGGGGTCCTGGGGATGGGCAACAAGCTTTTCGCAGTCCCCTGGGACGCTCTAAGCGTCGATACCGAACAGCATAAAGTAGTGCTGAATGTCGACCGCTCCACCCTCGAGAATGCTCCTGGCTTTGACAAGGACAACTGGCCGGGCACGGAGGGTGGCAACCAGTGGTTGGTGGACGTCTACGACTACTACGGCTACGAACCCTATTGGGACCGCTAAAA
>JBFYTF010000484.1:0-52224 GCA_041300865.1 Anaerolineae bacterium
GATCTCATAGTAGTGCACGTGCATTCGCTGCCAATCCTCCTTGAAGCGCCGGGCCTCGGCCGCCACCTGGCAGAGATAGTCCACCCTGGCGGAGTAGCGCCCATGCTCAAGATAGCCGTACACCGCGCACCAACGGCAATCGGAGCGCAGGTCGCAGGAGCCGCAATGTTCCCGGTACTCCTGGCCGCCGTGTACGGCGTCCGCGAGCCCGGGGATGAACTCGTCCCAGGCCTGGCGAAAAGAACCACGGCGCAGGTCGTAGCGCAGCGCCGGGTCCTTGACATAGTAGCAGAAAGCCATCTGCCCGTAGGGATCGATGTGAAAGTCACGTCGCGCGGCAATACAGGCGGCAAAGAGGCGGTCGTCCCCGGGGCTCGCGCCGCACCCACTGGCCGCCGGTGCTGCCTCGTCCCCGTCCAGGCTGCCTGACGGCTTGGGCGCGGCATCGGGCTGGTCGAGGTCGACGACGGTTGCCGGGTCCAGGCGCTGATCGGCGATCTCGCGGTTGCGCGCCTCGGAGCGGCAGGCCGATAGCCAGAGCCAGGGGGCACCGATGCGATAGTGGGGGCTCAAGGACTGGGCCAGCGCGACCATCTCGCCGTGCTGATGGTAGTTGGCGCGCATCGGCACGATCTGGACGGCAAAACCGGCCCCCGCCTCCTTGAGGTAGGCAAAGCCCTGCATCGTCGCCTCAAACGAGCCAGGGTTGCGCGTTACGCCGTCGTGCACCTCGGCCGTCGCGCCGTAGAGGGCCACCATCTTTGTGCCGTGGCGTGCCAGCAGGCGGGCGATGGCGGGGGTGATCAGCGTGCCGTTGGTGTTCAGCGTGTAGGTGACTGCCTTGCGCGTGATATAGTCGAAAATCTCGGAGAAGTCGGGCCGCAGCATTGGCTCGCCGCCCGAAATGGCCCACGCCTGGCAGCCCATTCGCCGCGCCTCGTCGACAATACGCCGGATCTCGGCCAGGGTGAGCTCCGCGTGACCTTCCGGCGCGCCCGGCGGCAGCCACAGCCAGCAGTGGCGGCAGGCGTTGTTGCAGCGATAGGTCAGGTCCAAGTTCCCATCCAGGGGCAGCCGCGGGAGATCCTTCCGGTTCCCTGAGGTCATAGAGTTGCCATCGGAGACAGCCGGGCAGGACGGGAGACGGTCACCAGGAGGCCAGACGGCACAGGCCTGGTGCCCTCCAGCCTTTCGGCGCCATCGACCGCAGGGCCAGGCCTGCAGCGGCTGCCTACGTACCTACACGCTCGACCGGCATCGTGGCCCGGCCCCTAGCTGCCGGACGGACGAGCCTGGCAATTGCCGCAATTTGTCGTCGCGGGGCTGTTACATCCGTTCTGGTTCGCCGTGTCAGGACCGCCAAGCGGCCCGGCGCCAATGTACTTGCAGACCGTGAGCACGCTCTCTTCCGGCGTCCCCCGCGAGAGTACGATCAGCTGCGGTGTCGTCCACTGCGTCTTTGCCTGTGGCATGTGTTCCTCCCTGTGAATCAGTGCAGATCGATGTAGTGAAGCCGCGAAGACGACCATGCCTGCCCGGGCAGGGGCACCTGCGTTGTACAGACACCGCCAGCCGGCGAGCTGCACCGGCATTGGATGGGGACACGCGCCGCCTCAGCGACCCATACGATGGCGCTATCCTATCACAAGACTGCGGGCCTGTCAAGTTGCGGCGAACCGGCGTAGAGATACTTCAGAATCCTGGCCTTTGGCGAGCATCCAGGAGTCGCAGAATTGCTGCCCGACATCGCCCGCATGACCGGGGCCCAGGCAGTGATCGCTGCTGTTGACAACGAGGCCTGGCTGCCACGCGGACCGGCGCAGCAGTTGCGGGGCTGGCTAGGAAGTATCGGTGTGACCTGTGTCACGCCGAAACCCCTTTGTTCGTTGACCGAAACAGACTACGGCCTTGCCCGCCGAAAGCGTATCCAGTACGAGGATCCGTGGATCTCTGAATTTGCCCGTTTCTTCGGCCGGCCCGAACTGCATCTGACCGTGGACCCCAAGAAGCGGATCATTTCCAGCGCGGTGGTCGAGCGCGACGCGGTGTGCGGCTGCGCCCGGCACGTGGCTG
Organism: Anaerolineae bacterium; assembly: GCA_041300865.1. Taxonomy (GTDB): domain Bacteria; phylum Chloroflexota; class Anaerolineae; order JAAYZQ01; family JAAYZQ01; genus JAAYZQ01. The sequence goes on from JBFYTF010000484.1 coordinate 2,074, forward strand.
AGGGACTGGTCGGCGTCTCCGCGGACGATGCCGAGCAGGAAGCCGGCTTGCTGCACCACCACTACCCCTGTCTGGCCAGCATGGGCATCGACTCCGACTATGACGATACGCTCATGCACATCTCCGGCAACCTGCTAAAAGATAACATCGGTCCACAGGTCAAGCCTTTCCGCAAAATCCAGTATATGATCCCAGGCATCAAGAGCGATTGATCAGACGGTTCGCTCACGCTCTCTCGCGCGCCCTACCATGGCCAGGACGGCCCCGAATATGACATAAACGAGCCCTGCTCCGACGAGCAGAAACTTGGGCACCGCACACCACCGCGCCAAGTCGGGCCACAACTTCCCCGTCGACCCCAGCAGCAACCGGATCAAGGCATAGTTCTCGACTGCGTCCAGGAGCGCCGCCAGCAGCTGGCCCCAGCTGAGAGCAATTCCCACCCATGTGGAACCTTCATCGTTCTCTCCCGAATCGGAAGTCTATCTCCCGCGTCGCCCTGGTCTCAATCCCCAGCCCGCTCAGCTTCTGATTCCATTGCTCAGTCAACTTGGCTGCTTGCTTGCTAAAGCTGCTGTGGCCATCGCTCACCAGGATGACCCGGTATCCCAGGTCCATTGCCCCCAGACACGTTGCCTTGACACAGCCGTGTGTGACCAGCCCCACAACCACCACGGTTCCAACCTGCCTCGATTCTAATTCCTGCCGCAGCCTCGTTCCCTCAAAGGCGTTGCCGTGTCGCTTGGGAACGACCGGTTCCATTGGCAGGGGCTGGATCCGAGGATGAAGGCACCACGCTTCCGTACCTTCGGTCAAGGTCTTGTCGCCAGCGTGCTGCACAAAGAGCACAGGCACGCCGGCACCACGGGCACCTGCGATCAACGTATTGAGGTTGTCGAGGAGTTGCTCTGCGTCATAGACCGGCGTGGCCTTTTGGAAAAGCCCCCGCTGCACGTCGATGACCAGCAGGGCAGCGTTCCCAGTGTTCCCATTTGCATCCAGTTCAACCTTCACGTCTCAACCTCCAGTTTTCGGAGTGTTGCGCTACTCGCGCACGTCTTCACAGGCAGCGGCTTACGTCAGCCGGTTGCCAGAGGCGGAGCCGAAGGCGAGCCTTCCGGACGCCCGTGGGCGGCAGCCCTGCTGGCAGACACTGCTTCCTGAAGGAGCGGCAACAAATGGTCCGGGCGGCGCGTCGAAAAGGAGAGGTCCTGTACCGGGCCTCTTTTCCTCTTGAGAGCGATTACAACCCGGGGGTACTCCAGGAAGTTGAACGAGGCTCGGTATCGTTTGCGGACCATCAGGAAGTGTATCCCCGCACCCCCCATCCTCTTCAGCAGCGGCACGTCATCAAGTCGGCAGTCCTCGACGTTGTCCAGGTGCAGTGTCCACGTGAATAGCCCAATTCAGCCATGAAGAACTCCTTGTCGTGGGATCTGGAGCTGAGCTGCATGGAGGATTGTACTTTGGTTTCCGAAGAAAGGCAAGGTGCGATGCGGGCGCAAGAAAAGCACTGTCGTCCGGCCGGTGCTCCCGGCCCGCAGATAAGCGACGGACACGCCCTGGAGCGCTGCGGCCTCCAGGGCAGGGGCTGGCCATTCGCCTCCCGCTGTCCCCTCTGACAGGAGCGGTCCCGAGGTCCAGCTGAATGGCCGGCACCTTCCTAGCCGGGCCCGAGCCGGCTTGCGCCGGGCGCCGTCTGTGGTATAATTCCGGCGGTTGTCCATGCGAGGCAAAGAGGGATCGTTGTCTCGATCTCGCGATGTCGTTAGTGACCGCTGTTCGGCTCGGTGGCCACGCCCTATGATGGCTGGTGGGCCAGGCGGCCACCTCACGGATCCGTGTGCGTAAGGAGCAAATGCGATGGAGCAATCAAAGGGTCTGGGAAAACAGCACGTGGTCGACATCGGCCTCTACAGCCTCCTACTCCTCTTCTTCTTCCAGCTCATTTCCGATTTCGTCGAGTCCATCTATGCCTTTGGTCTACTCGGCACCAGCATCCCTATCGAGATCGTCAGCGTGCTCCTGCTCTTTTCGCCTCTGGTCCTGCTCTTGTTGCCAACGGGCATTTCCGGGTGGCCCCTCGTCTTGATGGGGGAGCTCATGCTTGTTTGCAGGGTTCTCGAGCCGCTGCTCGACACCAGGGGCAAGATGCTCGTCGCCGGACTGGGGGTTGCCTTCTTTCTTGTCGTCTTCCCCTCCCTCCTCTGGCACCGGCAGCGCCGGGAGGCTGAATCGAGCGGCCTGATCCTGGGGCTGGGCTTGACGATCGGGCTCGCGCTATCCATTCTGTTCCGGACACTCGGTTCCGGCCGCGATATTACCACCTATGGCTGGTCGCAGGCCATCGGTTGGATCCTGGCCATCGTCGCCGGTGCGCTATTGCTGAGGTTGCGAGAACCCCAACAGGCGGACGCGAGGCCGGCCGGTTTCACGGCCAGGCACGAGCGTCTGTCTGTGTGGAGGACTGTCAGCCTCTGCCTGGGAACCGTCGGCGTCCTTGTCGTCTGCTACTTTGCCTTTACGAGCCCCCACGTGATCGCTCGCTGGACCGGGGTGAGCTACCTGGCCATTGTCTCCCTCGTCATGGTGGTGCTCTCCCTGTTCACCCTTCTTCTGACGGCAAGGCCCCGTCTGCTCGCCGTGCTCACACCGGCAACCGTTTTGCTCTGGAATGGGCTCTTTGTTCTTTCCTTGGTGTTGACCATCCTTGCCCACCAGGTCAGCTTCCCGGCCGCCGCCGGTGGCTACCCGCTGCCTGAGCCTCCGGTGACCTTGCTGCACTACATACCTCTTGTTCTGACGCTGGTCCTCTTTCCCGTCATCGTCATTGACTTTGCCCTCTATGTCCAGGCACTCGTGGACGGCAGGCCGTCCCCGCGGGCCCTTGGCGCGGGATTCAGCCTGGGTTCCCTCTATCTCCTGTTCATCATTTTCGCCCAGGTTTTCACCACGGTCTACGACTATATCCCCGTCGTCGGCCCCTTCTTCCGAGACAAATTCTGGTTCGTCTTCCTGTTGGCAGGCATCGTCCTGGCGCTGCCGGTGCTGCTCGTTGGCCGCGGATCGTTCAGCCTGGCCCGGGCGGCAACCAGGTTAAAGCCCGGCAAGGTTTTTCCCGCGCTGCTGGTTCTGGCCGCAGTGGCGACAGTCGCCGGCGCGCTTCTGACGGCGGCCAGGCCGCCTGCCTTCCCACCCTCCCCGGCGTCCCTGCGGATATTGACCTACAACATCCAGCAGGGATACTCCGAGGCCGGGCTCAAGAACTATGATGGGCAGCTTGAGGTCATCCGCCAGGTGGATGCAGATATCGTGGGCTTGCAGGAATCGGACACGGCCCGCATCGCCGGGGGGAACGCCGACGTGGTGCGCTACTTTGCCGACCGCTTGGACATGCACTCCTACTACGGGCCAAAGACGGTGCCCGGCACCTTTGGCATTGCCCTCCTGTCCCGGGTCCCCATCGAGAACCCCAGAACATTCTACATGTACAGCGCAGGTGAGCAGACGGCGGCCATCGAGGCCGAGGTCACGGTCGCAGGCGAAACGTTCACGGTGTTCGTGACCCACCTGGGAAATGGGGGGCCCATGGTCCAGCAGGAAGCGATCCTCCAGGAAGTGGCGGGCAAGGAAAACGTCATTCTCCTCGGCGATTTCAACTTCCGGCCGGACAGCGAGCAGTACCGGCTGACGACCGGCGTGCTGGACGATTCGTGGCTGCTAAAGTGGCCCCAGGGAAACGAGAGCCAGGGGATCGATCCCACCGACAGAATTGACCATATATTTGTCTCCCCGGGCACGAAGGTGCTGGACTCGGAGGTTGTGGTTACCCCTGAATCCGACCACCCGGCTATGACGACTGTCGTCGGGTGGTAGGTGCCCTGCCTGTCTTGACCGTTCCCCAACTTACCCCCCGCCAGAAGTTTGTTCGCCCCGCTGCGTATGGTATAATTGTCCTCGATTGGAGAACGGATTCGATGTCTGTCCTGATTGCGGAACAACTTGCCAAATCCTTTGGCCCCCAAGACGTGTTCTGGGACCTGTCATGCAGCGTGGCACGCGGCGATCGCATCGCCCTTGTCGGCGCCAATGGCACGGGCAAAACCACGCTGCTGCGCATCCTGGCGGGGCTGGAGCCGCCGACGAGCGGCCGGGTGCACCGTGCCCGGGGGCTGCGCATCGGCTACCTGCCCCAGGGCGCCAGCCTGGAGGGCGACGGCTCGCTGTGGCAAGCGATCATGACCGCCTTCGAGTCCCTGCGGGCCCTGGAGGCCCGGCTCCATGACCTGGAGACCCGGATGGCCGATCCGGCAAGTGCTGAGGAGGCGCTGGAGGCTTACGCACCCCTCCGCGAGCGCTTTGAGGCCGAGGGCGGCTACAGCTACCACGACCGGGCGCGCCACGTGCTCATGGGGCTCGGGTTTCCGCCCGAGGAACACGAGATCCCCCTGGCCCACCTGAGCGGCGGGCAAAAGACGCGCGCCTCCCTGGCCCGCTTGCTCCTGGAGTCGCCCGACCTTCTCCTCCTCGACGAGCCCACCAACCACCTGGACCTCCAGGCGATTGAATGGCTGGAGGGCTATCTGAACAGCTGGGAGGGCACGGTCATCCTGGTGGCCCACGATCGCTACTTCATGGACCGCGTGGCACGCAAGGTGTGGGAGCTGGCCTTTGGACAGATCGAGGTCTACAGCGGGAACTATAGCCACTACGTGCAGCAGCGCGTCGAGCGCCACGAGCGCCTGGCAAAGGAATACCAGGCCCAGCAGGAGATGGTCGCCAGGCAAGAGGAGTACATCAAGCGCAACATGGCCGGGCAGCTCCACAGGCAAGCCAAGGGCCGCCTGAAGAGGCTGGAGCGCTTCAAGGAGGAGGAGCTCCTGGAACGCCCGCGGGAGGAGCGGACCATCAGCCTGCGCTTCCAGGCCCCCCTGCGCAGCGGCGACAAGGTGCTCTGGACCCAGGACCTGGTGGTGGGCTACGAGCGGGAGGACCCCCTCTTCTACTGCCCCGACCTGGACCTGCGCCGGGGCGAGTGCGTCGCCCTCTTGGGCCCCAACGGATCGGGCAAGACGACCCTGCTCAAGACCCTGCTGGGACAGGTGACCCCCCTGGCCGGCCACGCCCGCCTGGGTTCCAGCCTGAAGATCGGCTATTTTGCCCAGGTACACAGCGACCTTGATCCCGAAAAGAGCCCCCTGGACGCCATACTCGAGGTCAAGAACCTGCCCCTGGCCGAGGCGCGGAACTTCCTGGCGCGCTTTCTCTTCCGCGGCGACGATGTCTTCAAGCGGATTGGCGACCTCTCGGGCGGCGAGCGCAGCCGGGTGGCGCTGGCCCGCCTCGTCCTGGAGCGGGCCAACTTCCTGCTCCTCGACGAGCCCACGAACCACCTGGACATTGCCAGCCAGGAGATCCTGGAAGACGTCCTGGACGAGTACTCCGGGACCATCCTGCTGGTGACCCACGACCGCTACCTGGTCGACCGGCTGGCCAGCCAGCTGTGGCTCATCGACGAGGGGCAGCGGGCGCTGGAGGTGTTCGAGGGTCCGTGGGCCGAGTACCAGGCGCTCCGCGCCAGGGAGAACCCGGAACCCATCCCCGAGGAACCCAAGGACAAGCGCGCCACCGACGGGCGGCAGGCCCGCCGCGAGAATCAGCGCGCGCGCCGTGAGGAGGAGGCACGCCGGCAGCAGGTCGCCGATCTGGAGGCCGAGATCCAGCGCCTTGAGCACCAGGTGCAGGCGCTCCAGGACGAGATCGGTGAGGCCAGCGCCAGGCAAGAGGCGCTGCGCGTCTATGAGCTGGGCACGCTGTACGGCGAGATCGAGGCCGAGCTCCGGGAGCGCCTGGACCTGTGGGCCGAGCTGGCGGGATGATGCCGCGGCGCACCCTGGTCGGCCTGACGGGCAATATCGCCACGGGCAAGAGCGTCGTGGGGCGCATGCTCGAGGAGCTGGGAGCGGCCGTCATCGACGCCGACCGGGTGGCCCACGAGGTCATGGAGCCCGGTGGCCCGGCCTTTGACGCCGTGCTCGAAGCCTTCGGCCCGGAGATCATCGCTGCCGATGGCACCATCGACCGCCGCAAGCTGGGTGACGTCGTCTTTCGCGATGCGGCGGCCCTGGCCCGCCTGGAGGCCGCCGTCCATCCGGCGGTCATCTCGGAGGTCGCGGAGCGCATTGCCGCGGCCGAAGCGCGCGTGGTCGTCGTGGAGGCCATCAAGCTCATCGAGGCGGGCATGCACCGCGCCTATGACTGCTTGTGGGTCGTCACAGCCCCGCGCGAGACCCAGATCGAGCGCCTGGTGCAGCGCCGTGGGCTGACTCGCGACGAGGCAGCCCTGCGCGTCGACGCCCAGCCTCCCCAGGCAGAAAAGGCGGCCCTCGCCGGCCGGGTTCTGGTCAACGACGGAAATCTGGCCCAACTGCGCGCCCAGGTCAGGGAGGCCTGGGAGCAGCTGCCGGGCGGCGACGAGGGGGATTAGCAGGTGGCCGACGAGGAAATCCAGGTGCGGCGTGCAGGTCGTCAGGACCTGGCAGCCATCGCCGCAGTCGTGGAAAGCTCAAGCCATTCGTGCCTGGCCGTGGACGAGGCCAAGGCCACCGATTGGCTCTTTAGCAAGGCTCTGTGGGTGGCGACCGCCGAAAGCCGGATGGTGGGGGTGGTCGCCTGGCAGGTTGAGAACCTGGTGTGCGTCACCGACCTGTTCCACGTGGCGCCCGCCGGCTACCTGGAACGTGCGGGTGGCCGGCTGCTGCAGGCCGTCGAGGCTGAGGCCGGGGCCCTGATGTGCGAGGCGAACGCCGTGGTGCTCCCCGCCTGGACCGCGGATCAGGTGCGCGGCTTTCTCCAGGAGCAGGGCTACGAGCACAAACACCTGGGTGAGCTGCACCGCATCTGGCGCGAGGTCCTGGAGGAGTGGCTCCACGGTCAAGAGGAGCTCATGGTCAAGCGCCTGCGCGAGCGGATGGTTATGGCCCCGGTTTAGGTCGGGATGAGACTGCAGGTATCGGTTGTGCGCATCATAGGTCGGCGTGAGACGCCGGACCGCGGCCGGCAGGAGGGCCCGTCCCCGTCTTGAGGTCCGGCGGAGAAAAGGAGGAGCCTGTGTCAGAGAGAAAAATACGGGTTTTGGTTGCCAAGCCGGGGCTCGACGGCCACGACCGGGGGGCAAAGGTCATTGCCCGGGCGCTGCGCGACGCCGGCATGGAAGTGGTCTATACCGGCATCCGCCAGACCCCCGAGATGATCGCCGAGGCAGCGGTCCAGGAGGACGTGGACGTCGTCGGCATGTCTATCCTGTCGGGGGCACACCTGGCTCTGTTTCCCCGGGTACTGGAGCTGCTGCGCGAGAACGATATGGAGGATGTCCTCGTCGTCGTGGGCGGCATCATCCCCGACGACGACATTGCGCAGCTGCAGGCGATGGGCATCCGCGGCGTCTTTGGCCCCGGGACCCCAACCGACGTCATCGTGGACTATATCCGCGAGCACGTGGCGTGAGCGGCCGGCAAGGACCACGATCAGTCGCGGGGGCAGGCCGGAGCGTGCGCGAGCTCGTAGAAGGCGTGCTGGCCGGCAGGCGCAGGGCCGTGGCTCAAGCCATCAGCCGCGTCGAAGATGGGGGCGCACAAGCCCACGAGCTGCTCGCCGCCCTCCATCCCCACACCGGCCGGGCGCACATCGTGGGTGTCACCGGGCCGCCGGGCAGCGGCAAAAGCACGCTGGTGAACGCCCTGGCCCTCCACTTGAGGCACGAGGGCGAGCCTCCCGGGCGGACGGTGGGCATTATTGCCGTCGATCCCACCAGCCCCTTCTCGGGCGGGGCCATCCTGGGCGATCGCATCCGCATGCGGGACCTGTCCGGCGACGCCGGCATTTTCATCCGCAGCATGGCCAGCCGCGGCAACTTGGGTGGCCTGGCCTGGGCAACGGCCGACGCGGTCAAGGTGCTGGACGCTGCGGGCTATGACCTGGTGGTCGTCGAGACGGTCGGTGCCGGGCAGGCCGAGGTGGACATCGCCCGCACGGCACACACGACGGTCGTGGTCGAGGTTCCCGGGCTCGGCGACGACGTGCAGGCCATCAAGGCGGGCATCCTGGAGATCGCCGATGTCTTTGCCGTGAACAAGGCCGACCAGGAGGGCGCCGACCACGCTGTCATGGCGCTGCGCATGATGCTCGATCTGGACACGGGCAGCGCGGGGAGCGTCATGCACCATGGGCGGTTGATGGAGGTTGTCCGGGGAGCGCGGGAGCAGCACACGGCGGAGGGCGGACGGCCCCCAACCGGCGAAGCGCCGCGACAGGCGTGGCGGCCGCCCATCCAGAAGACCGTAGCAACCCGCGGCGAGGGTATTCCCGAGCTGGCAGCGGCCATCCTGGCCCACCGCACCTACCTCGAGCAATCGGGCCGGCTCGCTGCCCGCGAACGGGAGCGGGCCGCCGCCGAGCTGGAGACCATCATTCAACAGGAGGCGCTGCGCGCAGTGCTGGCCGCGAGCCGCGCGGATGGGCTGCGCGCCCTCGTGGACCGCATTGTAGCCCGGGAGCTCGACCCCTACGGCGCGGCGCAAGAGCTGCTGCGGGCCAGGCCTGCGCCTGGAAAAGACCACCCCTGATGGGGCGAGACAGCACGAGCTGTGGGCCGCGTCGCCGCTGACCGGCGTGGCCAAGGGAGGAGAAGGGATGCCCACAGAAAAGCTCCTGGCCGGCGCTCGCCGGTCGAGACAGGTTTTCGAAGAGAACCGGGCACTGTACGAGGCTCTGGCTGCGCAGGGCCAGTCGCCCAAGGTGGTCTTGATCACCTGCTCCGACTCGCGCGTGGTGCCCGAGCTGATCCTTAGCGCCGACCCGGGTGAAATGTTCGTCTTGCGCAATGTGGCCAACATCGTGCCGCCCTTTGGCCTGGGCGAGGCAGGGCCGGGAGCCGCCGCCGAGTACGCCGTCCTGCATCTGGGCGTGGAGCACCTGCTGGTCTTGGGTCACACCGATTGCGGTGGTCTCAAGGCACTGGACTACCCGCCCGACGCGCTCCGCGAGTACCACGTCGCCCGCTGGATCGAGAACGCCCGGCCGGCCCAGACCATGGTTCAGGCCGGCGGCCTGCCCGCCGAGGAGCGGCCCCTGGCCACCGTACGGGAGAACGTTCTGCTGCAGCTGGAGCACCTGCGTTCCTACGACGCCGTGCGCGACGCCGAGCGCCGGGGCACCCTGGCCCTCCACGGCTGGGTCTATCACCTGGAAAACGGCGCCCTGGAGCGATTCGACCCCACCACCCGCACCTGGCAGGAACTCTGAACGATGCGCGTCCTCGACCTGTCTCTCCTCTTTCCTGGTCCTTACTGCGGCACCATCCTGGCCGGCCTGGGAGCCGAGGTGATCAAGATCGAGCGGCCCGGAGGCGGTGACTGGGTGCGCTTCGTGCCGCCCGTCGACCAGGCGACCGGGGAAAGCCTCGCCTTCCGGACTCTGAACCGGGGCAAGAAGAGCCTGACGCTCAACCTGAAAGCGGACGAGGGACGGTCCATCTTGCTGCGGCTGGCGCAAGGTGCTGACGTCCTCCTCGAGAGCTTCCGGCCGGGGGTCATGGAGCGCCTGGGCCTCGGCTACGAGACCCTCGCCCCGGCCAACGAGCGCCTGGTCTACTGCTCGCTGACCGGCTATGGCTCGGCCGGGCCCTACCGGGAGCGGGCCGGGCACGACCTGAACTACATCGGCTTGGCCGGGCTGCTGGACTTGACCGGCCCCCGCCACGGCCCGCCTGCCATCCCCGGGGCACCCCTGGCCGACCTCACGGGCGCGTTGTGGGCGGCCATCGGCATCCTCGGTGCCCTCCTGGCCCGGGAGCAGACCGGCCGCGGGCGGCGTGTCGAGGCCTCGCTGCTGGGCGGCAGCCTGTCCTGCCTGCCCCTGCCCCTGGCCAGCCTGATGGGCCACGAGCCGGTGGCGCGCGGGGCAGGCGACCTGACGGGCGGACGGGTGAGCTATAACCTGTACCAGGCCGCCGACGGCGGATACATGAGCCTCTCGGCCCTGGAGCCCGAATTCTGGCTGGCATTTTGCGGCGCGGTGGGGCGGATGGATCTGGCGGACCAGGCCATGGCGCCGGCCGTCGCCGGCGAGCCGGCGTACGATGCCCTGTGCGACCTGTTCCGCGGGCGGACGCGCCAGGAGTGGGCCGCGGTCTTTCACGGGGTGGACGCCTGCTGCGAGCCGGTCCTGGACCTGGGCGAGGCGCTCGCCTCGGAGCCCGTCCAGGCCCTGGGCATGCTCGTCGACGGCGTGCTGCTGCCGCCCGTGCGCCTTACACCCGAGATACCGGGCTCGGACACCCTCGCGGCGCCGGCCCTGGGCCACGACACTGCGGACCTGCTCGGGGAGCTTGGCTACGACGGGGACGGTGTGGCTCGGCTGCGAGCCGCCGGCATTGTCTAGCCGGCCCGGCTCTCAAACATCATGGCCATGTAGAAGGGGCCGAGCACGGCGGCAGCACAGCGGTGACGGCCGGTGACGCCCATGCACTGAGAGGCGAGCTTCTCTTTCACCCCCTCGCTGCGGAGGGGCCGCGGGAACGATCCCGAGAGGGCACTTTTGACAGCGGGGCCGGTGGGGGTTATCTGCGGGGGTAGGCAAGCCGCACCTCTGCATAACGCGGCCCACCGGGGAAAGCGAGGCACGCATGGAACCAACGGACGAGAGGGAAAGCAGGCGTCGCTGGCTCGGGGCGGCGGCCTGCCTGGCGCTGTTGTGGCTCACAGTGCGCGTAGAGCCCGCCGCGTTTGCCCAGGATCCCGAGCCCACGCCCACGGAGGACCGGCTGGCGGCCCCCGTCATGCCCGCCGAGCCGAGCCAGGCTGACCTGGGCGCCACGGTCTACTACCAGTACTGCATGCCCTGCCACGGCGACCGGGGCCAGGGTCTGACGGACGAGTTCCGGGCCATCTGGCCCGAGGGCGACCAGAACTGCTGGCAGCCCAAGTGTCACGGGACCAACCATCCGCCAGGTGGCTTTGAGTTGGTACGCTACGTGCCGCCCGTCGTCGGCGAGAGCGTCGTGGCCCGCTACCAGACGGCAGCCGCTCTCTACGCCTACATCAGTGAGCGCATGCCGTGGGAGGATCCGGGTGTCCTGACGGAGGAGCAAGCGTGGCAGGTCACGGCCTTTCTCCTGAGAGCCAACGGCGTGGAGACGGGCCAGGAGGTGCTTGGGCCGGAAAATGCCGGCCAGGTCCCGGTGGCGTCCGCCCCTCGCGGCGATGCGCCTGCGCTCCCCCAGGCCACTCCGCCCGAGATGCCACCACCGCACCCGGCAACCACGAATTGGCCGGTGCTCGCCGCGGCCGCCGTCGTGGCCGTGGCGCTCGCGGCGGCCTGGGTCCTGTGGCGCAGAAGCCGGCCCCGAGCCTGACCGCGGCCAGGATCATCTGCACCGCCTGGATCTCGGCTCAGTTGAGCGCCACCGGCAGGCACCTGCGGTAGCAATATCCCTGGACCCTCACGATATAGCTGCCGCCCTAGTCCGCGTCCGCCGGCGGGAAGTCTCCGGCTATCGAGAAGGCACGAGGATCTGCTGGTTCGCGACCAGAGATCGGTAGTACTCGTTTTCCTCCAGCAGCTGTGCGTGCGTGCCGACAGCCACCAGCCGCTTCTCGTTCAGCAGTAGGATGCGGTCCGAATCCTGCACCGTCGCCAGGCGATGGGCCACGACGAACAGCGTCTTGTCGCGGACCATGGCCGGTAGCTCGTCCATGATCGAGCGCTCCACCACGCTGTCGAGCGCCGAGGTCGGCTCGTCGAGCACCAGGATATCCGGGTCCTTGATGAGCGCCCGGGCGATCGCCAGCCGCTGCCTCTGCCCCTCTGACAGTCTGACGCCGCGCTCACCCACCGGCGAATCGTAGCCCTGGGGCAGGCCCGCGATCAAGTCGTGGATGCCGGCCACCCTCGCGGCACGGACGACCTCCTCGTGGCTGGCCCCCGGGCTGCCATAGCGCAGGTTCTCGGCCACCGTCCCCGACAGCAAGAGGGTGCCCTGCGCGACGTAGCCGATGCGCTGCCGCAGCGAGGCCAGCTCGTACGCCGCTGCCGGCCGGCCGTCGAACCAGATCTCGCCCTGGGTCGGCTGGTAGAAGCGCAGGAGCAGGCTGACCAGCGTCGTTTTGCCCACGCCACTGGGGCCGACGAGCGCCACCCGCTCGCCGGGCTGCACGTGGCACGACACGTCCTCCAGCACCGGCTCGCTGCCGCTGTAGGCAAAGGACACCTGCCGCAGCTCGACTTCGCCCCGCAGCTTTTCCACCGGCAAGCCGCTGCCCGTCTCTTCGGGCACGATGTCGTACAGCGCCGAGATGCGCTCCAATGCGGCCAGCGCATTCTGCAGCTGGAGGCTCGCGCCGGCCAGGTACGTCGCCGGCTCGTAGACGTAGCCCACGTATGACTGGAAGGCGAGCAGCGAGCCCAGCGTCCACTGCCCGAGGATCACCAAATATCCCCCGGCCAGCAGGACCACGAGCCGCGCCACGTCGGCAATCGTCCCGATGCTCAAGCGGGCGGCAGAGCCGACTGCCACCTGCTCCAGCGAGATCTGGAACGCCTGCCGCTGCTCCGCCATGATGCGATCCACCTCGCGGCCCTCGGAGCCAAAGGCTTTGATGAGCGCCGCCGCCGAAAGCGATTCCTGCATGCGCCGCGAGACCTCGGCTCCCTGTTCCATCCCCTGGCGGCTCAGGACACGGATCCTGCTCGAGAAATAGCGCACGGCGACCACCAGCCCGGGCAGCAGGACGACCGCGGCCAGAGCCAGCCGCCATTCCAGGTAGAAGAGGAGCACCACCCCGCCCACGAGGCGCAGGGCGCTGCCGGCGACGTGCACCAGCGTGCTGGAAAAGAACCAGCGCAGCCCGGCAACGTCCGACGACAGGCGCGACATGAGGTAGCCCACCTCCTGCTCGTCAAAGAACGACTTCGGGAAGCGCAGCGTCCGGCTCAGCAGGTCCTGCTGGATGTCGAGCAGGATCTCTTGCTCAAAGCGGGCAAAGTAGAACTGCTGCAGCAGGTCGGCGAGCAGCGCCAGCCCCTTGACTCCGGCAAAGAGCAGCACCCCGCCCAGCAGCAGCTCGAGCTGGCCGGCCAGGATGACGTCGTCGATCAGGTAGCGGGTGATGAGCGGTGCCGGCAGGCTGAGCAGCGACCAGGCGACGACGAGGAGTGCCCCCAGCAGGCCCTTGCGCCAGTGCCGGGCCAGGAAGGGCTTCAGGTTGCGGAGGTCCGCCCGCGCCCGGCCCGCGCGGCCCTCGCCGGCCAGCCGGTCGTCCGCCGGCCGGCGGGCCAGGCCCTGTCTCAGCGTCTCAAACCAGGATTGCATGGCTCCCCAACCCCACCGTCGACCGCGTCACCGGCCGGACCCCAGCACTGACGCATAGTAGGCGAGCAGGCCGGCCGGCTCGGCCCCGGCGTCGAGGCCTGCCCGCAACAGTGCCCTGGCACGCGCCGCGTCGCCCTTGTGTTCGGCCCAGACCACCGCCTGGAGGACGTAGCCTTCGGCCCGCTGTGGATAGCGCCTGTTCCACTGGCCATAGACCCACAACAGGTCCTCCCACGGGGCCGGGCCGGCCTGGCCCTCCGGCTCGAGAGCACGGCGGGCCACCTCGAAGGCCGCGTAGCGCGCCAGGGGCTCGCGTCCGCCTCCGTCGAGGGCCACGCGGCGCTCGATCGCCGCCAGGGCCGCCCCGTAGTCGCCCTGCCAGGCGTACAGGCTGCCCAGCCGCTCCTGAACGTAGACGTTCTCGGGCGCCCGGTCCGCCGCCCGCCGCAGGGTTGTCAGTGCCGCCTCGATGTCCTGAGACGGGGGCCGGCCCGTCGTCCGCGCCGCCAACAGTGCTTTGTGCGCCCGCACCATGCCGGCGTTTACCAGCGGCGCGGCGGGGTTCGTTAGCAGCGGCAGCGCCAGGCTGGCCACGACGAGCAGGCCCAGCACCAGCCCCCGCCTCAAGGCGCGGCGCGGCACGCGCGCGGGAGTGGACTCGGCTTGGGGGCCCACCGGCTGCTGACAGCGTGCCAGGTGATAGACGGCAGCCGCCAGCCCGAACATGACAAAGAGTGCCGCCACGGGCTTGGCACCGAGCGTCACCGTGTCCACCAGGCCGTGCAGCACGTAGGCCGTCACACCTGTCGCCAGCCCCAGCAGCAGAACCTGCAGGTCGCGGTCGGCAGTGAGGCGCTGGGCGCGGATGGCAGTCACATAGAAGGCCACGAGCAGCCACAGCAGCGCCAGCACGCCCGGCCAGCCCAGGTCCACGGCGGTCTGGAGGAAAAGGCTGTGGGCATGCGGCTCGGGCCCGAGAAGGACTCCGGGATAGAAGTGGGTCTGCACCAGCGGGTAGGTGTTGAGACCCACGCCGGTCAAGGGCATGTCGCGGACCATGGCCCACGCCCGGCTCCAGATATCCCACCGCAGGACGACGGCGACGCCCAGGAGGTGATCCATGGACAGCAAGCTCGTCGCGGCGCGCTGCGGCCCGTAGGCCAGGACGGCGCCGGCCAGGGCGATCAGGCCGGCCGGGAGGGCCAGGAGGAACCGGCGGCTGCGCCACGCGGCCAGCAAACACAGGGCCACGGCCAGCCCCAGCCCGGCCTGGAGCGATTCCGAAAGCAGCAACGGCAAGGCGCAGGCGACGATGGCCAGGAGCGACAGCCAGCGCAGAGGACCGTTCCGGCCAAAGAGCAACAAGGCCACCGGGACGGGCAACAGCAAGGCCAGGGTGGCGCCCACCTCGCGGGGGTGGAACAGGTCGCTGGCCACGGGCACGCCACTGCCCGGCAGCCCGCGCACCAGGCGCGGCAGCCGCTCGTAGAGGGCCGGCAGGTCGAGCATCCTCGCCGACTCCCAGTCGGTGCCGACCAGGCTGAGTGCCGCCACGACGATGATGAGCCCCAGGAGCAGGCCGGTGAAACGCAGGATCTGCTGCCGGCCCCGCAGACCATTGACCACGGCGTAAAAGAGGGCCACCTGATAAAAGATCCCCCAGAATTTGGCCTGGCTCATGGCCGCATCGACCGAGACAGCCCGGCCGATCAGCGCCGTCACCACCAGGAGCACCAGGGCCCCGTCCATCGGCGTGGGTAGGGTGAGGTGACCCGTTGTCAGCAGGCGGGCAACCCAGAGCAGCACGACAGCGGCAGCCGCCACCGCCGTCCAGGGGCCGGGGAACAGGAACAGGGGAGCGAGCAACAGGCACAGCAGCTCGTGCGCCGCCAGCCAGCGCAGCGGGCCATTGACATAGAGCTTGCGGTGTGATAGAATATCAGCAGGCAAGTGTGCTTGTACCCCCCAGGAGGCTAGGGATGGTTTCCACAGTGACAACAACGACCGTCGCCACGCTGATGACGGTTTCGGTCGCCGTCCTCGGCGGGTTGAGCTTTCTGACCATCGCGCTGCTGGCCGGCATGTTGATCTCCAAGGAGGTCGTCAGCGAGAACCCGCGCTTGCAGGCGCTCAACAGAGCGCTGAACGTCGCGATCGTGCCCTTGCTGCTTGCCTTTCTCGTGATTGCCGCAGCCAGGGTGCTCGAATTCCTGCGCTAGATGGCTTCCGCCCTCTCCTTTCTGCTCCAGACAATAGCCGGTTGCGAAAAAACGCTTGCGGAAGGAAACGGATCGACCCGGCCGTTCGTTTCTCCATGCGCCGTTGCCGCTGCCTAGCCCGCCACCAAGGGCATGACCAGGAAGAGTACGATGTTCGTCAGCCCGTGGGCCATAGCCACTCCCAGGAGTGACCTGGTGCGCTGCACCACGGCGCCAAAAAAGAGCCCTACGGCCAGGACAAAGGCCGCATTCAAGGGCGATCGATAGCCGGTGTGCATTACGGCAAAAAGCAGGGCCACGTAGGGCATCCCCCAACGGCCCAAAGCCTCGGCCGCTGCGTACTGCAGCAGGCCACGAAAGACCATCTCCTCGAGCAAGCCGGTGCAGACCAACAGGATCAGCGCCGGCAGCCAGGCGTGCGCCCAGGCCGGCGCCGGCGTCAGGGGCGGGGGGCGCAGGATGGCGTACTCGACCACCCCCAAAGCCAGGCCGCTGAGGCCCACTGCCAACTGCAGCGGCCAGCCACGCAGGGTCAGGCCCAGCGCCCGCCAGGAATAGCCCAGGCTCCGGGCCGCGACCCACACGGCGGCCAAGAGCGGCACGCCGATGATGGGGTACCAGTACAGGATGGGGACATGGGCCAGCGGCAGCGACAGGCTTAAAATGCGGATGAGCGGCACAAGGGTCAGGGCCAGGAACAAGTCCTGCAGGGCCCCGGCCTCGGCCAGGGCGACCTCCACCAACAGCAAGACCAGGATCAGGCAGTGAAGCCCAAGCCCCAGGCGTGGGTCCACCAGGGTGGCCATGAGCTCGGCCAGGGCGATGCCGCTCAGAATGCCCAGCGCGGCCAGGGCCGGCCAGATTGCCTCCAGGAGCCGGCCGGCAGCCTGCCTCTCGGGCGCGCGCGCCTCTCGGCCGGCGGCCTGCGGCCGGGCAGGACCCAACAGCTCGGTCCCGGACGACCAGGCGGCGGGCCGATGGTCGCCGCTGAGAGCCTGTACCCGGGCCACGCAGGCCTGCTGCTCCTCGCCGTCGGCCACGCCGGCCAGCCACAACCAGGCCTGGCAGTGCTCCTCGTCGACCTGGACAACGCGCCGGAAGAGGTCTCGCGCCCGAGCGCGCCGTCCGGAGCGGGCGGCGGCCACGCCCTCCCGGAACCAGGTCTCAACCGGTTGCCCGGCGCCACTCATGGCCGGCCCCCACCGGTGACGTCAATCCACAGCCGCAGGCAGCGGTAGGGCTCCGGCGCGCCGTCGCGGTAGAGCAGGAATTCGACCTGTTGGTCGTGGCCGGCGCGGGGCAGCGCGTAGGCGACGGGCGCCTCCCACACCGCGCCGTCCTGGAGCGTGACCGGCCCCACGCTGCCGGCGGTCTCGCTCGCCACCTGCACCTCGATGCGGTACTCGGCCGCCTGCCCTTCGCGGTTCGCGATGCCGGCGGTGACGGCCAGTGGCTCGCCGGGGGTGGCCTGCCTGGAATAGCCTTCAGCCAGGCCCGCGGGCCCGAGCAGGTAGAACTCGGTGAACAGCGCGGCCGGCCTGGGCACGAGGACGATGGCCGCGCCCGAGACGGCGGCGAGGAGCAAGGCCGCGGCCAGGACCGCGTACACGATCCGGGCGGCGCGGTCGTGCCCCGGCCACCGGCCTCGCGCCTCGGACTTGGCCGGCGCGGGCCCTCCCTGGGCGGCCAGCCGCTGCCGCCGCAGGAGCGCCACGGCAGAACAGGCGGCGATGACGAGCGCCTCGGCGGCGACGATGGGCCACAGGCGAACGCCCCACGGCAGCCGGTCCAGGATGAGCGCCAGGAGCGGTACCAGGGCCACGCTCAGCCCGCAGGACAGGGCCAGGCGTTCCGGCCCGTCGAGGTCCGCCTGCCGGGGAAAGAGCGCCGCCTGCAGCGCGTAGCCGGGCACGAACAGCACAAAGGCCAGCCCCAGGGGCACGCGCAGCAGCGACAGTGGCCCGGGCAGACCGTCTGCTCCCAGGGTGATGAGGGCCAGCAGCACCAGGCCGAGGAGGGCGATGAGGGCGAACTCGCTGCGGACGCCGGGCTGTGCCCGGGCCGCGGGTTCCCGCCGCGACGGCCGGTGTGCCGCGGGCTGGGTGTCCCCCCGGCGCGCCGCGGCCGGCACGCGGCCACCCACCCCGGCGGCCTCCGGCGCGCACCCTGGGCAGCCTGCACCTGCCGGCGCGAGCTCCTCCGTGGCGCGCGCGGCCGAGCCGGACGGGGCGGCCGGCCCGCCCGCGGGAAGGGCCTGGGCCTGCAGGCGCGCCTGGCTCTGCACCCGCTGCAGCTCTCGCCGGGCGACGTCGTTGTCCGGCTGCAGGGCCAGCACCCGCTCGAGGCACAGCTCCTTGCCCGCCAGGCCCTCCACCGCGCTGCTGAGCCACAGCCAGCCCCGGGCGTGGGCCCTGTCGAGGCTGACGGCCAGGCTGAGCAGGTCGCGGGCGCGCGCGTGCTCGCCGTCCCAGGCGGCCTCGATGCCCTCCTGGACGAGGAGCTCCGCGTCGGACAGACCGTCACAGCTCACGGTGTTGCCTGCGGGTACGATGACGACGCATGCTCAATGTCACATCCTGTTTCCCTGCTGCCCTGCCCGCGGGGCAGGCGCCTATGTGCGGCGGCCGGATCTTAGCACAGATCTGGCGATCTGTCACGTGCGCAGTCGCCGTCCGATGGCGCCCCTTGCGTCGATCACGGGGTAATCCACCATCTCTCCGCTCCGACAAGCCGGCGACGGCGGTTGGAATTCGCCCGGGGGGCAAGCCGGTTTCCAGGGCCGGGGTAAAAGCCAGGACAGCAACCAGGGAGTCAGCCTGGGCGAAGGTCCAGGGTAGAGACTGACGGCTTCATTGGCCCGAGTCGCGGCGGATGAGAGTGGCCGGCCCGGCGGCCAACAGGCCGGTCAAGATCGCTTTGGCCTTTTTCGGGTCAATCGGGCGCCAGGCCTCCGCCCGCCAGCAGTCCCTGTTTGGCCGCAGCGAACTCTTCCTCGGTAAGGAGTCCGTGGGCTTTAAGCGCGCCAAGGCGCTCAAGCTGGGTGATGACATCTTCTTCTGGAGTAGGCGCTGCGGGCGGCGGCGGTGCATAGTACTGCCGAGCCGCCGGGGCAAAGTACTGCGGCGGCAGTGCTGCCCGGTAGTTCTGGTCGTACGGCGGCGCGTAATACTGCTCGGGTGTCGGCAGCGGCGGAGCATACTGCGGCGGCGGGCTCTCCTGGGCATAGGCCGCATTCGCGGCGTCGGCGTACGCCTGCGCGTTCTTGTCGGCCTGGCGGCGGTTCACTGCATTGCGCGTGGCAGTCGCCGTGCCGACCACGGCAGCAGTCCTGGCCATCCCTCGGACTAGTCCTGGCATCTCAGCCTCCCATGGATAGTTCGCGGTGGATCACGAGGCAAACGCCTCGCCCACTGTACCCTGGATTGTACCCTGGTCCGGCGCCCGGCGCTAGCGCCAAGGAGGTGCAATCCTGGGTGCAAAAGGGTGCAAAACGAAGGAGCGGGTGGTGAACGAGGGGCGCGGCTGCTGATGAAACCGGCGCGGATCCGGCAAGCAGAGAGACAGGCGCATAGAGGACGACCCAGCGCCTTTGCGGTACTGCAGGTTGGCGACTGGGAGCGCGGAAGGTTGTATGTTTGTGTTGTTTACCCGCTATGGGGGGTAGTACCGGACCTGCCAGGGGCTAGGGGACGAAGCGGCCGTCCTTGGGGCCCTTGACGACCTTGCCGGCCTGGATCAGCTCGGCCAGCTCGTGTTCACGCTGCAGTTCGTCGTCGACGGTCATGGCCGTCGCCTCGCTCCATCGAGACCTTCGGGGTTTTGAAAACCTCGGAGGTCTCCCATCTCTTCCCGGCTATCTGTCCATGCGTTCATTGTTCCCCCGCCATACCATGGGTTTTGCGTCCTGTCAAGACTATCCGAACTATATTTCGGAATTAATACATAACTGAGGCAGCCGGCCCGGGATCTATCGAGCGCGGGTGCGCGGTGGGGCGCTGGGTGAAAGCTGTCAACGAATGCCTTCGGCCAACGAATCAACGAATAGCGCACGCGCCGATTCGTTTCCGATTCGTTGACCTAACCGGGCCGGAGTAGTATGCCAGTGACGCCAGGGCAACACCCATCTGCTGGTTCATCCCAAACAGCAGCAGGGCGGCGACGCCAGAGAGGCTGATCGCCACATTGGCCTAGCAGCCCAGCACCCGGTGGTAGACCTGCACCGTCTCGCGCGCGCAGCGCTCCCAGCTAAAGCCCGCCGCCCGTTCCAGCCCGCGCCGGCGCAGGTCTCCCCGCAAGCCGGCATCGCTCAGGACACGCTGCATGGCCTCGGCGAGGGCCTCGACGGCGGTGGGGTCGACCGTGAGGGCGGCGTCGCCCACCACTTCGGGCAGCGAGGCCGCGCCGGAGCAGACTACCGGCGCGCCACAGGCCATGGCCTCCAGTGGCGGCATGCCAAAACCCTCGTGGAGGGAGGGAAAGACAAACACGTCGGCCGCGTTGTAGAAAGCAACCAGGTCCGCTTCCGGCGGATGATCAAAGAAGCGGACGCAATCCGTCAGGTCCAGGTCGGCGACGAGCTGCTGCAGCTGCCGGAACTGGGGCAGGTACTCGGGCGTGCCCACCTTGACAAACCGGACGTCGGGCAGCCGTGCGTGCAGCGCGGCAAAGGCCCGGAGCAGGCGCGGAAGGTTCTTCCTCGGGCTTTCCGCACCGGCATAGACCACGTAGCGGTGTCCATCGTCGAGGCCATATCGCGCGCGAAAGCCGGGTGAAACGGGCACCGGACGGAAGACGCTGTGGTCGACGCCATACAGGACGACGTCGATCCTTTCTGCGCTGCAGCCAAGAGCCTCGATCAGGGTCGCTTTCGTGTGTTGGGAGATGGCGATCAGCCTATCGGCCTTCTTGAGTCCCTGCATCGCCAGCCCGTCAAACCAGGTGTCAAACGGATGGCGGAAGGTGCTCTGCTCCGGATCGTGGCGCACGAGGTAGGGCACGATGTCGTGCACCGTGACGACGACGGGGTGGATGTGAGCATTGGTCCACAGGAGGGTCGCCATCTGCTGGGTGCTCAGATGCTTGAGCGCGCCCGCCTTGATCGGGGCAGCCACCGGGTAGGTCGTGAAAAACGTTCGGGCGTCCAGGCCCAAGGGAGCGAGCAAAGCATGAGCTGCCCTGACAGGGTTCGGGTGCCGCGGCGAGACCAGGGAGTAGGGGGTTCCTGCCCCTTCCAGGGCCCGCAGGATGGCCGCAGTGTAGCGGGCCAGGCCGAACTTTTGCTTGTACTGGCGGACGACAAGCTGGATCTCGAAGGGGTTGGTCACAAACCTGCCAGGCGACAGAGATGCTGAGCAAGGCGATGGTTGAGTGCGAACAGCGCGTTGCCGAGAGCCATAGACACCCGCCCCAGAGGGCCGACTGCCAGCTCCTGGGGATGCACCACCCGAGTCCGCTCGCCAAGGATCTCGGCGTCGGAGACGGTGCGACCTGCCTGCGCGGCAGCGTGCAGCCGGGTCACGAGGCTGAGGTGGCACACCAGCCACACGTCGGCCCGCAGCTTGGCCTTGATCCCCGCCCACCCCTGTCGCACGGCCAACTCCCACTCGGCCACCTCGGCCAACAGGAGGCCCGGCGCGAGCAGCAACAAGGTCGGCGAGCGCCAGTTCTTGAGCAGCATGATGCGCCGGTTGCGGCTGGAGTAATAGGCGCGGAGCGAGTCAGGCCGGGCCGGCCGGTAGTCGTGATGGACGACCGAGCAGGGGACGCAGACGGAGCGGTAGCCGCGCAGCCGGGCCCGCCAGCACAGGTCCGTCTCCTCGTAGTACATGTACAGCGCCTCGTCGAGCCCACCCAGCTCCTGCCACACGTCGCGGCGCACCGCGAAAGAGCAGCCGGTCACGGCGCCCACCGTCTCGGCACCACTGAGGCTGCCGGCCGTCGCGCCAAAGCCCCGCCCGAACACGAGCCCGGTATAGTGCACTTCCTGCCCGCAGGCCTGGATCCGCTCCGGCTGCGACATGACCAACACCTGCGACGTGGCGAGCGCCACCCCGTCTCCCTCACTTAGGCCGGCGGCAAGCGCTTTCAGCCAGCCGGGTGCCACCCGGGTGTCCTGGTTCACAAACACCAGGACCTCGCCAGAGGCCAGGCGTGCCCCCTGGTTGCAGCCCGCAGCAAAACCTCGGTTGGTGCGGTTGGAGAACAGCCTGACCTGTGGCCAGCGCTCGAGCACCAGGCGGGCGCTGTCGTCGCCGGACGCGTTGTCAACCACGATGATCTCATCGTCCCGGCCGGCTTCTTGCAGAAGAGAAGCGAGACATTCGTCGAGGTAACCGGCGCCGTTGTAGGAAACGAGCACGATGCTGGTCTTCATAGGCATCCTTCAGATCGACGGCCGCGCTCTGACCGGCACGGTTGGGAACGATCCACAGGGCAAAGGCATGTGGGCCTACCGTGCATAGGGCGTGAACGCGCGCCGGTCATAGATCTGCACCAATCCATTGTCGTACACCCGGTTTTGATCGAGCGTGTAAGGCAGGCTCAGCCCTATCCGGTTTGCTCGCAGGCGGGCCAGTTCGGAGATCAGGGTGTAAGGGGCAGGCGAAGGCATGATGCCCCAACGGTATTCCCCTGTGTTATTGTACCCCTGTCTGAAAGAGAGGGCGTGCGCCAGGTGATCCCAGGTATCTACCCAGATCTCCTGCTGCACATGTTTACCGGTCCACTTCGCGGCGCCCACCTCGGCGGGAGAATAGAACAACCACAGGTTACCAACTGCGGGGTCGTTGCTCACCTTCAATGCGGCAGCCAGCGAGGCATAGATCATCAGGCCGGTAGCCCCCACCGCGGCGAGGCGGCGACCGCGCGCCCCGAGGGCTGTGTAGCCCCGCCGGATCAAGCCGGCGGCCAACGCGCTGCTGAACAGGGCAAAAGGCGTGAACATCCGCACCTGCAGGTTGGCGTTAAGAAACCCGGCCAGGTCGGCAAGCAGTCCTACGGCCATCAAGACACCAAACGCGGCGTACAACAGCCATAGCAGCCAGCGTCTTGGAGGTGCTTTTCGCAACCGCGGGAGCTCGATGGCCCAGGCCAGGAGGCTGGCGAGGGCAATGAGCCACTGGAGGCCGGTCAACGCCAGGTAGACACCCGAGCTGCGCCAGGTCTGTCCGACAACGGCATAACTCGCCGGTGACTCGACAGGCTGGCCGCCCAGTGTCACCAGGCCGATGCGGTCGGCCAGCGAGTAGAAGTAGTAGTAGGCAGACAACGCCGGCCTGTAGCCATAGTTGACCAAGATATAGACGAGCGCCAAGCAGGCAAGGGTGATAAGCAGCAGGCGGCGCATGACCGCCGCCCTCTTCTCACCGGGCTCCTGGTCCTTCAGGCCCAGCCGCTCCAGCACCCAGCCCGCCAGCAGGGCGATCAAGATGGCGTTGGCGAACGTGGCGGCAAAGTACAGGTTGCTGGCAGCCATGGCTGCGAACGCGATGTAAAAGAGCGCTACGTAGGCGAGCATTCTGGCCGCCTGTTGCACATAGCGCCGGCTGCGCAGCAACAGGAACAGCATGAGCAGCGCAAAGGTCCAGGTGTTCCTCTCGTGCGAGCCGCGCAACACGTAGAACAAAAAGTCGGGCTGGATCATCAACAGCAGGACGGCCAGGGCAGCCCCGGCTGGAGAGTCGAGAAACTCCCGGTACGTGACAAAGGCCACCAGGGCGACGACCATGACCCACACGCTCGAGCCAAGCTGCACGGGCTGCACCGGCAGGCCGGTTACCTCGCTGACCGCGGCAAGCTGAGCTGCATAGCCGTAGCCGTTGCTGTACGATCTGCGATGCACCAGCTCCCCCGTCACCACCATCCCGTCGGCCGCGACCGCCTGCCTCCCGGCGTCTACTTCCATGGACCAGCCGCCGAAGCGAAGGCTGTAGTAGAGCCCGGCCAGGAGTGCAGTGGCCATCAGAACGAGCACCAGCACTCGGGATTGCGCCGTTGGCGGCCCGGGATCTCGCATCACGAGCTTTCTCCGTCCCGTCGCTTGCCATCCCGCGTCCAGGTGCTCGCCTCTGTGCTCATTGCCGAGCTCACAACCCAACCGGCCAATCCGCCCGTGACCGCCAGCCCCACCAGCAACAGCACAACGTGCCACGGCTCGACGGCCCCCAGAGCACCCAGCTCCTGCTCGAGATCGGTCTGCTGTGCCGGCTGGACGGCGACAACCTGTGTGGCCACGATGTCCCGCGGCGGCGCCGGAGCAGGCTCCAGGAGGCGCGCCCGAACCTCGAGGTTCCAGTCTCCCGGGTGTTCTGGTACCCACCGGAACCGCACCGCCGTGCTGCCCTCGGCGAGGACCGTCACCGTCTGTGGCTCGGTCCAGGCAAGGGACCCCCCGGGCTGCGCGCTGCCGAGGGCGACCCACACCTGGTGGGCATCTTCCAGTCCATCATTGTGCACCGCCACGTGCAGCATGGCGTCCGCGTATTGCGCCGGCATGTCGTCGGGCGCTTGCGGCGGGGCCACGCTGAGCCGGATCGCCGCGGCGGTGAGTGGTTGCCGGTGAAAGGTGCCATCATAACGGATGGCAACCTTCTCCGGAACGGTGCCTCTCAACCCCAACCAATCCTCACCGCTTACACTGAATCCCTCGTCCAGCTCCAAAACGAACCGGAACCCGCCCTCGCAGCGCCGCAGGTCGCGCACCGACGCTCCGGCTACAGAGCTCGTGTTGCCCACCATCTGCGCCATGGCTGCCAGGTCGTCCGAGGCGAATTCTGCCCCGTGGTGCTGCAATGCCGCGCCAAGGCTGCGCCATCCGGCGTGATCGGCTGGCGGCAGGGTCACGAACTCGTCGGCTGCACCGTCATAGGTTCGAAGCGTCACACTGCCGTTTTCGTCCAGGATGATCCAGCCGGCGAGCACGGCCAGCATTTTCTCGGCCCGGCCGTCGACCACATAGGTCCACTGGTTCAGGAAATCGCCTCCACCGAGGTTCTTGTACTGAATGGTCCGGGCTTCGTCCAGGCTCCAGGCTCCCCCTGTGGCCCCCAGCAGGTGCAGGCGGCGGTCTACCGGGCTGAAATACAGGTAGGGCCGGCGCCCATAGTTCATTGCCCATTCCATGCGAAAGCCGGCCTGCGGCTCGTAGTCGGGCGCCGGCATGGCCTCTGACCGGCCCGTGACGTATTCGGCGAACGCCACATCCTCGAGATAGCTGACGCTATAGTCCCCCTCGCTCGTGAAGTAAGACTCGCCTGTGAACTCGGAGAAGACGACCACGTCCCAGGTCTGCTCCGCGACCCAGCCCGGGAAATCCTCGTAGGCGACGGTCAGGACGCTCGTGCCGGGAAATGCGACTACGCTGTCCATCGGATGGCGCCCAATCAGCCCGACGGCGTAGCGCCAGGTTTGCGAATTCCCCTGATCCCACGAGTAACGGATCGTCTCGAACGGTTCAGGGACAGACCCGTCCAAGAACGCGCTGTCATTGGCAGGCCAATACACCGCGCGAACCTGCAGCTCTGGGACCCGGTCTTGATCCCCGGCGAGGTCGTAGAAGCAGAACGGGCTCTCGAAGTCAGATTCGTTGACCTGCCGCGCCAACCAGGGGTTGGCGCTGTAGTAGAAGCAGTTGTGCTCCCCTCCCCGCGAAGCGACAAACTCGCCGACGGCTTCGATGCGGCCCGAGTCCGGCTCAAACTTGAGCGGGGCCGGGGTGCTCTCATACCCTTTCACCACCCGGCCGCCGCCGGCGTTGCGGTGTGCCGGGTCCAGGTAGGGCCACAGGTCGAGGCCACCGCTGATGGGCAGCTCGTCGTCCGCCCAGTTGGCCATCATCTGCGTCCCCAGCCCCACACTGCCCTGCAGAGCCCGCGTCAGGATCATGCGCCGGTCATATTCCGGTCGCCCGTTGTGGTTCTCATCGTAGATGCGGATGTCAAAATCCGGCTGCCCATCCGTCGTCAGGCCGCTCCGGTAAGGCTCCACCATGAACATCGCTTCCACGTCCCCGTCCACCTCGATGTGCAGGTTATAGTTTAAAGCGCCGCCCCTTGTCCACCAACCGTCCGGCGCCACCACTCGCACCGTCCAATGGTCACCCTCGGTGATGACCACGCGGCCACCCTCTAGGCGATACCCTACCTCACCATCTTGGTCGCGATCATCATAAAGCTCGGCCGCCAACGCCCCTCCGTCTTTCCTGAACCTGACGATCAGGCTGGCACGACCCCTTGCCCCGTGGTCCAGGACCCAGGTTTCGTCTTCGCCGGCCACGTTTTGCCGCCAAGGGACATCCGGCATGAGGCTGCCCGAGTGCTTGTAGATCGTCAGCCGGTCATCGGCGCCGGGCGTGAACTGGCAGGCGAGGGCCATCGCTTCTGGTTGGCCGTCGGCATTCAGGTCGATGGTTTCCGTCACCTGCCCGCACGTCGACACCGCTTGTGCCTCGGCCGCCCGAGCAGGAACAAGCAGCAGTCCGCCAACCAGTGCCGCCGCCAGGAACAACAGGGGCCGTCCTCTCGGCATCAACGTCGGCCTCGCCCCGGGCCGGTTCTCCACATCTGGCTCAGGTGGACGAACATCACCAGGTAGTAGTAGGCGAACACACAGCTCAAGAACAGCCCGTGCAGGCCATCCCGGAAGCCCTGGAGATAGATGTAGCGCCGCAGGAATTCCAGGGCCGGACCGGCGACGAAATGGTAGGACGGTCTTACACCCCGCGCGTAATGCACTTCCGCCTTCAGCCGGGCCCACCGCCTCTGGTGATCCCGGAAATCAGACCAGGAATCACAGCTGATATGGATCAAGGGGTTGTGGAGGGTGGCGGCCGGCCCGTCCAGGCACACGCGTTCGTGTACCTTCTGCGCCGGGTCAAAACGCCCCTTTCTCGTGCGAAAGAGCCTGAGGTGGTAGTCTGGGTACAGGCCGGCGTGCAGGTACAGCTTGCCCAGCTGGTAGTTGTGCGTTGGGATCCAATAGCCGTCGGCCTCCGGATGGTGCGTCGCTGCGGCTATCTCGTCCGCGAGCTGGGGCGACACGCGCTCATCGGCATCCACAAACAGGACCCACTCGCTGTCCACCAGGTCCAACGCCGCGTTGCGCTGCTCGGCGAAATCCTGGAAGCGACGGCAGACGACCTCCGCGCCGCCCCGGCGGGCAACGCCGGCCGTCCCATCGCTGCTGAACGAGTCAAGGACGATCACCTTGTCGCACCAGCCCAGGCTCTCCAGGCAATCCGCAAGGTAGGCCTCCTCGTTCCTGGTGAGGATAACGGCCGTCAGCGCGCTCACCGCCCTCTCGCTCCTGTCACAGCCCTCAGCCACAGAACTCCTCCAGCAGACCGGCGACCTTCCGCCCCGCCGTGCCCCAGTTCAGCCTCTCCGAGTACTCGCGGAATGACGACAGCGCAAGCCGCTCGTACTCCTGCCGCGCTGACCAGAGGCGCTCGATGGTGCCGCAGTAGGCGCTGGAGGCCTCACCCACTGCGAAGCTGTAGCCGTTCTTCCCATCCCGCACGATCGTTGGAAGCCCGCCGACGTTTGTCGCCAACACCGGCAGTCCGAAGGAACAAGCTTCGGCGACAACCAGCGGCGTGCAATCGGCCCGCGTCGGCAGGATCAGGAAGTGCGACCGGGAAAACAGATCGTCCAGGGTGCGTCTGCCCGCCGCCGAGGCCTTGGAGACGAAGCCGTGCAGCCTGACAAAGCCGGGCAGCGTCCCAGGTGGAATGCAGCCTACGATGTGCAGCTCGGTGGGGATGCCCCGCCGGTTGAGCTCAGCAGCGACATCGACCGCGATGTCGCCGCCCTTGCGGGCCCACTCCACACCGGCAAAGAGCAGCCGGCAATGCACGCGGTCCCTGGCCTCAACCAGGGCCTCAATATCCTGAGTGTCGCGGTCGCAGTCCACATTGGCCCCGAAGGGCACGACCTTCACCTTGGCTGGGTCGACGTCATAGTTCTCGATAGCGGTGCCGGCGGCCCATTCGGAGCTATAAATGGCCAGGCGACACAGGGTCAAGGCCCGCTGCTCCGCCTTGATCCCATTGGCGATGCTCTCCGCGCACCACCGGTCGTACCCCGGATAAAAGTTGACCAGGCCGGCAACAGTCGCATCGTGCCACAAGACAACCGGTTTCTTGATGTTCAGATACGCAAGGGGTACGACGCTCGGACTGAAGGCCACGTCGTAGCTCGTCGCTGACAGGCACTTCTCTAGCTGGGCGGCGTAGCCTCTAAGGACACTTGGTTCTCGGTCTTTGATGTATGCTCTTGAAAACACCCTGCCGTACACGAAACCTTTGGCAATTGCAACCACGTCATGGTCTACAAGGCTTCCTATGGCTCTCACTTCCAGGCCCGCGCTCTGCAAAGCCGTGAGGATATGAACGACCAGACCAGACCAAGCACAGATATCCCGTGGATCGTCCTTTGTTACGTAAGCTACTTTCACGGCCGATCTGTCTCCGCTCGTGTCCGCTTGCTTTTAATCACAGGGTGCCTAGCGTTCCGTCTAGCCAGCGAAAGCAGCTCAACCGGATGGTGAAAAGTGATCGTCTGCGGCTGATGGGGACATGCATCACCTGCTAGCCGCTTTTCTGTCTGGAAGCAAGCGCCCTCAACTGCTGATAGAATCGAGAAGCTCTCAGAGCCTGCAGAGTGCCGATTACTGGATTGTTGTCCGTGTTTTCCGATTCAAGGCAGTCACCAAGTGTCTTTTGGCCGCGCAGCAACTGGTAGCGCAGCTTTTCGTGGAGCGGAAGGCCGGGATAGATGCGCCGGTAGATGATCTGTCCTTCTTTCTCGAAGCTAGCTTTGTCGTTAACGCTCTTGCTTTGCGCGTGATAGCGGAAATTGGCCAAAGGTTCATCGATCCAGCCCGGTGCATAGCCTCCCAATATGAAACGGAGCCACAAATCGAAATCAAGACAGTAATGCAGCTCCTCGTCCAGTTCGCCGACATGCTTCCATAGGATTGCTTTCCAGAAAACCGTTGGTTGAGCGACGCGATCGATGAGCAACCAGGGAACCAGTGTCGAAGGTGGGCGGTTTCCTCGTTCTATCTCGGTACCGTCCATTCTCATGGCAATGTACTTGCCTGCCACCCATTCTCGATCCTCTTTCGAGAAGAACTCGGCAACCCTGCGCAATGTGCCGGGACGATAGTAATCGTCGCTGTTAATCCAGGCCAGGATCTCCCCAGACGCGCGCTTGAAGCCCTTGTTGATAGCGTGGCTTTGTCCCCGGTCCGGCTCGCTCTGCCAATGGGCCAACCACGGCTCGTACTTCCGAATGACGTCCACACTGCCGTCAGTGCTGCCACCATCGACGACGATGTACTCGAGGTCGGGATAGCCCTGCAGGAGCACCGAGCGGATGGTCTCCTCGATATACTGCCCCTGGTTGTAAGACGGAGTCACTATGCTTAGCCGAGGCCGAAGAGGGCTATCGAGCATCGAGTCCGCCAAGCACGGGCTTTCGCCGGCCCAGGGCCAGCCGCTCTTGCCCGCAGGCGCGGGGGGGAGATCCTGGACCTTGGGAGCCGGTATCACCCTGCTCCTCGTTGCGGCCCAGTCAGGTGCGGTACCAGGCGAAACCGACTCCTGGCTGCCAGAAACGCCGGCCGCTTTGTCGCTATCAGGTTCACGTAGGGGTATTCCTGCCTCAGCGGTTCAGCACGGAGACAGCGACTTCGTCCCTCAACAGAGTACATGCTGTATCCGTATTCGTCTAGCCGCTGGTAGACAGACGCGCAAGAAGCGCCGGCCGCCCGGGCATTCTTCTCGGTGAATTCGACTACAAGGTCGGGTGCGTCCTTGGCTCGGAGTAGCTCTCTCGCGCCGTCGAGGACGTGCAGCTCCCAGCCCTCCACATCAATCTTGATCATTGCCACTTTGCCTGTCAGATCATTCTCGTTCGCGAAGGAATCCAATCTCACGCACTCTACTCGTTCCTGCACGAATGTCTGCCCAGCAGTCGGCCTGGCAAA
This sequence comes from Anaerolineae bacterium, assembly GCA_041300865.1. GTDB lineage: Bacteria > Chloroflexota > Anaerolineae > JAAYZQ01 > JAAYZQ01 > JAAYZQ01. The sequence goes on from JBFYTF010000484.1 coordinate 31,648, forward strand.
AGAATTCCACCCTGCGAACCCGTCAACGGAGGAATTGAGCAGGCGTGTATCGTCACAGTCCGAAAGTCCAACTCGCACGCATTGAACGTTGCTGAGCCCATTCAGCGCTACATTCTGCACCAACCGGTTGTACGTTTGCTCACACGGCTCAAAAGCAAAGACCTGCCCTTTGTTGCCCATGGCGCGGGCGGCTATCACGGTGTACAGCCCGAGATTCGCCCCCACGTCGAGAAAGACGTCCCCGGGCCGGAGATAGTCCGCCACGAATGTCCTCTCCGAGAGCTCGAACTGGCCGCCAAAAACGATCTCGGAGAATTTGTCGTCCGGGTACAAGAGCAAAACTGCACCAGAGCCAAGCCCGTACCTGACCGGCGTACCCCTTTTCTGGTGTCGCGACCAGAGGAGGCTTCGCACTGCATGCCGCCGCTCGCGGAGGTAGGCGCGCATCACCGGCAACAGAGTTCCTGCGCTTAAGTGAGCCACTATGCGCGCGACCGGAGGGCGCTGCCCTCCGGACTGAGATGGCGCAGGAGACACTACCCGGGAACCCCTATTTGAGAGCCAGAGAGGCACGAAGCACCTCGGCATGAGGCGAGGTAGTGCTCCAGTTTATGCTCGGCATGACAACTCCCGGCCTGGGATCGGCGTAACCGGCATTGACTCCGTCGACGTTGACGACGTGCAATGAGGCGTGGGCCTGCTCGTAAATGATCCAGCGAACCCTGTGAATCCCAACTGCCAGATCCAGCCGGTACTCCAGCGGGGCAAGGTAGTCAGCCGGAATAGTAGCCGTAGACACATATTGCCCGGCTGCAACCTGCCCCGGATCCATCACTCTGTCGTCATGGAAGGTGCGAAACACGGTCACACCGCTGGCGCCGGCTTTCAGATCGAACCCCACGCGGAGTCCGTGGCACGGCTGTAAGACCTCGTAACAAATGGAAACAGTCACCGGCTTGGTCGTCACGAAAGTGGTGCCGCTGCTGCCCTCCTGAGCGATGATGACTTCGGTTAGGCGGAATGCCGGGTCAGGCGGCAGGGCGTCGATTTGCTCCCGGAGGGTAGAAGGCACCTCATCTGCCTGTGAAAGGTAGAGCTTGACACCGGCCTGCGTCTCACCGTCGTAGTGAACGGTGCCCTGAGTGAGAAGAATGAGCCGGTGGCAGAGGGTGGTGACGGCCGCCATGTTGTGGCTGACAAACAAAACCGCGCGGCCCTGCCCCGCCACGGCGTTCATCTTGCCCAGGCATTTCTTCTGAAAGGCCGCGTCCCCTACCGCGAGCACCTCGTCTACGAGCAAGATCTCGGGCTCCAAGTGGGCAGCCACAGCAAAGGCCAGCCGCACGTACATGCCGCTGCTGTACCGCTTCACGGGCGTGTCCAGGAACCTTTCGATTTCGGCGAAAGCGACAATCTGGTCGAACTTATTCTCGATCTCGCGGCGCTTCATGCCCAGGATGGCCCCGTTCAAGAAAACATTCTCCCGCCCGGTTAGCTCTGGGTGGAAGCCTGTGCCCACCTCCAGCAGGCAAGCGACTCGTCCGTAGATCTCGGCGCGTCCGCGAGTGGGCTTGGTGATGCGCGCCAGGATCCTGAGCAAGGTGCTCTTGCCCGCACCGTTGCGCCCAATGATGCCGACCGCCTCTCCGTGCTTGATCTCCAGTGAGACATCGTCTAGAGCCCAGATGTGCTCGGACCTGCTGGCCACCCGGGGCGCTGGCTTTGTCACCCGCTCCACACGGGCGGACACGGCGCGCGCCATGACCTCGCGCAGGGATCCGTACGGCTCACGTTCGCCTAGACGGTAGCGCTTGGAGAGCCGGTCAATTCGTATGGCAGTGTCGCTCATGACCTCAATCCACTATACGTTGTCCGCAAAGGTGTCCTCCAGCCGGCGGAAGTAAGCCAGGCCGCCGCCGAACAGGATGACGACGGCCAACACAGAAAGAAGGAAAAAGGGCAGCGAAAACCCTTCCGTGCCCAGCAGCGCCCAGCGAAAGCCCTCGACGACGCCGGCCATGGGGTTCAGGCTGTAGAGCCACAGCCACTCTTCCGGGATGAGAGTGGAAGAATAGGCGATGGGTGTGGCCAACATCCAGAACTGGGTTAGAAAGGGAATGGTGTAACGCACGTCGCGATACTGCACGTTCAAGGCCGAGAGCCAAAGCCCGGCCATGAGCGCCGTGAGAACGGCCAGGAGGACGAACGCCGGCAGGGTCACAATCCTCCAGCCCAACGGTACGCCGTAGAATAGCATCATCCCCAGGAGAACAAGGAAGGAAACGGCGAAATCGGCCAGGCCGGCCAGTACGGTCCCCAAGGGAATCACGAGTCGCGGAAAATAAACCTTCGTGATCAGCTGCTGGTTGGCCACCAGGCTGTTGCCCGATTCAGTCAGGGCGTGGGCAAACAACTGCCACGGCAGCAAAGCGCTGAAGGTGAAAATGGGGTAGGGTAGCCCCTCAGACGGCAGGTTGGCAACGACGCCAAATAGCAGGCTAAAAACGACCATCGTCAAGAACGGCTGCAGGATGGCCCAGGCTGCGCCCAATACCGTCTGCTTGTAGCGCACCTTGATGTCCCGCGACACCAGGATGACGAGCAGATCGCGATATTCCCACAGCTCACGAAGGTTGAGGCTCGGCCGGCGGGATGGCGGGCTGACCACAGTCACCGTCACGCCGGTGTTTTGCGTTGGTGTCACGAGTTCCTCACGCGTGTGCGTCCTTGCCGCTCCCTGCGGGCGCAGCTCGACGGGCTGGCATTTCGTTCACCTGTCCTCGCCCAGGGGTGGCAAGGAACACGCGGCGGGGGCCCCTGGGTATTGCCTCACCAGGCGTCTCGGCCATGACTATCGAAGGAAGCCAGCAACCCTGTGACCATCGTGAGGTCGGTCACCAGCGCGTAAGCAGCAAAGCGCAAAAAGAGCAAGCAAACACTGTCGCGCCCAACGCCGGACGACCGGAAGAAAAGGGCCAGTCGGGCCTGGGAAAGGCCGAGGTGGAAAAGACCGGCCAGCCAGGCGCATGCGGCGCCCGGCCGCCGCAACAGCAGGGCCAATGGGCCGGCCAGCATGAACAGGGAAGCGCCGGCGCCCCACAGGCTGCCGGCGACGTCGTGCCACTGGCGGAACCGGACTCCCTGCACTAGCCGGTTACGATACCAACGCGACCCTTGGCGCAAGTAGGCCTGCATTGCGGCCGGGTACTCAGTCTGGACCCGGCTGGCCGGCACCGCTCGAATCCGATAGCCGGCGCCTCGCAGATTCTGCGAAAGCACGTAGTCGGTGCCGGTCGCGGCCTTGCTCTGGAAGGCCCCCGCCGCGAGAAGCGCCTCGCGCTGGATCGCGCTGTTGCGCCCGTCCAGCGTTTCGGCCCAATCCGGCAAGGCAGCCTGGTAGCGCAGGTGGTTGGCCCACTGGTAAGCAACAAACGGGTGCTCCTTGAGAGCTTCAAAGGGCTGCCAGCAGCCGGTCACGGCACTTTCGCCCTCGAGGAGCAGCGGCGCCAGGGTACGCTGGGCGCACTCGTCGTCCAGCACACAGTCGGCGTCGGTCAGGAAGAGAATCTCGCCGCGAGCATGCTCAAAGCAGCGCCGCAGCGCCCCCTGCTTGCCTTCTCCGGGCCGCTGCTCCAGAACGGTGACCCCGGGCCCGGCATAGCGTCTGCAGAGCTCAAGTGTTGCATCCTGGCCTCCGGCGCACAAGACCAGCTCCATGTTAGGGAAGCGCAGGGCGAGGATGGAGCGGATGCAGGCCTCCACGTTGGGTGCCTCGTTCCAGGCAGGAACGAGGAAACTCACCGGCAGCAGCGAAGTGGGCAGGACCGGCTTGGCAGGCGCTTCTCTCAACCGGCGCGCAGCCTGCCTGTCCCGGCGAAGCGCCAACGTGTTGGCCACAAGCGAGCCGGCGACGCCCGCCAAGAAGAGCGCAGCACAGTGCCGGTCCAGTGGGCGCGCGAGCCTCAGCAGAAACTGGCCCATGAGCTTCCCTTTCGCCAATGGTAGCGCACCCGGCCTGCCTGATGGACCTCGATGGAGGTTTCGCTTTCGGCGAAAAGTGCCTCTTGGCCCTGAAAACTACACGGCAGGCAGGCTTGATCGATGCCGGCGAATTCCGGACGCTGCCACCGGTCCGGAACCAGCCAAGCGAGACAGTGAAACGCCTTGTCGACCCAGCCGCACGCGGGCAAGAGGTCCCGAAAATCCGGCAGTCCGCCGCGCGTCCGGCGGCCTGTCAGAGCGGAAAATCCGCTGGCTGTTCGCACCCCGCCACTAGGCAGAATTCCGGCGAGCAGCCACTCCTCCGTCTCCCGCCGGCCGGGTGGAGAAAACCCATAGGCAGCCAACAGCCGGGCGGCACGCAGGATGTCACCGCAACCCGCTATCCAGCGTGGTTCGACCGTCTGCTGGCCGTTGGAGTACAACACCTGAGGGAAGGAACCGTCCGGCAACTGCTGACGGAAGACAAAAGCCAGGGCACTTATCGCGGCGTCCAGGTATACCTGGAGTCCCTTGTGCGCGAAGCCGGCCAACAGAGCCGGGACGCATCTCGCCACGTAGAAGGGGAAATAGCGCCGGCCAGGCTGCCGGCCGGCGATGGATTGGTCAATGGCGCCTACGAGTCGCCTGCTGCCACCCTGTACCTGGGCGGCCAGGACGGAATCGAGAGCCGGGAGAAAGATTTGTTCCAGCAGCTCGTCGCTGCCTTCCAGCTTTGCCAGCGCGAACCCCGCCTGCACGAGGGTAGCAATCTTGTTGGGCACAAGGGCCCGATCTCCGGGCAAATTTCGAAAGGAAGACCTGGCTGGATCCCACAGCTCCCGGATATGGTAGTCCACCAGGTTGCGCCGGGCAGTGGCTAGGTAATCCTCCCAGCCTGGTTCCCCGGACCCTTTGAGGCGCGCTGCCAGGTACAGCAAGGCCAGATCACAGCCCGCCTCGTGCGGGGTACCCCCCGGGGCAGGATTGGCCTCGAAAGACGAGGCCGGATAGCGCCCGTCGGATAGCTGGCTCGACCGCAAGTCGTCGCCGGCGCGCCGGGCTTTGGCCAGCCAAAGCTTCTCACCGGTTACTTCGCACAGTCGCAGGTACCCCAGGATGATGCCCTCGTACCGCCAGTCAAAGCCGGGTCCGGTATAGATCAGGCAGTCCTGCCAGCGGTGGGCCACCGGGCCGCCGTATCCTCGGTAACACCGCATCGTATCCAGCCAGGCATCGATCTGGAGAACCGCGCCGGCAAGCCTGTCCGCCGCTGGGGCTTCCATAGGCTCAGCTTCTATCCTGGTCGCCAAGGCAGATGCCGGGGCTGCCCAGGTAGCGGTTGTCCCTGATGGCCCGTAGGAGCGAAATGTAGCCAACCCTCTTCCCCGTGGGTGATGGAGCCAGATGGTGCCGCATGCGTGCACTCGCCTGATCCGCCAGGTCTGGCCGCTTCCAAGCCAGCAGGCGCCCGGCAACAAAGCCCCACCACAGGCTGCGGTGATTCCCGATGGTCACTCTACGGGAAAACCAGCTGCCATTTGCCGCCAGAATGGGGGGTATAGTCCCGAGCGGCACCAGGTTGTGTTTTGGGTGGGTACCCCACTCGGGCAGGAGTCTGCGCCCGAGAAAGCCTGCCTGAAGCACGATCAACTGCCGGCACGCCGGGTGTCGGATGAGGTCGCCCGCGAAGCCCAAGTGCGAACGCAAGGGCTGAACCCACGCGAGGGTAAAGGGAGACCCACGGTCCATGAAAAGTGCCTCAGGTGGCTCGCCGTAACGACCGGCGAGAAGGAAACACTGGACCCCCGGCGTCCACTCTAGGCGTTGAAGCAGAGGCTTGCCCAGGCAGCAGTCGGACGCAGCAATGAGGACACTTCCCGGCAGTGTCGAAGCCCATGCCGCACACACGTCCAGGGCGTGCCGGGTGGCCAGGTTCGGCAAGGCGGGCATCACTCCTTTTCCAACCTCGCGCGCACAATTGTCTCGTAAACCTGCTCCATTTCCTGGGACGCGATCTTCCAGTCCAGTCTCTGCCCGACGTACCTCTGGCCGCGGATTACCCGCTGATGCGCTTCTTCCCCGTAGTCCAGGACGTGCCGCAGCGCGTCTGCCAACGCCGGTGTGTCCCCGTATGACACGAAATGGGCGGCCCCAGCCTCGCCAAGTAGTTGCCCAGATCCACAATCGCCGCAGACAATGACTGGCGTGCCGCACATCAATGCCTCAAACGGCACCAAGCCAAAGATCTCGTGCGCTGCGGGCGAGGCCAACACGCTGGCATCCACGTAGGCGGACAGCTTGTCCTGGGTGTAGAGAGGTCCGGTGAAGTGGACGCCGTCGCCCAGTCCGAGCTCTCCGGCGAGCGCCTGCAGCCTTGCCTCCTCGCCGTCGTCCGGTCCAGCAACAACCAACCGGCAGGGCGCGAGCTCCTGGTGGACCTGCGCGAAGGCACGCAGGAGATGATCGACCCCTTTTCGTCTGTGCAGCCGGCCCAGGTAGAGCACGATGCGTACTCCGTCGGCAATGCCGTGCGCCTTGCGGAACCTGCCCTGGGGAGGCAGGTCCGCAAACTCTTCCAGGTCCAGGCCGTTGTACACCATGCGGATCCGCCCTTCATCAACGCCGGCCTGGCGGTACTGCTCTGCCTCCGCGGGCGACACAGCCACCAGCCGGCTCGCGGAGGCCAGCAGCGACCTGCCTACGAGGCGATCGTAGAGCCTTTTGGCCAGTTTGCGTTGGACAATCAGCGGGAGGGTGCCGTGGGCCGAGAGCACGTAAGGCACTGCGTACCGAAGGGCATATCTGTACGTAACAGCGTTCTGAAAGGTTCGCACCTCGTGGAGGTGGATCAAGTCGAAGCGGGCGACGTGTTTCCTGGCCCATGGAACGAGGGCAGGCGTGAAGTAGAAGCCCCAGCGCGAAACGACGCTGGGCAATAGCACCTGGCGGAATGCGCCTGGCGGAAAGATCTCCCCTGCCTGCATGTAGTCGCCGGCCACGACTGTCACGTCGTGTCCCCGGCGGCTCAGGTGTGTGGCCAGGTCATGGACTACCCTGGCCACGCCGCCCATCCTGGGAGAAAAATAGGGTAACACCTGGAGGACTCGCATGCCCGCGGCTACCGGTTCACAATTGCTTGTACACCGTGACGGTGAGCCGGTTGTGAAGCGCGTGCAGGCCGACCAGGACCCGGGAGGGGCAATGCTCTCTGGCGCAGGACAGGTCCTCCTCGAACTGGGCCGCGAAACCCGTTCTGCCTTTGGAGAGCGCATGCACCCGGAAAGAGGCAAGATACTCATCGATCACGTGTAGCCGGAAGTGACAGGCAACTCGCAGCGAAAAGTCATAGTCCAACGCGTAGTGCCATCTCTCGTCAAAGAAGCCGACCGTATTGATCACTCTCCGGTGCCAGAACGTTGCCGGCTGGGAAAGATAGTCCAGTGCCTGAAGTACCGTGTGGCTTCCAAGGCGAAGCCAGAGATTCTTGTACAGGGTTATCGCTCTGCGAACCTCGCGGCCGCCCGGGTCTACGATGCGGCACTTGCCGCTCACCCACCCCGCCTGCGGATAGCGGGCGAAATACTGCCCCACCGTAGCCAAGGCCCCAGGTTCGTAGAGATCGTCCGAATTCAGATAAGCGACGATCTGCCCGGTGGCCCGCGTCAGCCCCTTGTTGATGGCATGCGCCTGCCCACGGTCTCGTTCGCTCAACCAGTTCAGCCGGTCGCCGAACTTGTGGAGGATGGCCACCGTCCCATCAGTCGACCCGCCATCGACTACCCAGTACTCCAGGTCCGGATAGCCCTGGTCCAGGACCGATTCGATCGTCTGCTGGATATAGCCGGCCTGATTGTAGGAGGGTGTGATGACCGTTATGCGGGGGTATGCAACCACTCGACCGCTCCAATTCACCCTTTACTCAATCCCGGAGTGGCAGCTCATGAGCCGGGGTGCATGCCGTCACCGGTCCGCCTTTGGCGCCACTAGATCCAGCAGCAGGCCTCGTACTGAGTGCAGGATGAGCCCTGCAAAGAGCCCCAGAGTACCGACAATTGTCAGCAGCGCGGAAATGAGCGCGTAGCCTATTGCCAGGTTCTGCGTACTGTGGTAGATGTGCACCACCCAGCCACCCCAGGCAAGCCCGACGAGCAACAGCACCAGGCCGGGCATCCCAAAAAAGAGCAGGGGCCGGTACTGGCCGACCAGCCGCAGGATGCCGTTCAGCACCAACAGCCCGTGAGCCGCCGCCGGCCGCTTTGGCCTGTCGACATAGTCGGCGCTGATGGGCACCTCTACTACCCGCAGCCCCAGCTCGTGTGCCAGAAACTGCATCTCGGACTCGACGGAAAAGCCGGTCGAGGAAAAGTTGAGGGCCTCGGCGGCGCGCCTCGACAGGGCGCGGAAACCGCTCTGTGAATCACTAACGGGGACCCCCGAGGCGACGTTGGTGAGCTTCGTAAAGACCCAGTGGCCTACGGCCCGGTGACGGGGCACGCCCTGGCCATGGCCGCGGCCGTTGCCGAGGTGGTTGCCGTCGCCATGCTCCTTGCCGGCGTAGCGCGACCCGACGACAATGTCGGCGTTACCGGCCAGCACCGGGGCCAACACAGCCGGGACTTCGCAGGGGAAATGCTGGCCGTCGGCGTCGAGCGTGACAATGGCCGCCGGTCCGAGTTCGCGGGCCCTGCACAGGCCGGTGTTCAAGGCCGCGCCCTTGCCCCGATTGTGCTCGTGGTGGACGACAATGGCGCCGCCCACCTCGGCGATGCGGGCCGTGGCATCGGTGGAACCGTCGTCGACGACCACCACCGCGTCTACGTGCGCCCGCACCCTGAGGACAACGCTGCCGATGCAGCGCTCCTCGTTGTAGGCAGGGATGACGGCCACGACTCGCGGCCTCTCACCAGCCCAGTTTGCTCCTGTCATCTCCTTGGGGACCATCCTGGCAACTCCTTTGGCTCGGTGCTTCTCGTCGCACTAACGTCCGCGCGCTGTTATGAATGCCGTCTATTGCGGAAGCAGGGGGCACCTGCTGAGCCGTCGGGCCGCCGGGCTTTCAGAAGTGCGGCCAGAGGCGAAAGGCCCGCCAAATCGGGCTACGTCCGAAACAGACACTGTACTGCTGAGGGGGTTCCGACTTGTTCCTTGCTCACGCGCCGGTTCCAACCGGTGGTGGCCGCCGAGCGCTGAACTGGACTGCCACGAGTGACGAGACCGGTACAAACAGGTTACGCTCGCAAGTGCTGCTGAGCGTGTCTCAGGGGAATTCTGGCTCCGGCCACGCTACTCTAGGCCACTCTGCACCAGGGGCCGGTGCAGGCCGCGCACAAGAGCCCGGGCAACGCGCAGGGGATGTACCAGGCCCTGCAGGCGCGCTTGCCCCTCATCATCCAAGTTGTAGCGCGCAGCCAGCCAGTCCCGGCAGGGGAAGAGGATGGCCCGGACCATGCCCAGGACGTCCTGCCGGCGCTCCATGAGGGCGGCGTAGAGGAGCAGCTGCCGGAGGCCGCTGGGCACCTGCTCCGTCCTGGTCCAGATTCGTCCTTCGTCGAGGGGGGCCAGCCTCTGCAGGGCGCGCCCGCGCAGGCCGCCGGGTGCCAGGCCGGCGAGGATCCCGGCCGGCACCGGTGTACCCAGCAAATCCTGTGCGCAGCGCAGGCCGTTATAGACGGCCGTCCGGGTACGGAACTGCCCGGCGCGCACGACGAGGCGCTGCCAGAAGCTATCGGCACCTTCCCTCGCCACCAGCCGGTCGATGTCAACGTAACCAATGAGGGGGCTGGCGTAGCCATGTTGTACGGCCGGGTGCAGGCACAGGTGGATAAGCGTGTCCTCGGCGGATAGCTGCAGGGCTTGCCGCCGGCCCAATATGAGCGGCCGGGCCCGGGCCCGCAGCTCATTGGGATCGACGGCAAACGCGTGCCGGCAAAAGTCCACACCTACCAGGTCGTGCTGCAGGTCGATACGCGCCGCTCCGAAATGGCCTTCGCGGAGCCACTCCAGCCCGCCGCCAAAGCGCTGCTGGAAAGGCACCATGGCGGCCGGAAGCGCGCCGGAAAGACTGTAGCCGGCTGCAGCCAGGGCACTACCCGCGCGGTCCATCGCCTCGCCCGGGATCAGCAGATCCAGGTCGACCATGGGCCGCAGTCCAGGATGTGGATAGAGGGTGCCGGCGAGCGCGCCGCCTTTCAGGACGATGGGCTCGATGCCTGCCCCCTGCAGTGCGGTCACCGCCTCGGCCAGCGTGGCCTCCAGGCGAATGTTGCGCCGCAGGTTCGCGTGGTACACGTGCCGGAGATGGGCCAGAACACCTGGCGGGACCACGGTGTCCTGGCGGCGCAGCCGGTCGTAGGCCAGGGGCAGCAGGCCGTGGTGGCAGCCCAGCTCAAGGAAGTAGGCCCAGTCGACGCTCTGGCGCAAAGGGGGGGTGAGGCCGGCGGCGGGGTCAGCAGCGCCGGGCCGGCTGCTCTTGTTACCCTCCGAGCGGGCGCATAGGAGCAGGCAGTGTCGAGCCGCTCGTCGACTTGGATCCAGCCGGAGTGGGTTGGCTGCAGACCTCATTACGTGGTATCTCTCTGGCTATACGGCGACAATCGCCTGCCCAATGGTGACCTTCTGTAGGCGGGCTCCGCCGGTCTGGCGGCCAACTCGCGGCCAGACTGCCGTTGTCTTTATTCCCCCGCTGTCTCAGCGAGGCCCTGTGTAATCGCTGCCCCCCGGTGCCCGAGCGCTTAGCAGGAGTCAGCCACTATCCATGGTGTATCGTCCGGCGCCAGTCTTCCGGACACCGGAAAGCCGTGCCCTCGAAGCCGTGGGCCGGGCGCGGGAGACCAGAAGCGGGGACAGGGCGCGCAAGAGGGCAGCCTTTCTCCCGCCTGGAGATAACCTCGGGAGGTTTGCATAGTGCGGCGCGGAGTTGCTTCAGGGTGCGCTTGGACGGCAGGGCACATCGTCCCTGCGTGCAACGCAGGTCTGCATAAGGACCTAGTCAATGAAGCAGCAAAGTCGATTGGCGGCAGCATCCTTTGCAACCCCTGGTTACATCAGTTCAGAACACGTGTTGGTTGGAGGCCAGCGAAGCTGGGGTAGCACGCAGGCCATAGTATATCACACAACACCGTGCCGTGCAAGTTACGTGGGGCGCCGTGAACGATGGCCTTCCGGCCCTCCAGCACTCAGCCGGGCGGGGGTATGCGTGGGACCGCCCGAGAGAAAGAACAGGCCCTCACGGGCCGCCAATGCTGATCGGAACGCTTGCAGCTAACAGCGTGCGGGTTTCGGCGGGCCCAAGCCGGCCGGATTTCGCCCCGTCAGCGCCGGAGCCGGCCAACCAGGTTGGGGGGGCCGGGGTCGAGCACGCCTGGAAGACGAAATCCAAGAGCTCTCATCCCAGAACTGCCGGGGTATGCCAGCCTGCAGCCGGGCAAGAAAGGGACCCCGTCTGTCTTGACCTTGCCACCCGCGGGGTGTATAATGGGCAGGAACAGGGCGGCGAGGGGCGGCGTCGTCGGCGCCCAGCCCGAGCGCCCGCCGCCGGTAGCCCATCCCTGTGGAGCCAGGAGGCCGTTCTCGTGTCGCAGCGCACCTTTTTCGGAGGCCCGGCCCCGGTGCCGGCAGCCCAGATCCAGATCGAGAGCGTGGGGGTCAACCCCCTCGACGGGCGGCGCGTTGACGTCGCCGTCGACCTGACGCCCTGCCGCGATCCGGTCAAAGTCGAGCTGGTTATCGTCGGGCCCGACGACGACGAGCTGTGCAGCACCGTTCTCCTCGACAACCGCGAGTGGCAGCTGGACAGGGTCCTGCACCTGCGCCGCGACGCCCAGCCGGGCGAGCACACCCTGCACATCGGCGTCTTTGACGGCGACGAGCTCATCGTCCAGGCGGCGCGCCGCTTTGCCTTCTCCCCGCCCGATCACCCCCCCGAGGTGTAAGACATGCGCTGGCCGCCGAGCTGGACGACTCTCTGGCTGTTGCCGGCCCTGTTCCTCGGCTTTACGGTGCACGAGCTGGCCCACGCCCTCGTCGCCTACCTGTTGGGCGACACCAGCCAGGTGGAACGCAACCGGTTGAGCTTTAACCCGCTGCGCCACGTGTCGTGGATCGGGATGGCCGCCTTTCTCCTCGTGGGCTTTGGCTGGGCCAAGCCGGTCCAGGTCGATCACCGCCGCTTCCGCCTGGGCAACCGGCACTTTGCCACGTTCCTGGTGTCCATCGCCGGTGCCGCGGCCAACCTGGCCCTGGCCCTTGCCGCCCTCGCGGGCATGATGCTCACCGTGGCCGTCGTCGTCATGGTCGAGGGGACGCCGGCCATGGGCCGGGCGTACAGCTTTCTGACGTTGGTGGAGCTTGGCCCCGACCTCCAGGGTGCGGCGGTTGCCCTGTCTTCCTACGTCGTGCTCGTCAACCTGGTGCTGGGCATCTTTAACCTGATCCCGCTGCCGCTGTTCGACGGCTTTAACGCCGCGGTGAGCCTGGTTCTGGCCGTCAAGATGGCCCTGCGCCGCCCGGTGCCGGCCACGCCTCTCCCTCTGCCCGAGCCGCTCCGCCAGGAACCCCCAGGCGCGGCAGCGGCCGGCGACGCCAGTCCGGCGCAGATCCACTTTGACATCGCCCTGGCCTACCACCGCGACGGCCAGTGGGACGAGGCCATTGCTCGCTATCGCCAGGCAACCGATTATGACGGCAGCTTTGCCCTGGCCTACTACAACCTCGGGCTGGCCTACTGGGCCAAGGGCCGCTTGCCCCTGGCTACCAGTGCTTTCCGGGCCGCGATTGAGGCACACGGCGCCGAAGGGGTGCGACAAAAGGCCGAGCTCCACCTGCAGCACCTGGCCCGGGTGGCACAGGACCCGTCCGTCGATGCCGGACCACCGCCCCCGCCGTTCGAGCCTGCCGCTGTAGACGGCGACGGTGCGGAAGAAGCGGCAGCCCCGGCTCTGGACGCCGGAGCGGTCCGGGGAGTTTGGGTGCGCCTGGCAGTGGGCGCCGGAGCGCTTGTCGTCCTCGCCTTGACAGCCTGGCTGTACGTCACCGCCGTCACGCTGTTGGCGATGGACTAGTTCGTCCGGTTTTGCCCGAGGGGCGCCGGGTAGCGCGCGCCATAAAGGGTGCCAAAGTTGACGTGTTTGCAGCCATCAGGTATAATGTGTCTCGACAATGCGGGGTGGAGCAGAGGCAGCTCGTTGGGCTCATAACCCAAAGGTCGGAGGTTCGAATCCTTCCCCCGCTACTGTGCTACAAGCAGATGGCAAGCCTGCCATCTGCTTTGCCTATCGGCGAGGTAGCTCAATGGCAGAGCAGGGGACTCATAAGCCCTTGGTTGGGAGTTCAAATCTCCCCCTCGCCACTCACAAAGGTCCATTACTTTACAGAGACACAAACAGCGCGAGCTGAACGTCGTTCAGCTCGCGCTTGTCGTGGCCAGGCGTTCAATGCGGAGCCGGCTCGCGGCCGGCTCCGCATTGGACCTATCGACGCTTATTGAGCATCCTCGACAATGATGGTAGCAGTCATGTCAGGGTGCAGAGTACAGAAGTAATCGAACGTCCCGGCCTCGTCAAAGGTGTAGCTGAAGGTATCACCAGGCTGCAGCTGACCCGAGTCGAACTCTTCCGGGGTGGGCATGTCCACCGTACCGGCCGTGACAGTGTGCGGCACGTCGTCGTTGTTCGTCCAGGTGACCGTGTCGCCAACCTGAACCGTCAGCTCCTGCGGGTCGAACATAAAGTCGGCGATGTTAACTTCCAGCATGCCGGCGAGGCCGCCTTCCGTGTCATCGGTATCTTCGGTACCGGTCAGGGGCTCAGTCGGCTCGAGGTCTTCGGTGCCGGTCAGGGGCTCGCTCGGAGCGAGGTCTTCCGTACCGGTCAGGGGCTCGCCCGCACCCAGATTGTCACCAGTATTCAACCCGTTGTTGTTCAGGTCGCCATTACCGGCGTTCCCACAGGCCGCCACAAGCAGAGCCAGCAGCAGCAGAGGCAGAAACATGCGCAATGAGTTTCTCATACTTATCCTCCCAAGTTGCGAAAGTTTTTAGTTCTACGAGCAGTGGACCCACTCACGAGAGCGGATGCTCCACGTACAGCCAGAAGGTCCTTGTCTCCGGCTGCACCAGGCACTCCTTGCGGAGGCCGTGTGCCCAGCCACGGCCTGATTATAAGCGATATGTGCGGACACAACGGACGCGTCTGGTTTGTTCCGCGATTGAGGTTGGTTAGCGAGTGTTGGGGTTCTGTTGGAGAAGCGCTGACTGCTGCTGGTAACGTCTGCCGCCGTGGCCGGCTACTCGGAGCGCTATGCCACGCGTGGCCCGCCTCTTGGGCCGGCCCAGACCAGCGCGCAGCACGGCCGGTGGACTTGACCGTTCAGAGATGCACCGCTACAATGATAGCATGGGACGGCGGACGGTCTTTGTGCCCTATCGACCGAAGAACATCCTGAGCAGGGGCAGGCGGGCGGACCATTGGTTCTGGTCGCGCTACAGTGCCTATCCGTACGTCGGCTGCCAGCATGGCTGCCTTTTCTGCTATTGTAGGGAACGGAAATACTGCCCCTTCGACGATGTTGCCGATTTCGACCATGTGGTCCAGGGCAGAGAAAGCGGCCCTGAGTTACTGGGCCGGCTGTGGCTAGCTCTCAGTCGATGTTTGTGCGCGGAAGCACCATTTAGGGTCTTGAGCAGGACATGGGGGCTGCTCTGCCGGTAAGTAGGGCGCTCCGCGAGGGATTGAGGGGATCGAGTATGTGGGGCCGTGGATGTCCGCCCAAGTGGAGGAGCTCATCCCGGTGCGTTGCACGTGCCGTTCGTGCGACGCACCTGATGTAGATCCCACCTTGGCTTGAGTCTAGAAGCGGAATCCGTATCCACTTCGTTAGCACGCTGCCTATGTCATGTTAGATTGATTCTACCCCAGGAGGTGCAAGATGAAGACATATCGATACTACTCCAGGCGTTTCGGTTTCGAGATGTTAATTCCAGATGGCTGGTCGGCTTCACTGATGCCGGAGACGATAGTGGGCCCAAACGGGAAGTACCTCCATGTTCAGATAACTCCGCTGTCAGAAAGCGAACCCGAACCTACGATAGGCCAAACAGCAGAGTACTTTGATGGCTTGACCAATAGGCAAAACCTGAACGTGATTGCGACTGGCACTATTTGTGTTGCCAACAAAGACCATTTCTGGGCTACCTATTACCGGGGCTTTGTACTAACCCTTGCGGCTGGGGGACAGATGCAGTTTTTCAAGAAGTATTGCCTTTATCTGAATAGAGGTGAATACCTATTCACCGCTGGGCTCTTCTCTGTTAGTTCAGGCGGGAAACTGCCGACCGATCGGGACCTACGAGAGAATGAAAGAGTATTCGACGGGATGATCTTGTCTATTAGATTGATGAATGCCTGAAAGCATCCAGTTGCCTCTAGAGGGTGCACGCGAAGGGACAGAGGATGACGAGATCTGGCTGGAACCGGAAAACGCGCCGGGGCAGCGGGTGTGGGCGTATCGCAAGGCGGCATGGGCGATCGAGGACTTGGAGCAAGGCGTGGGTCTGATCTATCGGCAGAAGGGGAGGAAGGGGCTAGAACGCATCGAGAATTTGGGGCCAAAGTTGTCAAGGGTAGTTGAGGAACAGGTGGTGAGTTCCCCATGGACCATTGATATCCCAAGCGCTACCAAAGAGAAGGAGGCGGTCTCTTGAAGAACCCTAACATTTCACAGATTATCCTTTCACTGGAGAGCGAGACGCTTGAAGATCGCGAGGCGGCTGCAGAGCAGCTTCGTGAATTAGGAAAATGCGGAACAACCCTGGAAGATCGCTTGACTGCACTCAGAGCCGCGGCTCGTGACTATCCGCCGCGAAGGTATGATTTTCGAGATAGTGCAGTCGACCTGATCAGAGTAGCACGGTCGCAGCCGGAACGGGAGTATATCCCGATCATTGCGGAACTCTACCCTGTCTATAGCAGGCAGGTGAAAGAGGAAGCTCTGACATTGCTGGCCCAGCTAGATGACCGCGATGCAGCGATCGCCTGGATGGGCATCATTCGGTCGTATGCTCGCGAGGGAAGCGTGCCCAGGCTCAATATCCTTTCCTTGCAGTCAAGACCACGACACCCCGATGTCTTCTTCCCCGAGCTCCTTGAATATGCCGACATCGAGACTCTTTCCTATGAAGTATATCTCTTGTGCTTGACGTATTTTGAGAAACGTCTTCTCTCGGTAGGGGCGCTAACTGGATACTCAGAGCAGGTATTGTGCGATTACCGCGCATGTACTGGCGATCTCGGGCGCTCGCAGCGATCAGAGGGTATTGCCTGGATGTGGGATGAGAACTACAGAGTGTGGAGAGATCGGGCGGGTCTTCTGCTCGATCTCCTGGGATACTTTCCTGCTCTGGAAGTGAAGGAAGCTCTCCGTAAGGCACTCGACAATCGAGACCCAAAGTTGAAATGTTTTGCCATTCTCTCGCTCCTTCGCCTTGGTGAGCAAGTAGATCAAGTACACATGGGCGATGTTGCGCGGTCCGCCGAGATGCGCAACCACCTCCATGATGAGCTTCAGAAGATGGACCGCGTGTCGATGTTTCCAGAGGAGTACGCGACTCAAGAGGCGTTTGCCGAATCGGACATGGTAAATTGGCTGGTTTTTCCTACTGAGCTTGGGCGAGTGCCCGAAGAAATTGAGTTGATGAAGGTTGTGTCAGTAGACACAGCGACAGAAGATGGCTTTCTAGACTACTACGTATTTCGGTTTCGTACTCACGAACCGCACTGGGCTGCCAAGGATGGGTGGGTGGCTGGGATCTCCGGGCCTTTCCTGCGTAGGGACGCGCCTTCGACGAACTCGAGTGGAGAAACGTTCAGTTCCTTCGAGTCCTGGGAAAGCAAGACGCCTGAAGAACACGTTGGAGATATTCAGGAGATGCTGGAGCGCTGGCGAGAGTACCACAGCCAGTGAACTCCGCGAACCTGAAGTCAGATATGGGGCAAAGTGGTCATTGGATGGTGCGGGCCGTCAAGGATCTGGAGCGGGACGCCTGGTTGGTGCATCGGAGGATGAGGCCGCTTCGCAAGAGGCCGGAGGGGATTGAAAACGTGGGGCCACGGTTGGCGGCGGTAATTGAGGGGTTGATCAACGACTTGTCCGACGCTGCGATGTGTGCTACAATGTGATCGGACGGCAGATCATCGATTCGTTGCGCATGAGGGCAACGACAGCGTTGAGAGATGGTCTAGTCCGAGGAAGAGCATGAGCAAAACAGCTTTGGAGTTGAGCGAAAAAGAGTGGCAGGCATACCGGCCAGCTAGCAGTATCGTCGAGGAGCCCAACCCCGATCGACTGAACAGGGCCTGGAGCCTGGCACGTACCGCTGCCAACTTGCTCCGCGAGCGATTTGGGGCGACCCGCGTTGTCGTGTTTGGCTCGCTGGCCCACGACGAGTGGTTCACCCGCTGGTCGGACATCGATCTGGCTGCCTGGGATATATCGCCCGATGCTTTCTTTCGCGCGGTAGCTGCGGTGACAGGCCTGAGTACAGAGTTCAAGCTAGACCTTGTCGATCCCCAGGACTGTCGGCCCGCTTTGCGACGTGCTATTGAGCGCGAAGGAGTTGCTGTGTGAGCGATCGCCTGTTGCGGCTGGCAAAGCGAATCCAGAGCGAGTGCCAAGATCTGGCCCGTGTCGTGGAGCGAGCACAGGCAGGCTGGCGTCGGGCTGAGAGATCGACAGACGATCTGTATCTTGACAGCGTTGCTCTCAATCTGCACGGCTTCTATGCAGGCCTGGAGCGGACGTTCGAACTCATCGCTGCCACTGTGGACGGACAGATGCCTGCAGGTGAACATTGGCACCAACTGCTGCTGGAGCAGATGGCTTCCGAGATCGGTGGCGTGCGGCCGGCGGTCATCTCGGATGCGACGCGACAGGCGCTCGACGAGTATCGCGGCTTTCGCCACGTTGTACGCAATGTGTACACTTTTCGGTTCGACCCGGCCAAAATGCAGCGGCTGGTCGAAAATGCCCCTGGCGTTTTGGGTCAGGCGCAAGCAGAGCTCCTCGCTTTTGCCAGCTTTGTCGAACGACAGGCAGACAGTACCTGATTTCTCGCTATGGTTCTGCCTTTCTTTGGTATCGAGTGAGGCTCCCACGGCAAGCCTGTGGCACAACCATCCGTGTCGTTATCGCCAGGAAAGCTTGTCGGTTGTGTCCGGCAGTACTGCTATTGTAGGGAACGGAAGTACTGCCCCTTCGATAACGTCGCCGATTTCGGATATGTGATCAAGGTCAAGGAAAACGCCCCCGATCTGCTGCGCAAAGCTCTGAGCCGGCTGCCGGTCGACGCGGTCATCACCGGCGATTACCAGCCGGCCGAGAAAAAATTCGAGCTCTCGCGCCGCATGCTTGAGGCCTGCCTGGAGCTGGGCTTTCCCGTGTCCGTCCTCGAGCGCTCGCCCCTCGTCCTTCGCGACCTGGAGCTGCTGAAGGAGATCAGCCAGCGGGCGCCGTCGGTCGTGTTTTTCAGCATGATCTCGGCGCCGGGTTCACCCAGCTATGAGCAGGTACGCCAGATGGAGAACCTGGCCCCGCCCATGGCCGAGCGCTACGCCGCCATGGAGCAGATCGCCAAGGCCGGCATCCTGTCCGGCATCAGCATGATGTCAATCCCCGGAGCGCAGCGGAGTAGGATGCCCATCCTGCCAGGGTTGTGCGACACCGACGAGAACCTGGAGGCGACCATCCGCTGCACCGCCAACCATAGAGGCCGGTTTGTGATCGCCGGCGGGCTGACCCTGGCCGACCAGCAGCGCGAGTTCTTTTTCGGTGGAGGTGAGTGGCGAAGCAGTGGCGCAGGGTGTGTGGGCCGACCGGTTTGACAATCTCTGTCCACTGCGCCGCCTGGCGGAACTTTTCGCAGCATGCCTTCGTCTAGGTGGTAGCGGCGCGCGGCGCCGCTGTGGGGGTCGACCGACAGCCGACCGGAGGGAAAGATGCCTTAATCCCCATACGGGAGTACGATCCTCTAGACGGCCTAGTTCAACACCGGATTATGCGGCGGCGGGGCGCCGCATGAATCCTTATCGCTGAGCCGCTTAGATCCGCTTGAGGTGCCTTCATGAAGAAAGCGTCGCTGTTTTGGTCTCCGGGATGTATTATCGTACTATTGATTTCCAGTTGTGGATGGCCATTGCCATCCTCCACTGCCTTGGTGGCCTCGCCATCGCGAAGTTCCACGGTGATGGTGACGAATCCTGTGCTATTAGCTGCTACTGCACCTGTCGAACTACAGTCAGGAAAACCATTTCTCTGTCAAAGTGGCAGTCCTGCTGTGTATCTGGTGTTCAATGCCGAGCGTCACCATATCGTCGATTGGGAGACATTTCTCAATCTCGGTTTTGAGCAAGAGCAAATCATCGCCTGTGGTGCCAGTGTCGCTTACGCAGAAGGCATACCGCTAACACGCCTGTTGAAAGGGAGCGGCGATGCCGTCTATTGGTTGGAGAATGGCCTGCGCCGCCACATCCCCGATATGGAAACGTTTCGTGCTCTCGGCTATCGTGAACAGGATATTGCGCTGGTGCCGGATGAATTGCTGGCGATCTGGCCTTTGGGGGAGCCAGTGTCGTCCCGGCGGGTCTCACCTTCGACGCGATCCTCAGGCACAGCCACACCGATGATCGTCTCGGCGGCAACGGTCCAACCTGCCACGACGCTGCGGGATGCGCTCAAAAACATTCACGATCAGTTCGAGATTGACCCTACGCTGGGATGCTTCGAGCTTCTGACGCCCTACGCTGAGTATCACGAGGGTTTGCAACGGATGACAGCCCTGCTGTTGACCGATCCGCGTGCCCAGGCGCTGAGTTTCACCGAGCGTGAAGCATTGTTCGAGGAAGTCACTGGTTTCGACGGTGTGCGATTCATCGCCGGTAATGGTGTAGCGACACTGGTTTCTCTTCGCACCAATCGTGGCTACAAACTAGCCTGCGGCAGTCATTACGAATCGCCCGATGCACTGCACGTGGTGGATCAGACAGGCGCCGTTTATGACATCGGTACAGGTGGCTTGCTGGCACAGGCGTGGTGGGTGACCGACCGTTGGATGGTGCTTCTCCGACTCAAGTTAGTCGCGAGCAGCGGGCCGACGCGGTGGGCAACATGGCAGATTGGGCAAACCGGCGGCGCGTGGCAACGGCTGGTCGAGTTCGAGTTTGTCCCGCCACCCTACAACTTTGACGCGCTGCCCCTGTACTTTGAGAATGGCTACCAGACGATGATCGCTGACTTGGATTATTGGTGGGCCACCGATCCGTGCGAGTTGAGCGCGGCGTTCACGGACACCTACCGGCACGATACCTGGCAAATGCGGCAGACATATCAAATGGTTGGCAACACCTATGAATTATCTGCTAGTGAGGTACTCACTTTTCCGGTATATCGCAAGGATACGGGCGAAGCGGTTGCGCTCGACTGGCAGACTTAGACTCTATCCGGGAATTCCCGGGACTTGAAAAAAGGGGCGTATCCCGCTATAAATGTGGTGCCTTAAACCCATCCATAGCGGAGATACGCCATGAGCAAGTGTACCACAAAACCGAG
>JBFYTF010000499.1:0-9020 GCA_041300865.1 Anaerolineae bacterium
CCCCAGTCCCCGACGCAATTCTGGGCGACTTAACCCGCAAGCTCCACCCCGGGCGCAGCGAACAATCGGGCACCCGGGTGTGGCGGGACCGGCGTGCAGGGCCGGCCCCGCCATTCTGGCCCAAGTGGAACCCGCCACGCGAGAACACGGCCCCTCGCACAGTCCAATTCGCACATGCAAGCAATCGTCCCAGTGTCAAGATGACAATCTTGCCGTCTACCGGCCTCCATGATACAATCACCTGGCCTCTGCGTGCCGGCGCGCATCCACCGGGGGCTGGGCAGCTCTGGCCGGTCATCCCCGGCGACGGGCACCAAGGTCTATGCCCCGGAAGGCATCGAGCCTGGGCTGCGGGGCGTGGTAGCCAATGGCACGAGACGGGAGGAGACCGGCAGATGAGCAGCTCACTGAGCCACCTGGAATGCGGGCTGTGCGGTCAGGTGTACGACGCCGACCGGCTGTGGAACCTGTGCCCGGCATGCGGCAAGCCGCTGCTGGCCCGCTACGATCTGGACGCTGCGCGCCTGGCGCTGGACCGCGACGAGCTGGCGTGCCGCGAGCCGACGCTGTGGCGCTACCGCGAGCTGTTGCCCGTGCGCGAGCGCCGCCACGAGCTATCCTTGGGCGAGGGCTGGACGCCGTTGATCCGCGCCCACCGGCTGGGACAAGCCCTCGGCTTTCAGCAACTTTATGTCAAGGACGAGGGGCTCAACCCTACGGGGTCCTTCAAGGCCCGCGGGCTCGGCGTGGCGCTGTCGCGGGCCATGGAGCTGGGCGTGCGGTCGGTGTCCATTCCCTCGGCGGGCAATGCGGCGGGGGCCATGGCCGCCTACGCCGCCCGGGCGGGCATGGAGGCGCACGTTTTTATGCCCCGCGACGTCCCACCCCTCTTTGTGGCCGAGTGCCGGGTCCTGGGCGCGCAGGTGACCCTCGTCGACGGCCTCATCACCGACTGTGGCCGGGTCGCCGCCGAGGGGGTCCGCGAGCACGGCCGCTTTGACGTCTCGACGCTCAAGGAGCCCTACCGCCTGGAGGGCAAGAAGACCATGGGCTACGAGCTGGCGGAGCAGATCGGCTGGACGCTACCCGACGTGGTCATCTACCCCACGGGGGGCGGCACCGGCCTGGTGGGCATGTGGAAGGCGTTTGAGGAGCTGGAGGCCCTGGGCTGGATTGGGTCCCGGCGGCCGCGCATGGTGACGGTGCAGGCGGAGGGCTGCGCGCCGATAGTCCGCGCCTTTCACGCCGGCGACGAGTTCGCGGCGCCATGGCAGGGGGCGCGTACCCTGGCCGACGGCCTGCGCGTGCCGGCCGCCGTGGGTGACTTCCTGATCCTGCGGGCACTGCGCGAGAGCGGCGGCACGGCCGTCGCCGTGGCGGATGAGACCATGATCGAGGCCGCCAGGCTTCTGGGCCGCACTGAGGGCATCTGGGCCGCGCCTGAGGGAGCCGCGACGCTCGTCGCCTTCCAAGAGCTGCGGCGGCGGGGCTGGATCGGCGACGAGGAGACGGTCGTCCTGTTCAACACCGGGAGCGGTCTGAAGTACGCCCACTTGTGGGCTTAGGGTCAAGCACCGCGGCCTCTTTGGTAGCCATTCTCAGTATGGCTTGCCGCCCTGGGACAACGTGCACTCAGAAGGACCATGTAGTGGCGACTTCAGTCGCTAATGGCCAGAAAACGACTGAAGTCGTCACTAACATACTACCGAACCCCTGCTGCCCGGCCGAACTTGCCCAAACCGAGAATTGCTGGCCTC
The DNA here is from genome assembly GCA_041300865.1 of Anaerolineae bacterium. Lineage (GTDB taxonomy): Bacteria > Chloroflexota > Anaerolineae > JAAYZQ01 > JAAYZQ01 > JAAYZQ01. The sequence goes on from JBFYTF010000499.1 coordinate 1,758, forward strand.
TTTGGCCAGCAAGATGCTGGCGCTGCCAGGGTGGCGCGCAGCGATGGCGCTCCCAGGGTGGCGGCTACGACTCTACGTCGAGGAATTGGCGCTCGTAGAGTTGCCGGTAGAGGCCGCCGCAGGCCAGCAGCTCCTGGTGTGTCCCCCGCTCCACGATGCGGCCGGCGTCGACGACGCAGATTCGGTCGGCGTGGACGATGGTGCTCAGGCGATGGGCAATGACGATGGCCGTCCGGCCGTGGAGGAGGCGCTGCAGCGCATCCTGGATGAGCATCTCGGTCACGGTGTCGACACTGGCCGTGGCCTCGTCCAAAATGAGGAGCCGGGGATCGGCCAGCGCCGCCCGGGCGATGCAGATGAGCTGCCGCTGCCCCACAGACAGGTTAACGCCCCCCTCCATGATGCGCGTCTGGTAGCCGTCGGGCAGGGCCGTGATGAACTCGTGGGCGTTCGCCAGCCGGGCAGCGTCCTCGGCAGCCGCCTGGGCAGCGGCATTGTCGCTGGTTTGGGGCTGGCCGAAGCGAATGTTGTCGGCGATGGTGCCTTCGAAGAGAAACGGGTCCTGGGGCACGAGGCCCATCTGCCGGCGCAGGGAGCGCTGCGTGACGTCGCGCACGTCGATGCCGTCGATGAGGACCGCGCCGTCGGTCACGTCGTACAGGCGGGCCACGAGATTGGCAATGGACGTCTTGCCCGCTCCCGTTGGCCCGACGAGGGCCACCGTCTGGCCGGGCTCGACCTCCAGGTCCACGTCGTGAAGGACGCGCACGTCGCCCCGGTAGGAGAACGATACATCCTGCAGGGCGACGTGACCGTCGATCGGCGGCATGTCCACCGCGCCCGGCCGGTCCAGGACTTCTGGCGCGGTATCCAGCAACTCCAGGACGCGCTCGCCGCCGGCCAGGGCGGCCTGCAGCGTCGTGTAGAGCTGGCTCAGCTCCTGGATAGGCTGGAAGAAGCGGTTGACGTAGGCCAGGAAGGCGACGACGACGCCGAGCGTGAGGTCACCGCGGGCAACGGCCAGGCCGCCAAAAAAGAGCACGATGGCCGTGGCCAGCATGCTCAGCACGTCGACGGTGGGCAAAAAGACGAAGGACAGCGACATGGCCTCGATGTAGGCGTCGCGGTTGGCCCGGTTCACCTCGTCAAAGCGTTCCTGGGAAGCGTCCTCCTGGGCAAAAGCCTGGATGACGCGCATGCCCGACAGGTTCTCCGCCAGATCGCCCACCACCGCTGCGATCCGGGCCCGGGTCTGGCGGAAGGCGACCTGCGCCCGGCGGGCAAAAAGCCAGGTGGCGAGGGCCATCAGCGGCAGCACGGCAAAGGTCAGCAGTGCCAGCCGCGGGCTCATCGTCAGCATGACGACGACGATGCCGCTCAGCATCAGGGCGTCGCCGACGAGGGTGACGAGGCCCTCGGACAGCAGCTCATTGATGACCGCGACGTCGTTGATCAGCCGGGAGATGGTAACGCCGACGATGTGCGTGTCATGGTAGCCCAGGGACAGGCGCTGCAGGTGCGCAAAGAGGTCAGAGCGGAGCGTAGCCAGCACCCGCTGTCCCACCCAGGACAACAGGTACTGCTGCCCGGCGGAAGCCAGGTAGAGCCCGGCGAAAGTGAGGGCCATCAGCAGGGCCAGGCGGGCAAGCCCGGCCGTGTCTCCCTGGGCGATGGGCTGGTCGATGGCCACCTTGACCAGGTAGGGCGCGGTCAGGGCCAGGCCGGAAGCCACGAGCATCAGGCAAAAGGCGAGGACCATCCGCCGCCAGTGCGGCTGCAGGTAGCGCAGCAGGCGTAGCAGAACGCGTGGATGGGGGGTGCCGTCCTCGCCACCCTCGCCAAAGAGCTCAATGGCGCCGCGCGGGCCCATGCTGGAGCCGCTGGAACCCAACGAGAAGCTCACGAGCTGACTCCTGCCACAGCTTGGAGCGGGGCCGTCTCCTGGGGCCGGAACTGGCGGTGATAGATCTCGGCGTACAGCCCCGAGCTGTTTAGCAGTTCCGCATGGCTGCCCCGCGCGGCGATGCGCCCCCTGTCCAGGACAAGGATCAGGTCGGCGGCGCGAACGGTGCTCAGCCGCTGGGCGATGATGAACGACGTGCGCCCCTGCATCAGTCGCTCCAACGCGAGCTGGATGAGCCGCTCCGTCTCCGTGTCAACGGCGGAGGTCGCGTCGTCGAGGATGAGGATCCGCGGATCCTTGAGCAGGGCGCGAGCGATGGCCAGGCGCTGCTTCTGCCCGCCCGACAGCGTCACGCCCCGCTCGCCCACCGGGGTGTCATAGCCGCGAGGCATCTCCAGGATGAAATCGTGGGCCTGCGCGGCCTGGGCCGCGGCCACCATCTCGGCCTCCGAAGCGCCGGGACAGCCGAAGGTGATGTTCTCGGCCACCGTCGCCGCGAAAAGCGTTGTCTCCTGGAGGACAAACCCGATCTGGTCGCGCAGCGAGGCGAGGGTCACGAGCCGGGTATCGTAGCCATCGACGGTGATGCGCCCCCCGGTGGGATCGTAGAAGCGGGGGATGAGATTGATGATCGTCGACTTGCCCGAGCCGGTGGCTCCCAGCAGGGCCACCACCTGACCGGGCAGCACCTCGAGGCTGACCTGGTCGAGAACCCGGTGCCGCCGAAAGTAGGCAAACGAGACCTCTTCGAAACGGACGTGGCCCAGCACCGGGGGCAGGGGCACAGCGTCGGGCGCCTCCTGCACCTCGGACACAGTCTCCAGGATCTCGAAGATACGCTCACCGGCCGAGGCGGCCATGGCCACCGCCGGAATGATCATCCCCACGCGCCGCACGGGCTGGATCAGTTGCCCGAGATACGTCGAAAAGGCGACGAGCTCGCCGAGAGTCAGGGCGCCGCTGATGACCAGCGAGCCGCCGTACCAGATGACCGCGACGGTGCCCAGGCTGGCGACGAGGTCGATGAGGGGCACGTTCAGCGCGCGCAGGCGCGCCGACAGGGTGGACAGGCGGAACCAGCGATCGTTTTCCTGCTCGAAGCGGGCCACCTCGGCCTCTTCCTGCGCAAAGGCCTTGACGATGCGCGCCCCGCGCAGGTTCTGCTCGACGCGGGTCGTCAACACGGCGAGCTGGTCCTGGATGTCGAGCGCCAGTGGCCTGAACTGGCGGCCGAAGCGGTACGCGATCCAGCCAACCAGGGGGATGGAGGCCAGAGCCAGGGCTGCCAGGCGCGGGTTCATCAGAGCCAGGGCCACCGCCGTGCCGAGCAACAGCGTGATCCCCTCCACAAGGCGCAAGGTGGCCCGGCCGGTCAGGAAGCGGATGCGCTCCACGTCCTGCACGGCCCGCGACAGGAGCTGGCCCGTCTGGGCGCGGTCGTGGTAGGAGAAAGACAAGCCGGCCAGCTTCTCGTGGATGTCGTTGCGCAGGTCGTAAGCCACGCCCTGCGAGGCAATCTCGGTCCAGCGGCCCTGGAAAAAGGTGAGGATGCCCTTCACCAGGGTGATGCCCAGCAACGCCAGGACCGACCAGGTAAGAAGGCCGAGCTCGCCGCCCTGTATCCCCCGGTCTACGATCCAACGCACGAACTGGGGGATGGCGATGGTCAGGCCGGTGATGGCCAACAACAGCAGGTAGGCACCGGCTGCCGGCCGGCGGTAGCGCCCCAGGTAGGCATAGCTCTTGCGCAGCACGTGCAGGCCGGACGGGTGTTCTGCTCCCGCCGCAGGCTGGGCTGCGCGGCTAGAGGGTAGCTTGCCGTCCATGGGCCTCCGCGCTGAGAGCATGTGTTATGTCGACGCCCGGGCCTGGCCGCAGGCAGAGATTGTTCGTCGCTTCGCTCCTCACGGTGGTGGATCAGGCTTATTATAGGCCAGTCGGGCCGCACTGGCAAAATCCCGCCCGGCGTGGGTCCGCGGGGAGCGTTGCCGGCCGGCGCCAGGCCGGAAGAGCGAAGCGGCACCGCCTACAGCCGTTACCGCGAGTAGAACTCGACGATCAGCTGCTCCTCGATATCGGGATCGATCTCTTGCCTGTCCGGGATGCGCAGCACCTGGCCGACACCGTCCATCCGCTCCAGCCAGCCCGGCACTTCGGGGTGGTACTGCGCCAGATCCTGGACGTCGGGCACGTCCCGGATCGAGGTGTCAAGCGAGACGGTCTGGCCGGGCTGGACGAGGTAGGATGGGATGTTGACCCGGCGGCCGTCGACGAGCACGTGGCCATGCCCCACGAACTGGCGGGCCTGAGGCCGGCTGCGGGCAAACCCCAGGCGATAAACGACGTTGTCCAGGCGCCGCTCGAGGAGCGACAGCAGCGCCTGGCCCGTCTGCCCACGAGTTCGCTCGGCCAGGCGGTACATGCGCCGGAACTGGCTCTCACGCAGGCCATACATACGCTTGACCATCTGCTTTTCCCGGAGCTGTTTGGCGTAATCGCTCTGGCGGCGCTGCCTGTCGACCCGCACGTGCATGCCGGGCGGCGTGTGCAGGCGTCGTTCCAGGCTCTCGCCACCGGTGCCGAACAGATCGCGGCCCTCTCGCCGCGAACGCTTGTGTTTCGATTCTCGATCTCGACCCATGTTGCACAACCCTTCCTTTGCTGGTCTGTCACGACCAGATCCACGGGCAGCACGCTGCCCGGTTCCGATCCAGGTGGAATCTCGGGAGGTGAGCAAGACACCTCGCCACCGGTATTATAGTCCAGAACGACGCGGACAGGTGCCGGGTTGGGTTGAGCCAGAGTTTGGATTGGGGTGGAAAAGGGTTGCAGCCGGGTTGGAGAAGAGCCGGGCCCGTCCTCATTCTCCCAGGCGGATGCGTGGGTCCAGGACACCGTACAGCAAGTCGGCCATGAGGTTGGCGCCCGCGTAGGCAACGACGGTCACCATCGTGATGGCCTGGATGAGCGGCAGGTCGCGGCGCTCGATGGCAAAGATGAGCAGCCGCCCGATGCCCGGGTAATTGAACACGCTTTCGACCACCACCAGGCCGCTGATCAGCCAGCCAACGCTGATGGCGATGACGGTGATGGTGGGCAGCAGCGCGTTGCGCAGCACGTGCTGCACGACCACCCGGCCGTGCGGCAGACCCTGCAGGATCGCCGTGCGCACGTACGTTTTCTTGAGCTCTTCGGCCACACCGGCCCGGGTGTGGCGGGCGACGTAGGCCAGCAGCACCAGGGAAGCCGTCAGCGCCGGCAGAACCAGGCGGGGCAGCACCTCCAGGAACGACTCTTCGGGTGAAACGATCGAGACGGCGGGCAGCAGGCGCAAACCGAAAGACAGGACCTGGACGAGGATCAGGCCCGTGACGAACTCGGGCAGGCCCACGACGGCCACGGCCAGGATGCTGATGGTGTTGTCCAGGAGGCCATCCTCGCGGAGGCCGGCAACGACGCCCAGGATGACGGCCAGAGGCACCGCCATGAGGAGCGTAACGGCGGCCAGCCACAGGGAGTTGCGCAGGCGCCCGGCGACGAGGGGCAGCACCGCCGTGTCCGTGCTGAAGGAGCGGCCCCAGTCGCCTATGGCCAGGTTGCCCACCCAGCGCATGTACTGCACCGGCAGTGGATCGTTGAGCCCCAGATGCACGCGCAGGGCCTCCAGGGCTGCCTCACCGGCCTCGCGTCCCAACAGGACGCGGGCCACGTCGCCGGGCAGCCACTGGGTCACGACAAAGACCAGGACCGACGTCAGGAACAAGGTAAGGAGCAGGAAGCCAAGGCGCCTCAGGAAGTAGAGAAACACGGACCCTCCCTCCCCGGAGAGGCATACGGAACGCCGCGGCTCATGGAACGGCTTCCTTCCCGCCAGGGGCGGCCGGCTCTTGCCCATCGCTGGCGGGCGACGCTTCCTGGCCGGGACGGAGTGTAGCCGGGGGTACCTGGGCCGCGCGCAGCTCCTCCAGGGGAATGTGGCAAAAGACCGCCTTGCCCGACGCCTCGTCAACGTGCCAGGGGGGCACCTCCTCGACGCAGATCTTGCCCAGGAAGCGGGGGCAGCGGGTGTGGAACGGGCAGCCCGTCAGCTCGCCCGCCGGCTCGGGCCGGCCCTCGGGCTCGGGAGCCAGGGGCTGCTTCTCGGCATCGATGACCGGCACGGACGCGAGCAGCAGCTCAGTGTAGGGGTGATAGGGCGGCTGGAACACCGCCTGGACCGGTCCCGTCTCCATGAACTGCCCGCGGTACATGACCGCCACCTCGTCGGCCAGGTAGCCGACGACTGCCAGGTCATGGGAGATAAAGAGGGCAGCGTTGCCATGCCGGGCCTGGAGCTCTACGAGCAGATTGAGAATGGAGGCCTGGACCGAAACGTCGAGCGACGTGACGGGCTCGTCGGCGATGAGCAGCTGCGGGTTGGGGGCAAAGGCGCGGGCGATGGCCACCCGCTGCTTCTGCCCGCCGCTCAGCTGCCCCGGCAGCCGCCGCGCCATCTCGGCCGGCAGGCCCACCGCCTGCAGCAGCGCCGCGACCTGTTCCTCGGCTTCGACACGCGACTTGCCCAGCAGTCGCATGATGGGCCGCCTCAGCGTCTCGCCGACGCTGAGGTAAGGATTCAGAGCCTCCTCCGGATTCTGAAAGACGATCTGCAGGCAGCACAGGACCTCGTCGCCCCGCCCTCGCAGGCCGGGCGGCAGCGGGATGCCGTGGAACTCCAGGCTGCCTCCGCTGCGCTCCACCAGCCCGGCGACGGCCCGGGCCAGGCTCGTCTTGCCGCTACCGCTCTCGCCCACAAGCCCCAGGGTCGCACCCCGGGCAATGGCCAGATCCACACCGTCGACGGCCTTCACGGCAGCCCGCCGCCGGCGGGCGAGGATGTCCGCCAGGGAGCGGCGCCGGCTAAAGTGGACCGACAGGTCTTGGCCCTGCAACACCGGCTCCCCTCCTTCGCTGGCCGCGCGTGCCCGGGCCGGCGGAGGCGCAGGCTGCCGGGCGCTCACCTCTCGCCTCGCGATCTCGTCCCAACGGTGGCAGCGTGCCGCGCGCTGCGGCCCGGAATCGTAGAGCGGCGGGTGCTCGCGGCAGACCTCTATCGCCAGGGGGCAGCGCGGACGAAAGATGCAGCCCTGGGGCAGGCCATCCGGTTCGGGAATGCGCCCCTGGATGGGTCGCAGCTGCGCCCGGGCCTTGTTCTGGCCCAGGCGCGGGACGCAGTCCAGCAGCCCCTGCGTGTAAGGGTGCAGCGGCCGGCGAAAGAGATCGGCCGTGGGCGCGTCCTCGAACACCTCGCCGGCATAGAGGACCACCACGCGGTTGCTGATCTGGGCCACGACGCCCAGGTTGTGGGTGATGTACAGCAC
>JBFYTF010000531.1:0-10937 GCA_041300865.1 Anaerolineae bacterium
ATCGTGGGCGACGTGACGCGTCTGCGGCAGATCCTGGTCAACCTGTTGGGCAACGCGGTCAAGTTCACGGCGGCGGGCGAAGTTGTGGTGACGGTGGCCCGGGACCGGGAGGCGGAGGCAGGGCACTCCCTTCGGCCGGCGCCGGGGGCACGGCGCAGCGGCCTGCGGAAGGCACGGCTGATCGGGGACACGGGGGTGTGGAGCGTCCAAGATATGCAGGCAGCGAGACGGGGAGAGACGGAGCTGCCTTTGGTCGGAGGAGGCGGGGACGTGGAGGCCGTCGCCGAGCCCCCGAGTTCCCCGGACCCCGGGTCTTGCATATTGCGCTTCTCGGTGAGGGACACGGGGGTGGGGATTCCGCCCGAGCGGATGGACCGGCTGTTCCACTCTTTCACCCAGGTTGACAGCTCGACGACGCGCCGCTATGGGGGCACCGGTCTGGGGCTGGCCATCAGCTGCCGGTTGGCGGACATGATGGGCGGCCGGATGTGGGCCGAGAGCAGCGGCGTTCCGGGTGAGGGCAGCACCTTCCACTTTACCATCGAGGCCCAGCCCGCTTCGCTTCCCATCCGGGCCGGCCTGCACCCTGAAGGGCGGGACCTGAAGGGCAAGAGGGTGCTTATTGTAGACGACAACGCCACGAACCGGCGCATCTTGGCCCTCCAGGCAGAGGGCTGGAGTATGGTCCCGCGTGATACGGATTCTGCCTGCGAGGCCCTGGACTGGCTGCAGAGCGGTCTGACTTTTGACGTGGCCCTCGTCGACTACCGGCTGCCCGACAAGGATGGTCTGGCGCTGGCCTCTGAGATGCGAACCCTGAGACCGGCCATGCCCGTGGTCATGGTCAGCTCTGTCGGCCGGCCTGAGGCCGGTGTTGACGAGGCGGGCATCGCCGCCTTCCTGCTCAAGCCCCTTAAACCCTCGCAGCTGCACGGCGTTCTCGTGGGCCTGCTGGCCGGCGAGGAGGCCAGGGTAGCCGGTCCGCCTGCTCGTGCCTCAGAGTTCGACGCCGAGATGGGCAAGCGGCGGCCGCTGCGCGTCCTGCTGGCCGAGGACAACGTGGTGAACCAGAAGCTGGCGCTGCGGCTGTTGGAGCGCCTGGGCTACCGGGCGGACGTGGCAGCCAACGGCGTGGAGGCCCTTGGTGCTCTGGAGCGCCAGACGTACGACGTGGTGTTCATGGACGTGCAGATGCCCGAGATGGACGGGCTGGAGGCGACACGCCAGATCCATGCCCGCTGGGACGAGCTCCGTCGGCCGAGGATCGTGGCCATGACGGCCAACGCCATGGCGGAGGACCGGGAGGCGTGCCTGGCGGCAGGTATGGATGACTACCTGGCCAAGCCCATCCGGGTCGAGGAGCTGGTCGCAGCCCTCGACCGCAGCCTGCCACTGCCCAACGCCGGCCGGGAGAAGAGCCGCTAGCCGCTGAGCGTCAGGGAGCACGCATCAGGGATCGGGGGTCCGGTATCCGATAGCCGGCAAGGAGGGGACATCATGGGAGAAGCGGACACGATCGACTACGCGGTGCTGGCCGGTGTACTTGACTCGGTTGGCGGCGACCGCGAGTTCTTGAGCGAGCTCATCGAGACGTACCTGGACGATTCGCCCCAGTTGCTGGAGGCTATGCACCAGTCATTGGAGGCGGGCAATGCGGCCGAGTTCCGCCGTGCGGCGCACAGCCTGAAGTCCAACAGCGCCAGCTTGGGCGCCATGCCTCTCTCGCGATTGGCCAGGGCACTCGAGGAGATGGGCAAGGCCGGGACGCTGGGGGACGCCTCGGCGCTGCTCGCTGAGGCTGAGGCAGAGTACGCCCTGGTCAAGGCCGCGTTGCAGAGCGCCGGAATGTAGCGGAGCACTGGCAGAACCTTTCGAATCTACCGCCCAGGGCGCAGAGCAGCAGGATACAACCCCGGAGCCTCCGTGGCCTCCCTCTTGCCGTTGAGACACGGCTCTCCGGAAAAGCGCTGGTGCCGCTTGAATCGCCAACTGTTGCTTCAGGGGGAGACTGAGACTCCATGTCCGATAGCCGCGGCCGGTTGCTCGTAGTTGACGATAACCGCATCAACCGCATGATGCTCGAAAGAGCCCTGGCCCAGGAAGGGTATTCCGTGGCCACGGCCGAAAACGGCCGCCAAGCCCTCAACCTCCTCGGCGCGGAGCCCTTTGACGTCGTACTCCTCGATATCCTCATGCCCGAGCTTGACGGCTACGAGACGCTGGAGCGGATCAAGGGCAGTGCCACTCTGCGCCACATCCCGGTCATCATGATCTCTGCCGTGGAAGAAATGGACAGCGTCGTGCGCTGTATCGAGATGGGTGCTACGGACTATTTGCCCAAGCCCTTCAACCCCGCCCTGCTGCGAGCGAGGATCAACTCCTCGCTCGCCGAAAAACGCCTGCGAGATCTGGAGCGCGAATATCTGGAGCAGGTGGGCTACGTGGCCGACGCCGCCGCTGCGGTCCGGGCCGCCCGCTTTGACCCGGCGAGCCTCGACCGGGTGGCCTCTCGGGACGACGCGCTGGGTCAGCTCGCCCGCGTCTTTCAGCACATGGCCCGCGAGGTGCACCTGCGCGAGCAGCGCCTGAAGCAGCAGCTAGAACAGATGCACCAGGACGTCGAGGAAATGAGAAGGGCCCAGGCCGAGCCCTTGTACGTCTACCTGCCGATGGACCGCCGCCAGGCGCTGCTGCGCGGCGAGTCGCTGCCCGACCGTACGACGGGCACCGCCCTCTTTGCCGACATTTCAGGCTTTACGCCTCTCACCGCGGCCCTCGCCGAAGAGCTGGGACTGCAGCGTGGGGCCGAGGAGCTGACGCGGCTGCTGAACCAGGTCTTCGGAGCGCTCATCGCCGAGGTGCACAGCTACCGAGGCAGCGTGATCGGCTTCAGCGGCGATGCAATCACTTGCTGGTTCGATGGTGACGACGGCCTGGCGGCGACGGCCGCGGCTCTGGCTATGCAAGCCGCCATGGCGCCGTTTGCCTCCGTCGCTACTCCCACCGGCAAGCAGGTTTCATTGGCCATCAAGGTGGCCGTGGCCGCTGGCCCTGTGCGCCGCTTCCTGGCCGGGAGTCCGGAGGTGCAGACCTTGGAGGTGATCGCCGGCCGGACGCTTGACCACCTGGCCCGCGCCGAGCATCAAGCCTGCCCGGGTCAGGTCGTGGTGACGGCCGGCATCGGGGACAGTGCTGGTGCGTACCTACAGGTGGCGGAGTGGCGCACCGACCCGGAGATGGGCGACGGCTTCGCGGTCGTGTTGGGGCTTGCCGGCCCTGTGCCCCGCCGGCCCTGGCCTGAGCTGCCCCCCGACGGCCTCCCCGACCAGTTGTGCCGGCCCTGGCTGGCGCCGGTGGTGGCGCAGCGCCTGGCGGGCGGGAGCAAGCAGTTCCTGGCCGAGCTCCGCCCGGCCGTGGCGCTATTCCTGAGCTTTGGCGGCATTGACTATGACGCTGACGACGACGCGGGCGCCAAGCTGGATGCGTTTGTTCGCTGGGCGCAGGCCATCCTGCAACGGCACCAGGGGCTGTTGTTGCAGCTGACCGTGGGCGACAAGGGCAGCTACCTGTATGCCGCCTTTGGCGCGCCTGTCGCCCATGAGGACGACGAGGTGCGCGCCGTGGAGGCGGCCCTCGTACTCCAGTCGCCGCCGGCAGAGCTCCACGTTGTCACCGGCGTCCGGATCGGCCTGGCTCGGGGCAGGATGCGCACCGGGGCCTATGGCAGCACCACGCAGCGGACGTACGGCGTGTTGGGCGACAAGACCAACCTGGCTGCCCGCCTCATGCAGGCCGCGACGGAGGGGATCCTGTGCGACGAGGGGGTCTTCCAGGGTGCCCGGCACGCCCTGAGCTTTCAGGCGCTGCCGCCTATCCACGTCAAGGGCAAGGGCGACCCCGTCGCGGTCTACCGGCCCGGCGGCCCTCGGGCTGGCCCCGACCCGGCTCGAGCCGCCATCCGCGCGCTCATCGACGCCCTGGCACCCGCTGAACAGTTGACCCTCAAGGTGGCGAGCGTTATCGGCTGCACCTTTGCCGGTGCTGCCTTGGCAGCCATCTATCCGGTAGAGTCGGAGAAGGCGCAGCTGGACGAGCACCTCGCGGTCCTGCTGCGCTCGGGCCTGGTCAAGCAGGTCTCCGCGGAACCGGCCTTTGCCTTTCGAGACCCTGCTGTACAGCAAGTAGCTTACGACTCGCTGCTTTTTGCACAGCGTCGCCCGCTGCATCGCCTGGTGGCCGAGTGGCTGGAGGTGGCCTACCGCGACGACCTGGCGCCCCGTTACCCCCTGCTGGCCCACCACTGGCGCCAGGCGGACGAGCCTGGGCGGGCCATCGAGTACCTCGAAAAGGCCGGCCAGGAGGCGCTGAGCGCCGGAGCCTATGATGAGGCGGAGGGCTACCTGCGCGAGAGCCTGGAGCTGAACGCCCGCTCCGCCGTCTTGAGCGAGAGCTTTTACGAGCAGGGCAAGGCCGACTGGGACGCCGCCCGCGAGTACGCCCTGGGGCGCCTCGGTCAGGAGCTCTCCCCGGAGCTCGTGTATCACAGCCTGGCACACACCCGCGACGAGGTCCTGCCGGCGGTGCAGCGCCTGGCAGCCATGGTGGGCTTGGGCGAGGACGAGGCGCGCATCCTGGAGACGGCCGCTGCCTTCCACGACCTGGGCTTCACCCTCCGGCGCCAGGAGCACGAGCGCCTGGCCGCCGAGATCGCCGCCACGGTCCTGCCGGGCTTTGGCTTCTCCCCCGGCCAGATCGCCACGGTCCAGGGCATGATAATGGCCACGCAATTGCCCCAGTCACCTCGCACGCCCCTGGAAGAGATCCTGGCCGATGCCGACCTGGATGTGCTCGGGCGAGAGGACTTCTGGCAGCGCAACCAGGACCTTCGGGCGGAGCTGGCGGCCTCGGGCACCCTGCTCGACGACGAGCGCTGGCTCGCGAGCCAGCTGCAGATGCTCAGCCGCCACCACTACTGGACCGCCGCCGCCCGCACGCTTCGTGACGAGGGCAAGCAGAGGAACATCGAGGCCTTGCGCGTCCGCCTGGGCGCGAGCAGCGGGCGAGGTTAACCTGCCGGAATCGGCGCCCGCGAACCCTCGTCGCGCCTCGCTTGCAGCGCCTCAGCCCGGGCGTGCGCGACCTGGCAGAAGTAGGGGACAAACCCGTCTAGTTCGCCCACTTCCAGGTGGGCGTGTGCCGGACACCAGAGGCACAGATTGATGATCGGGCAGCGGCGGCAGCGCTCCAGGAACTCGGGGCTCGTCGAGCGCATGTCGCGCACGCGGGGCACCAACTCTTCCCAGGCCTCCGCGAGCCTGCCCCGGCGCAGGTCATAGGTGCAGTCCGGGTGCCACAGGTCGGCGCAGGCACGAAAGACACCATCGTAACTGACCGCAAAGCTTTTATTGCCCGCGCCGCAGTGGAAGAGGTGGTCGCACTGGTGGTGGGCAAAGTGGGGCACGATCAGCTTGTCGCAACCTTCCTCCAGCGCCCTGGCCCTCTCTTCATCCGCTTCCTCAAGCGCGACAATCTCCTCGGGCGAGAGCCGCTCACGGCGGATCTCGTCGTTGCGGCGGGCATCCCCATCGTAGCGCAAATGGAGGAGTGGGTCAAACCGGAATAAGTCCGTATTGTAGCAGCGACAGAAAGCCGCAATTGCCGGCAGCTCGTGCACGTTGGAGCGCAGCGCCACCGCTTTCAGCCGCACCTTGATCCCCCCATCGAGCAAGAGATCCAGGCCGCGCCGGAAGGCGGCGTACGAGCCAGACCGGCGTGTTACGCGCTCATAAGTCTCCTCCGTCGCCCCATAAACCGTCACTTCGATGGCTTCGCGCGGTGGATATTTCCTGAACAGTGCCACATGTTCCTGGCTCACCAGGCAGGCGTTGGTAAACACCGTGAGCAGGAGGCCCTTTCTCCGCAGAGCGAGATAGACGTCAGGAAAGTCCGGGCGCAGCAGCGGCTCGCCGCCGGTGACCAGGCACCACAGGACGCCCAGCTCCGCCGCCTGCTCGGCAATGTCGCCGATCTCTGCCACGGAAAGCTCCTTACGTCGCGCCTCCGTGTCGCCGGCCGGCAGGTTGATGTAGCAGTGGCGGCAGTCGTTGTTGCAGCGCGCGGTGATCTCCAGCGTAAAGTCAAGGGGCACGCGCCGGTCCCCGATCTTGTTCCAGGCGGCGAATTCGGGCAGTCGCCCCCGGCCAACAAAGGGTGTGGTCTCCACGCTTACCGCCTGCGGAAGGGGACTGACAACGAGGCGAGCCGCACGCGCACCGGAACGAGCCGCCGGGTCCGCGACAACCAGGCGATGGCGAACCGCTCCGGCCCCAGCCCCAGCCATGCGTTGCGCCCATGCCGCTCCACCCGCGTCACCTGCCCAAGGATGTTCTCGCCGGGGATCACCCCGTCCGCGCACTCGGGCGCGCTGTCTCCCTGGATCAATACGCCGCCTTCGCGCCTGCCGATCACCCGGTGGACCACCAGGCGCCCATCCCCAGGACCGACAAACGCGACGACGTCACCCGTTCTCGGCAGGCCGTGCCGCAGGGGCGACACTGTAATCACGTCACCGTCCCGGACGAAAGGCGCCATGCTCCACCCCCGCGCCCGGAACCGGAACGGCACGCCCCTGGACAGCACGGCGCGCAGCAGCTCCAACACAGCCTTGCCCGAGAGGGGCAGCTCGCCGGCCTCGGTCGCAAAGAGCCGTGGCTCGTCAAACCGCTGGGACCTCAACCACCATCCTCCGCCGCACGAGCTCCTCAACCAGCCCGCACACGTCGCGCTCTATCTCTTCGGGAGTGGCGTCATACTTCTCCGCCAGGGCCGCGACCACGCTGCGCAGCTCTGTTGCTCCATCCAGCCGGTCCCAGATGGCCTTGCCTGTCTCGTTGGCCGTGAACAACTCGCCTTCCATGTCGCCCATGCCGGCCACGAGGGGGACGATGATCAGTTCGCCCTCGATCTCGCGTGCGACCACGTCGTCCGACGGCGCATAAACCGCCTCCATACGCATCGTCATGTCGTTACCTTCTCCTCACGCCTGCACACGGCGTTGCCTTTGACTGTGGTCTGGCTCGTCTGGATGCGCACCACGGCCAGGCCTCCGTCTTCCAACTCTGATCTGAGCTCATCCTCAGACGAAAATGCGTGGACAAACTCTACGCTGCCCCACAGCATGTCACCGTCCTCGTAGGCCAGGTTCCCGAGTGTAAAGAGCGCCGCGAGGCGGCGCAGCAGCCGCCCTGACCCTCCGGGCTGTGGCTTGGGGTTCCACTGGAACTGGCACAGAAAGAACCCGCCGGGCTTGAGGGCTCGGGCGATGCGCCGCACCATCTCCACCCGCCGCGCCCGCGTCGGCACACACGAGTACATCGCCCGGGACAGCCAGACCACGTCGTAGGTGCTCGCCGGCACGTCAAGTGCCGAGATCTCTTGCACCAACCCCTCGATGCGCAGCCCACGCCGGGCAGCGCTCTGCATGGCCCTGTCGACCAGGGCAGGAACATAGTCCACGCCCGTCACCCGGAAGCCCATGCTGGCCAGCGGGATGGCCTCCCGCCCTCCGCCCACACCCAGCAGCAGGAGCTCGCCCGTGGTTTCTGGCACCGCCTCTAGCAGGGCAAGCTCGTCGTGGCTCAAGCCCGAGTCTACCACTGCGTCCTCCGCCCAGGCCTCCACGCTCTGCGGCCGGGCATACGTCTGGCGGCTGAACTCGACAAGGTCATCGGGTCTCATGACCACCACCGGCAGGGATTGGATGAACGACCCCAGCTGGAGCAGGAAGTGCGCCAGGCGAATACGGTTCCCCATCCGCTGCCTCAACAGCCGGGCCGGACGGGAACGTGGGGCGCGCGTGCACCTGCGGCCGTCGCCTCCCGTGCCAGGGCCGCGATCCGTTCCTGCCAGCCCACGATCTCCCAGGCCCGTTCGCCTTCCGCCAGCAGCCCCAGGTACCGCGCCTGGGCATGGGCCACCTGGCAGAGGTACTCGACCGGGGTGTCCAGGGTGCCGTGCTCCGCCCAGGATTTGCCCGGGCACTGCTCGCATAGGCCCTTCAGAAAGCAGCCGCCGCAGCGCTCCAGGTATGCCGGGTTCTCTACCCGCGCCTCCCGGAAGTGGGGGAACACCCGGGTCAGTGCTTCGTGCAGTGTCCCACGGGCCAGATCATACACCATGTCGGGGTGCCTGAGCAGCATGCACATCTGGTAGCTGCCGTAGGCATCCACACAACCCGCCTGCCCCGCACCGCAGGAGAAAAGCCGGTCGCCCGGCGGGCCCATGAACCCGGAACAGAACTGGGCCATCTCCGTGCGAAAGCCATCCCCCTGACGGGCCAGGAGCGCCACGCCCTCCTCAGGCGAGATGCGCAGGCGGGCGATCCTTCGGTTCTTCGCCGGCGAATCCCGCCGCACCCGCAGGTCGAGGAAGACAGAGTAGGAGGGGCCGCGGTCCATCCACGGGATGGATGCCGCCCACGCCTCAAATTCGTCCATCTCACCGCGATTGGGCGGCAGCAGCACCGACTTGAGCACAAAGGGCACCCGCCGCTCTTGCAGCAGATTGATGCCGCGCCGGAACTCGGCAAAGGCGCCCGGCGCACGCGCAACCGCGTCGTAGGATGCCGGGTGCATGCCGTACACGCTGATCTCGATCTTGTCCAGGGGCGGCACCCTGGCGAAAAGCTCCGCCAGCTCTGGCGTCAGCAGCCGTCCGTTGGTAAAGAGCATGACCTTCATGCCCAGGCGGCGGGCATGGACATAGATCTCGGCAAAGTCGGGCCGGAGCAGCGGCTCGCCCCCGGTAAAGCGAACCGAGAGCGCGCCCAGTCCCGCCGCCTGGCCCAGGATCTCTTTCCACTCGCCGGCCGTCAGCTCCCGGCGCGCGGCCTCGGCATCGCCGGCCGGCAGGTTGATATAGCAGTGCAGGCAGGCGTTGTTGCAGCGCTCGGTCAGCTCGATGTCCAGATGCCGTAGGAGCGGCCCCTGCCGCGGGAACAGGGGGTGCTGCGCGAAGCTGCGCCTCACGACATAGCCGTCATCACCCATCGACGGGTCGGCTCACACTTGGTCCAGCAGGTCGACTACCTGCCCGCTGCGGTCGAATCGCAAGCGGTAGGCCGGCACTTCCGCGGTGATCTTGCCCACGAGGTCCAGTGTCTTCTCCCACCAGTCGGTCGTCTCGAAAGGCCTGACCAGGTGCGACAGCACCTGCCCCAGCCGCTCCCGCCTGTCGACGATGGGGACCAGCTCGTTGGCGGTCGCCTTGTCCAGGAACAGGATCGCCCGCAGTGGCGCCCTGGCGGGCGAGACGTCCGGCAGCTCCCCGTGGCTCCACGTGCCGTGAATGTAAAAGCCGTCCGGCCAGCGGCGGACGATGATGCGGTCGTCGCACAGGATCTCGCCCTGCTCCCGCAGCATCTTTATCATGGTCGACTTGCCGGCTTCCGAGTGGCCGACAAACAGCAGCCCTTGCCCGTCGACGATGATGCCCGCAGCGTGCAGCATGCACGCCTGCCTGTCGGCCAGGATGCGGGCCAGCAGGGTCTGGTCCGTAGGGAACGTCGTCAGGGCTAGCAGCGGGCCCCGTTCGAACACGTCGCGCTGGCGGAAGATGGTCGCCTGGCCGTGATCCTCGGAAAAGATGGCCAGCCGCTCAGGCTCGCGATCGTCGTCAACCGACGAGATCCCGCGGTAGACCCACGCGCGGCCCTGGCGGTAGATGGCCCAGGGCGGCGTGCGCTGCACCTCCTGGCCGAGCCTCAGGTCCGCCAGCGGCGGCACCGAGGAGACGAGCCGGATGGTGATCGTGTCCTCGCCCGGCCCGTCGACCCGGAACTTCTGAAAGCTCGGGGCAAAGGTCTCGTCGCTGAGGGGAAAGTCAGCCCCTACCTGGATGGTGATGCCGCCGATCTCATAGTAGTGCACGTGCATTCGCTGCCAATCCTCCTTGAAGCGCCGGGCCTCGGCCGCCACCTGGCACAGGTAGTCCACCCTCGCGGAGTAACGCCCATGTTCCAGATAGCCGTACACCGCGCACCAGCGGCAATCGGGGCGCAGGTCGCAGGAGCCGCAATTGTCCCGGTACTCCTGGCCGCCGTGTACGGCGTCCGCGAGGCCGGGGATGAACTCGTCCCAGGCCTGGCGAAAAGAACCACGGCGCAGGTCGTAGCGCAGCGCCGGGTCCTTGACATAGTAGCAGAAAGCCATCTGCCCGTAGGGATCGACGTGAAAGTCGCGTCGCGCGGCAATACAGGCGGCAAAGAGGCGGTCGTCCCCGGGGCTCGCGCCGCACACAGTGGCCGCCGCTGCTGCCTCGCCCTCGTCCACGCTGCCCGACGGCTTCGGCGTGGCATCCGGCTGGTCGAGGTCGACGACGGTTTCCGGGTCCAGGCGCTCGTCGGCGATTTCGCGGTTGCGCGCCTCAGAGCGGCAGGCCGATAGCCAGAGCCAGGGGGCACCGATGCGATAGTGGGCGCTCAAGGACTGGGCCAGCGCGACCATCTCGCCGTGCTGGTGGTAGTTGGCGCGCATCGGGACGATCTGGACGGCAAAGCCGGCCCCCGCCTCTTGGAGGTAGGCAAAGCCCTGCATCGTCGCCTCAAACGAGCCAGGGCTGCGGGTTACGCCATCGTGCACCTCGGCCGTCGCGCCGTAGAGGGCCACCATCTTTTTGCCGCGGCGTGCCAGCAGGCGGGCGATGGCGGGGGTGATCAGAGTGCCGTTGGTGTTCAGCTTGTAGGTGACTGCCTTGCGCGTGATATAGTCGAAAATCTCGCAAAAGTCGGGCCGCAGCAGTGGCTCGCCGCCCGAAATGGCCCAGGCCTGGCAGCCCATTCGCCGCGCCTCGTCGACAATACGCCGGATCTCGGCAAACGTGAGCTCCGCGTGACCTTCCGGCGCGCCGTGCGGCAGCCACAGCCAGCAATGGCGGCAGGC
>JBFYTF010000537.1:0-17302 GCA_041300865.1 Anaerolineae bacterium
TGGTCGCGGCCAAGGCGGAGGTCCTGCCGGAAGCAGCAACTGATACCAGCGCCAGGGGAGGCAAGAGTACCGTGGCGCCATCTTTGCTTGGCTGCCCCTGAGTTTTGTGGTAGAATACTAGAGACCTGGCAGCCGCGCAGAGGTTGCCGGTCAGGGAGACCGGAAACGAGGGTCACCTGCCCGGATCCAACCGGTCGCTGGACGGCCGCGAACCGCACCACACCTCCACTTGCCTGTTGGTTTCCGGTTGCCCTGGCGATCGCCGGGCATATGAAGGGTAGAAATGGGTGTTGTCGACGAAATCAAGGAGCGCCTGGACATCGTCGAGATGATCCAAAGCTACGTGCCGCTCAAGAAAGCGGGCCGCAACTACCAGGGACTGTGTCCTTTCCACGCGGAAAAGACCCCCTCCTTTGTGGTTTTTCCCGAAACCGGCACATGGCACTGCTTCGGCGCGTGTGGTACCGGCGGCGACATCCTCACCTTTGTCATGAAGCGCGAGAACTTGAGCTTTGGCGAAGCGCTGCAGATGCTTGCCCGCCGGGCCGGCATCGAGCTCGAGCCCCGCAGCCCACAGGCAACGGAAGCCGAGCAGCGCCTGGACCTCCTGCGCGAGATCAACCAGGCGGCGGCGACCTATTTTCACCACCTGCTCCTCGAGAGCGACGAGGCCGCCCGTGCCCGGTCTTACCTCGCGCGGCGTGGGCTGGAGGCAGCCACGCTGGAGCGCTTTCAGTTGGGCTATTCCCTCGACCAGTGGGACGGCCTGCTCCGCTACCTGGCCAACAAGCCGTACGCTGCTGCCGATCTCGTCGAGGCCGGCCTGGTCGTCGAGCGGGAAGACGGCAGCGGCCACTACGATCGCTTTCGGGGACGCATCATGTTTCCCATCCGCGATCTCCAGGGCCGCACCATCGGCTTTGGGGCGCGGGCCATGGCCGACGCTCAGCCCAAGTACATGAACTCGCCCCAAACACCTCTCTTTGACAAGAGCGGAGTGCTGTACGGCCTCGATCAGGCCCGGGCGGGGATTCGAACCGCCGGTCAGGCGGTCATCGTCGAGGGCTATATGGATGTCCTCATGGCCCACCAGTTCGGCGTCAACAACGTCGTCGCCCAGATGGGCACGGCCCTGACCGAGGAGCAGCTGAAGCTCTTGAAGCGGCACACCCGGCGTTTTGTGCTGGCCCTCGACTCTGACGCTGCGGGCGACCAGGCCACCTTGCGCGGGTTGGATGTGGCGCGCCAGGTCATGGACCGCGACGTGGTGCCCGTCATCACGCCCCGGGGGCTCATCCGCTACGAGGAACGCCTGGCCGCCGACATCCGGATCGTCTCGCTGCCGCCGGGGCTCGACCCCGACGAGGTAATCCGCGATAATCCCGCACGCTGGGCCGAGCTCGTCGCCAAGGCCAGCCCGGTGATGGACTACTATTTTCAGGCACTGACGGCCGGGCTTGATCTGGGCACCGCGCGGGGCAAAGCCGAGGCGGTGCACCTCCTCGGCCCACTCGTGGCCGAGGTGGGCGACCGCGTGCAGCGGATGCACTACCTGCAGATGCTGTCGCGCATGGTACAGGTGGACGAGAAAACGCTGTGGCAGCAGATCCGCCAGGCTACGGCGGGCGTGCGCCCTGCGACCGGCCGGCCGGCCCCGGCCCCGGACCGGGCAGCCGAGGCCGTCAAGGTGAGCCTTGACCTGGAAGCCCACTGCTTGTCGTACGCCCTCTGCTACCCGGCGCTCCTCGAGGACGTGGACGACGTCTTCCGGGCCTGCGATGAACCATCCTTCGGGCCCCACGATCTGCGCCACGCAGAGGACAAGGCGATCCTGGAGAGCTGGCAGCGTTGGCTGGCAGGCGGGGGCTCACCCGTCGCTCAGGGTGAGTTTTACGACACCCTGGAAGAGATGCTGCAGGCCAGGCTCAATATCCTCATCCAGGCGAGGGCGGCCGAGCCCTCCGCCCCCGACGACCTGCTGCGTGACAAGGTTCTCGACCTCTTTGCCGAGCTGCGGCTGCGTGCGCTCCATCGCCAGGTGCGCGAGATGCGCTTTCTGCAGGAGGATGCCTGGGCAGCGGGCGATCGCGAGGCCCACCGCCGCCAGTATGGCAACCTGCCCAAGGACCTGACCCAGCGCATCCGGCGCCTGCAGCAGAGTAGAGACGCTCGCTCAGTCTCCGGACGGCGGCGGAACGAGGACGCGCTCGTGCGCGTCCCATACGGAGTGGAATAGGGAGAAAGGGAGTCATTGATCCAACGGCACAATGGCAAACTGGCCGCTGAGCAGCGTGAGCAAGGTGAGGTGCCAGACGCAAGACAAGCTGTAGGAAGGGACATGGAGGACGACCTGTCGTCTGACGCCCTGGAAGACGAGCTCGCATCCGGCTTGGAAGTGACGGAAGACCTGGGCGAGGATCAAGTCCACGGGGGCCTGGAGGAAGACGGGGCGGCCTTGCGCAGCCTCTTTCTCGACCTGGACATCGCGCGCCTGGAGGGCGTTGAGGACGAAGAGCCTCAGCTCCAGGATCTGCGCGCCATCGAAGAAGAGATGCAGGCCGAGCAAGAGGAGGATACTCTCCGTGACCTGGGGGAGGCCTTTGATCCCAGCAACGACCCCGTGCGCATGTATCTGCGCGAGATCGGCCAGGTCCCACTCCTGTCCGGCGATCAAGAGGTGTCGCTGGCCGAAGCCATGATCCGCGGCGATCAGGCGCGCAGCCGCCTGGCCCATGACGGCGACCTGCCTTATGAGCTGGTGAGCGACCTCGAGCGCGAGGCGCAGCAGGGCGATCGCGCCCGGCGCCAACTCGCCGAGGCCAACCTCCGCCTCGTGGTCAGCGTCGCCAAGCGGTATATGGGACGGGGCATGTCCTTCCTGGATCTGATCCAGGAGGGCAATATTGGCCTGCTGAAGGCGGTGGAAAAGTTTGACCACACCATGGGCTACAAGTTCTCTACCTACGCCACGTGGTGGATCCGCCAGGCCATCAGCCGGGCCATTGCCGATCAGGCGCGCACCATCCGCATCCCGGTGCATATGGTCGAGACCATCAGTCACTTGATCCGCACCCAACGCCGCCTGCAGCAGGAGTTGGGACGCGATCCCCGCCCCGAAGACCTGGCCCTTGACCCACAGATGGGTGTCATCGTCGGGCTCGAAGAGGAGGACCGGGAGGCCATCCAGGCCGCCATCGACGGCGAACGCCGCCTCGACCCGCTGCTGGCGCGCAAGCTGCGGCGAGCGGCCAGCCAGGTGGAGCGCATCATGCGCATCTCCCAAGAGCCCATGTCGCTGGAGACGCCGGTGGGCAGCGAGGAAGACAGTTACCTCGGGGACTTTATCCGGGACGAGACGATGCCGGAGCCGGACGACGCTGCCTCGCAGCAGCTCCTGCGCGAACAGCTTCGCCTCATCCTGAACTCTCTCAACCACCGTGAGCGGCAGGTGCTCGAGATGCGTTTCGGGCTGAAGGACGGCCAGAGCCATACCCTGGAGGAGGTGGGCCAGGCCTTTGGCGTCACGCGCGAGCGAATCCGCCAGATCGAAGCCAAGGCCCTACGCAAGCTGCGCCACCCCCTGCGCAGCCGCAAGCTCAGGGACTACCTGGGTTAGCAATTTGACGAAACACAGGCGCTCGAGTATAATGGACGCGCCGTTGACCTTCCTCGGTAGCTCAATAGGCAGAGCGACCGGCTGTTAACCGGTTGGCTGGAAGTTCGAGTCTTCCCCGAGGAGCCTGAGGGCCGCCGGTACCTGCCGGCGGCTCTTTCCTTCTTACGCGGGTGTTCCCACCATCGCGTCGAGCTATCCCTGGATCCCCCCCTCGGTCATCCGGCGAGCGTCAAGCAGCCGGTCCGCTTCCTCGGCGCTCAGATAGCCCTTTTCGACGACCACCTCTTTGATCGTCCTGTTGCTGGCCATCGCTTCCTTGGCGACCTCCGCCCCTTTAAGATAGCCGATCACGGGGTTGAGGGCGGTCACCAGGATGGCGTTCTTGGCCAGCCAGCCCTCCGCCTTTTCGCGGTTGGCCTCGATGCCGGCCACGCAGCGGTCCGTGAAGGCGCGCACCGCGCCAATCAGGACGTGCATGCTCTCGAAGAGGTTGTGGGCGATGATGGGCATCATGACGTTCAGCTCGAGCTGGCCGGCCTGGCCCGCCAACGCCACCGCCAGGTCGTTGCCCTGGACGTGATAGCACGCCATGTTGAGCATCTCGGCCAGCACGGGATTGACCTTGCCCGGCATGATGCTGCTGCCCGGCTGCACCGCCGGCAGGCGGATCTCGTCCAGCCCCGTGGCCGGGCCGCTGGACAGCAGCCGGAAATCGTTGGCAATGCGGCCCAGGCTGACCGCCAGGGTGCGCAGCGACGCCGAAAAGTCCACGGCATCGGCCTGGCTCTGCATGCTCTCAAAGAGGTCATCCGACTCGTACAGCACCAGCCCGGTCAGCTCGGAGAGCATGGCCACCATCCGCTGGTGGTACTCGGGATGGGCATTCAGGCCGCTGCCCGTGGCCGTGCCGCCGATGCCCAGCCGGCGCAGCCCCTCGGCCGCCCGCCGGACCCGCTCCGTGTCCCGCTCCACCGCCCGGGCATAGGCCCCGAACTCCTGGCCCAGCCGCACCGGCACGGCATCCTGTAGGTGGGTCCGGCCCGATTTCACCACGTCGTCAAAGGCGGTCGCCCGCTCCTGCAGGGCACCGGCCAGGCGCTCCAGCTCGCCCGTCAGCTCGTCCAGCCGCCACAAACATCCCAGGCGGATGGCCGTGGGAATGGTGTCGTTGGTGCTCTGCGCCATGTTGACGTGATCGTTGGGATGCACCGGCTTGCTTGGGTCGTCCAACCGGGCGCCCAGGATCTGGCTGGCCCGGTTGGCAATGACCTCGTTGGCGTTCATGTTGTGGCTGGTGCCGGCACCGGCCTGGAACGGATCGACGACGAACTGCTCCTCCCAGTGTCCCTCCGCCACTTCGCGGGCCGCCTGGACGATGGCCGACCCGCGCTCCTCGTCCAGGAGCCCCAGGTCCATGTGCACCAGCGCCGCCGCCTGCTTGATGACGGCCATGCTCCACACAAAGGCGCGGTAGGGGCGCATGCCGCTCACCCGAAAGTTCTCCACGGCGCGCTGCGTTTGGGCGCCATAGAGCGCGCCCGCCGGCACGCTGACCTCGCCCAACGAGTCCTTCTCGATCCGAACGTCGCTCATTACCTCGCTCCTTCGCTCCCCCGGCCCGCGCTGCACGGGCCGGGGGAAGGAACACCACGCTCAGGCAAACAAGTAGGAATCGGCGTACAGGAGCTGGTTGTTCAGCACCTGCACGGTCTTCAACAGCTTGACCTGCTCCGGGTCTGACATGTCGACAAAGCTGGGATCCATCTCGACCTCGGCCTTGGTGACGTCGTACAGGCGCAGCAGCAGGCGATCGTAGGCGTTGGCCGGGTCGCGGTGGAGGATGACACGCATGGTGTCGGCCAGCCCCGGGTCCAGGCAGTTTAGGACCACGGCGTCGACTCCGGCCGCCAGAAGCATGGCCAGGTAGGCTTGTGCCAGGTAGGGCCTGGCCGCGTCGGCGGCGCCATCGGACACGTCGCCCAGGTGCACCAGGACGTTGGGTGCCGGTTCGGCGCCGATCTTGAGCAGCCGGACGGTCTCAACCGTCGCGGGCACCATCGGCTGGTCGCAGGTGAGGGCCGTGACCAGGGGGTCGACGTATATCCGGTCGATGCTCAGCCCGGCCTCGAGGGCACGGGGCATCAGGTCGCCCGTGATAATCTCTATCCGTTCCTCGGTTGGTAGCGGCAGCCCTCGCGGGCAGGCGGGCAGGGCCACAGACGTGCCGTGCCGGACTGCGAGGTCGAGATAGGGCTGCAGCTCGCCAACGCCGGGCAGTGTAGCGTCGAGGAGCACGACGTCCCGGGCCGCTCGGACGCCGGCCTCCAGGGCGGTGGGGTCATCACCGCGCAGCACGAGGGGCACGGTCACCTCGGCGTGCACCGTTTTGACCAGCCACTCCAGGTCCTCGGCGCCGTTCTTACGCTGCGGGCCCAGGTCCAGGAGCAGCCAGTTGGCGCCCGCTTCTACCTGGCGGCGGGCCAAAGACTTGATCAGCAGCTCGAACCGCTGGCTGGCAGCCGAGGCCAGGGGTGGGCGGCTAAGGCGAATCTGGTTACCAATCAACAGCATCGGGTTGTCCTCCGTTTAGTCTTCTGTTTCCTCGAGGGCGATTTCCTCCTCGTCCTCGGCACGCAAATCCAAGATCCAGTTCTCAAAGGTCCCGGCATCGATTTTGGCCTTCACCCGGCGGTGCCCCTCCTCACGGAGTTCCTTCGAAAGGGCGGCCCGTCCCTCTTCGCTATCGGGGTCTACGTTCGGCCAGCGGGCGGCGATGGCCCGCTTGGTGGTCCACAGGCAGTACCGGAAGAGGCGCTTGTCGCCGTCAAAGACCCGCATGAAGTACTGGAAGCGGCCGCGGGGCTCGGGCTTGAATCCTTCGTCGATGGTATAGCCCTGGTACTCCCAGGTGCCCGCCAGTCCCTGGCGCTCTTGGCCGACCATGGCCTGTGCCTGGGCTACCAGCTCGTCGGGATCGGCCGTCGGCCGGGCACAAAGGTGGCCCAGGCAGACGTAGGCCACAGGCGCCGGCTCCGCCGGATAGCCGAGGCGCTCGAGGCGCGCCGGCTCCCACTGGGGATCGACGGCCTGCACTGTCTTGTTGGAGGCATACGTCCGGCCTGCCGCGCGCACCAGCTCGGCCCGATGTGGGTCCTCGTTCTCGCCGACGATGGTGATGAGCAGCGGCCGCCGCAGGAAACGGTCGACCGCCAGGCCAAAGCGCGCGGCATCGTAGCCGGCCTCGGCATAGTGGGCGACCAATGCCTCCAGGGTACGCTGGGCCGCCTTGTGATGTTCCTCCCGGCCGGTGGCACGATAGAGGCGCAGGCTGGCTTCGGCGGCCAGGACGTTCTCACAGAACGGCTTCTGGCGGCGCCGCAGACGGCCGAGAGCTTCGGGGGCGGTCACAGTGTCATAGTAGCGGCCATCCTCATCGCGCAGGGCGTTTTGCGCAAAACGCATCAGGGTTTGGGCGCGCTGTAAGTACACTTCCCGCCCAAAGTGCTCGTACGCGTCAAGCCAGGCGCGGGTCATGCCCACCTGGTCGGCCAGCAGGCCGGGAACGTGAGGCTGGCCGTCAAAGTAGTGGTGCATGCCCTGTCCCTCTCGATAGAGATTCTGCCAGACAAACTCGAGGGCGCGCACCGCCAGGTCCGCATAGCGTGCGTCGTCGAGGACGGCACTGGCGAGCAGGTAGGCCGAGGCCACGACAGCATTACGCTCGGTATAGACCGTTCTGTCGACGTAGGGTGCCTGGCGGTCGCTGCGCCCGGCGGCGTCAAGGGCATAGTAGCCGGCATCGGCTTCCTGGCTGCTGTAAAAGTGGCCGCGCTGCCGGTCCCAGAGGACTTCCTCGACATAGCGCAGCACGCCGCGAGCCGTGTCCAGGTAGGCCGGCTGCCCCGTCGCTTTGTAGGCGCGTAGGTACAGCTTCAGGAGCTGGCCCTGGTCGCCCGCCATCTTTTCGTAGTGAGGCTCGCTCCAGTCCGCCCCCGCCGCGTAGCGGAAAAAGCCGCCGCCTACCTTGTCGTACAGGCTGCTTTGGGCCATGGCCTGCAGCGAATGGTGCACGGCGTGGCTCACAGCCGGGTCCCCGCTGCGGTGGGCTATCGCCAGGAGGAACTCCAGGACACTGGCGTGGTGAAACTTGGGGCCGCCGAAGCCGCCGTGCTTCTCGTCCAGGTTGGCCAGCATCATGCCCAGGACATTGTCCACGAGTGCGGGAGTCAGGTCGCCGACTGCCCGGGGCTCCTCGTCCGCACCCGGCAGCAGTTCGCTATCTCGCAGCCCGATGGCCGGCCGCTCGAGAGCCGGCTGGCCCGCAGCCGGCACGGCCACGCGCCGGAGGATGGCGAGCATCTCCTCGCCCGTGAGATAATTGTGGCTCTCGATTACATTGCCCTCACCGTCGAGAAAAGCGGTAGTCGGCCACCCGCCGCGGCTGTAGCGCGCGTCCACGTCTGGGCGCTTGTCCGCGTCGACCAGGATGGGAATAACTGACGCGTTGAGCGCCTCGACGACCTCAGGGGCGGCCAGCGTGGTGCGCTCCATCAGGTGGCAGGGCTCGCACCAGGGGGCGGTGATGTAGAGCATAACTGGAATCTCGAGGGCGGCGGCCAGGCGGAACGACTCCTCCTCCCACTCGTACCAGGTCAGGGGAATCTGATCCTTCGCCAATTCTAGATCGGGCTCGAACTGGCGGCGATACTCGGCCTCCAGCAGGGCATAGTGTTTCTGCTCCTGCTCGGCGAGCATCTCTAGCAAGGAGCGGGTGCCCTCGTCGCTGGCCGATTGGGCCATGCGCGCGTAGAACTCCCACGAGTCCCTCTCCCGCTGCATAGCCAGGCGCCAGGCTTCTGGGATTTCGTTCAAGGCCTTCATGGGCTACTCCTTTCCACTTCCCAGGAACCGCCCAGGTGCGTCGCACCTGGTGCCTGAGCAGTCGTTGTTACTTATGGATTGCTTGTAGAAAGGTCGAGGCGTGGGCCTCCCATTCGTGGAGAACCATGTCCACGTCCGTCTGTGGTCCTACCCGGACCTGCACCTCGACAAACCCACCGCCTCCCTCCAGGCGAACGCTGGTCAGGGTGCGGCTGGTGACCTGCAGCCCGAGACCTTCCGGGCCAAAGTACTTCACCGTTTGTTTCAGCACGTCGCCGGCTTTCATCCGTGTTGCAGCGCCATAGCGGGTGGCCATGTCACTTCTCCTCCCAGGGAACACCTGAGAGGCGCTGCCAGTGCTCCGCAAGCTCGCGGTAATGGCGGCCCTCTTCCTGCACCAGAAAGCCATAGGCCTCCTGGGCGGCCTCGTCGTGGGCTACCTGGCACTCTCCCTCGTACAGAGCGATGGCCTGCTTCTCCATCTCGATACCCAGCGCCAGCGCTGCAAGGTCATCGGCGCCCCGGTCAATGGCTTGCGCCGGGGACCAGCCGGAGGGAAAGAGGATGGCCAAACGGTCTTCGGCCGGAAAGGCGATCTGGCTTAGGTCCACAGTGGCGCCCCGCGCCATTGCCTGGACGGGATCCAGCCACCCTTCCCCAGCGCGCAATGCATCGTACTGGCCCAGCAGCAGCTGGCTGTGCTCTTCTTCGTCGCACGCCAGTTGGTCCAGCAACCCCTTGGCCCAGGGGTCGATGCAGTAGCGGGCGGCGTCGTCATAAAAGCGCTGGCCGTCGACTTCATTTCGGATGGCACGCAGCAGCACCACGAGTGCGCCGTTTTGCTCCTCCATCGTAGACGTTCCTTTGAGCGTCAGCGGGCCAGACCGGGCCCACCTATCTGGCTGACACGTGCCGGCGTGCACAGGTGCGCGGAACCGGGCAGGCGACTCCTCCCGGCCTAAGGGCCAGGACAGGCCCGCAAAGGAGCGAGGAGGAGCCGCACCTGCCGCATTCCGCGAAAAACTGGCTAGAGGCCGCCTGCCTCCAGCTCCAGACCTTCTTTATCGAGCAAGGTCAGCTGGCGGCGGCCCGATGCTACCAGGCCGCGCCGTCGAAAGTCTTGCAGTGTCTTGCTGATCGTCTCGCGCCACGTACCGAGCATGTCCGCCAGCTCCTGGTGCGTGGCGTGCACCACGTTCTCCTCGTCGCTGTCGCCGAGCTCCAGGAGCAGGGCGGCAAGGCGCGCCGAGATGGTGCTGTACGCCATTTGCTCTAACCGGTTCTCAGCTTCCATCAGCCGGTGGCCCATGGCCTGGATCAGACCAAAGCCGAACATGGCTTCCCGGGATGACAACTCCAGGGCCTCTTGCCGCGGCATCGTCCAGATGGTCGAGGGTTCGAGTGCCACGGCATAGGTATCGGGTGCGTCTCCACCCAAAAGCGAGTCCTCGCCAAAGAGCGATCCCGTACCCAACGTTGCAATCACAAAACGCCGGCCATCCGGCGTGACGCGGTACAGCTGCACCCGGCCACTGGCAACCAGGAAAAGGGAGCAACCCATCTCCTCCGGTTTGGTGACCGTCTCGCCGGCTGCAAAGGTCCGCACGGTGAACGACTCACCGACGGCTTTATTCTGTTGTGCGAGGCGACCAAAGATTTTGGTCACACTTCTGTCAGTTGGTTTCATCTTGTACTCCCTCGCTGCGGACCAGGCCACGGCGAAACGGGAGATACCTCTCACTTACCCGTAAGGGCCGAGCTCGCCCTGATGCCACCCGGCACTCCTGTCGTCGCCGGCAACCCCCGGGACCTTACCCCGAGGCTTGCAGCTTGCGCTCGAGCTTCTCGTACTCGCCGTCCAGGTACTGTTCGTGAAAGGCCTCTTCGTCCCTCAGTTTGGCAAAGAACGCCCTGAGGTCCGGATCCTCTGCCATGTCCATGGCCAACTGGTACTTGGCCTGCGCCGCACGCTCTTCCATTGACATGATTCTTAAAAAAGCTAGCCAGTCCATCGATCCTCCTTGTGATGTTGTTATCTCCGTCGCCCCTATGGGACGGCAGGTCACACGTTGCTTATCAGGCCAGCTTGACAGGGATACGCCGCGGCCGCACTTGCTCGACCTTGGGCATGATCACCGTCAACACGCCGTCATTCATGCTCGCCTCTATATTCGCCCGGTCGATGGTGGGCGGCAAGCCGAAGTGCCGGTGATAGTGGCCCACGTCGTACTCCCGGTACAGCACATAGTCGTCCTGATCCTCGGCATGGGTCACGTGTCCTGTCACTACCAGCTCGTCGTCGATGATGCTGACGTGGGCACAGTCGAAACAGACGCCGGGCATGTCCATCACAAGCACGACCGCCTGTGCCGTTTCGTACACGTCAGTCGCAGGCACGAACCAGTTGCCACTGCGAAGCTCCTGGTGAATGTTGGTGTCGACCTGCGATTTTTCGGCTGCTTCCATCTCCCGCTGACTCGCCATTGTCCTCCACTCCCCCTCGCTAGCCTTCCCTTACCTTGATGGGTATCTGCCTCGGCTTGGCTGCTTGCCGCAGCGGCACGCTCACCGTCAAAACACCGGCCTGATAAGAGGCCTCTGTCCTGTCACCGTCAACTTGGGCCGGCAGCCGCACGGCACGGCTAAAGCCGCCGCTTTCCCGCTCTCGCTGGTGATACCAGCCACCTTCCAGGCTCTGACCCGTCAACCGAACACCCTGTATGCTCAGCACCTCGCCTGAAACGCTCAGCTCCAGCTGTTCCAGCTCGATGCCCGGCATTTCGGCGCGCACGATCAGCCGGTCCTCAGTGGCCGAGACAATGATCGAAGGAAACACTCGTGTCGCTCGCCGGCGCTGCCTGCTGCGCACCTGCCTTCGGGCTTCAGAGTCGGGCCAAAGCGACGCTTCACGCGTGCTGCGCTGTGGCTCCTGCATGTTTGTCATTGCCTCTCCCCTCCTTGTCTATTAGCATCCTGCCTCCTTGTCTGGAGACAAGACCATTATACCTGGATATTGTTAGAAGGTTGTTAAGAAATTGTGACGTTACTATTAGAAATGCGTTAGAGTTCTGTAAGCTCCGTCACATCTTCTTCCCCCTCGCCGCTTTCGGGCACGAGAGGGACCTTCATGATCTCTGCCAGCACTGCCGTGGCATAACAGCCCCGTGGCAGCCAGAAGCGCAGCATGATGCCTTCGTCATACCACTGCTCGGGTTCGTGCAGCGGAAAGCGCAGCGCCCGCCTCTCCCCTTCGGCTTTGATCCCCTCTCCGATCCGAAAGTCCGCCAGCGTCATGCCCTCTGCCGCCAGCACGGCTCCTTCCAGCTCTCCCTGGCGCCCCGCTGCCTGGATCATCTTGTAGCCATAGAGCGGACCGGTGGGGCTGATCTCGAACCGGGCAGCGCGCGGTTGCTCCGCCTCGGCATCCTCAACGTAAAACACCGACCTGCCGGGATGTTTCATGGCCAGGTCGCCGGCATAGACTCGATCGAGCGTCTGCAGGCGGGCGTCGAGGACGCGGTTAAAAAGCTTGGACTGGTACGCCGACACCAGAAACATCCTCAGCCGCCGGGGGAGGGCCGCCATGGTGCGGCGCTCATCGCCCTCTGATCGGATGAGGGTCTGCAGGGCGCGCCGCTCGTCGTTCATGCTGTAAGGAAACAGCGCCAGCGCTTCGGACCAGTGGCCGGCGTCGAAGGCAGCCCGCGCTTCCCGGACCGTGGCACTCTCGTTGGGGTGTGGCCCACCCAGGAATCGCCGGACAAAGGCGCGGGCATCCCTGCGCACGACCTCTTTGCCCAGGAGATCCGAATCGCCCCGTTGCCCAAAGCGCTGCGGGCCGTAGCGATTGGGTACGCCCCGCTGCTGCAGGACGTCGAGGACGGCCCGGCAACGCTCCACCCGAGACTCCTCTACACCCCGAATGCGGATCGTGAAGCGATTGCCGCGCAGATGGCCGATGCGCAGCTTGTTGTTGTGCCGCTCAGCCCACAGGATGCGCAGCTCGGGCACTTCCACGGCCATGACTACCTCGGGCGCGATCCCGTCCACGGACAGCACCTGGCAGGTCACAGCCTGGGCATCCTTCAGACCGGCATAGCCAATCCGGGTGGCTGGCACACCCAGGGCTTGGGCGATGGCGCGCACGGCCTGGAACGTCGAAAGCCCGACTTTGCGGATTTCGAAAAAGGTGTGGCCACCTTCGCCAGACGGCGAGTACAGGGGCAGCTCCTCGACCGCAAAATCGGCCGGCTTTTCCTTGATCCGTCCTCCCGTGCCCGGCAGCTCCTCTGTCAGGAAGCGAGAAGCCTGCTTCTCTTGCTCGTTGTTAACGTTCATAGGGCGGCCCACCGCTAATTGCGGGCCAGGTAGCCACTGTAGCCGCCTTCCCACTGATCCGCTTGCGTGCTGGCGATGTGGCTCAGGATGAGTTGTTCCCGCTGCAGGATGGCCCGCTCGGCATTGAACACGGCCCGGGCTGTCGGACGGTTCAAAAGGCGCTGCTTCTCCTCCATAGGGATCTGCAGCACAATGGCCACCAACCAGGCCAGGGACTGAGGGTCGTAAGGCACCTGGTCAACGTTGATCTTGTGCCCCTGGGCCATGGTCAGCAAGCTCATATATTGACGCAGCATGGCATGCATGGGTTCCACCAGGTCTGCCACCTCGCCGGCACCGGCGCCCGCCAGGGGCCAGGGCTCGGCATCGCCCACCAGGTAGGGCAGCGAGCTTCGCAACGAGCGCAGGCGAAAGCGCTGCGTCCCAATGGTGATGATGTTCATGCGGCCGTCGTCGGTATGGGTGACGGCGGCAATCACCGAGGTCGTACCAACCTTGTAGGGCACCGCCTCGCCGCCCACCTCCTGCCCCTCGCGGATGAGGACGACGCCAAACGGGCGGCCCTCTGCCAGGCAGCGGTTGACCATCACCTTGTAGCGCTCCTCAAAAATGTGCAGCGGCAGCATCATTCCCGGAAAGAGCACCGTGTTCAAAGGAAACAGCGGCAGTTCGGACCATTCGTCCACACTAGACTCCCGATGGCTCAAACTCTCGCCTCCTCACACCGCCGCGCGGTCGCCCACAGCCGGCATCAGTAGACGCGCAGGTAGCGCTCCAACTCCCATTGGCTGACCTGTTGGCAGTACTGCTGCCACTCCATGCGCTTGGCTTCCACGAAACGTTCGAAAATGTGGTCGCCCAGCGTCTCCCGCACCAGGGAATCGCGCTCCAACTCCTCGAGGGCTTCTCCCAGGGAACCCGGCAGGGTCTTCAGCCCCTGCGCCTTGCGGCCCTCGCTGCCCAGGTGATAGAGATCCTGGTTGGAAACAGCCGGCACCACCAGCTCGCGCCTGATGCCGTCCAAGCCTGCCCGGAGCATCACGGCAAAGGCCAGGTAGGGATTGCAGCTCGGGTCGGGGCAGCGCAGCTCCAAGCGCGTAGATTCGGGCCGCTCCGTCTGCACCTGCGGCACGCGGATGAGAGCCGAGCGGTTGATCTGGCCCCAACTGACATAGACCGGCGCCTCATAGCCGGGCACGAGACGCTTGTACGAGTTCACCAGGGGCGACAGAACCGCGCACATCCCGGGAGCGTGCGCCAACTGGCCGGCGATGAAATGCCGGGCCCGGTCCGAGAGACCGAACTCGGCCCCGGCGTCGGCAAAGGCGTTTTCGCCGCTCCTGGCCCAAACCAGGCTTTGGTGCACGTGCATGCCCGAGCCACTGATGCCCGCTACTGGCTTCGGCATGAACGTGGCGTGCAGCCCGTGCTGGCGGGCGATCTCTTTGAGGGTCACCTTGAAGGTGCCCACGTTGTCGGCCGCGCGCAGGGCATCGGTGTAGCGGAAATCGATCTCGTGTTGGCCCGTCGCCACTTCGTGATGGCTGGCCTCCACCTGGATGCCAAAGGCAGCCAGCGCCCGCGCCATCTCTTTGCGTACCTCGACGCCCCGGTCCGTGGAGGAGTCAAAGTAACCCCCCTGGTCGTGAGGCTGTGGCACAAGCTGGCCGCTGCCGTCGGGCTTGAAGAGAAAGAATTCGGGCTCGGGGCCGGTGCAGTATTGGAAGCCCATGGCTGCTGCTTCGTCCATGGCTCGCCGCAGGACGTAGCGCGGATCGCCGTCAAAGGGCCGCCCGTCAGGCCGGTAGACATCGCAGATCAGGCGAGCGGTTACGCCCGCGTCTCGGCCCCAGGGGATGACGGCGTACGAGTCGATGTCGGGCACCAGGTACATGTCGCTCTCGGCGATCCGGGCAAAGCCTTCCACGGAAGAGCCGTCGAACCACATTCCCCGCTCCAAGGCCATGTCCACCTCCGAAACGGGGATGGTCACACTCTTGACGATGCCGACAATGTCGGTGAACTGCAAGTTGACGAATTCGACGCCGTCCTCGTCGACCCGGCGCCGGACCTGCTCCCTCGTTGGCACAGTACCCTCCGCATACCCGGTTTCTAAAAAGCGGGAGCCTACGCCTGGACGTGGCTCCCGTGCGCTGCCGCGAACGTTTATCCGACGCAGTTTAACACAAGCTCTGGGGCTTGTCAAACCTGGGCTTTTGAGGCTGTTTCAATCTGTGGTATACTCGAGGCCCGAGAGAAAGACAGGAGTGCGGGCACCAAAGGGGGCAAAGGGGAATGATATGTTTGTTCGGGTAGGGGTTGGCGAATGCGCCATCATTGCCGTGCTGCTGCTCATCCTGATCGTTGGCCTGGTGATCAGCATCCGGCTCAGAGGGCAATAGCTGCACTGAGGCAGCACTCCCGGTCATTCACTGACTACCAGTCAGCAGGCGATCCCAAAATTTGCGGTTTCGACTGGCTATGGTATAATACACGCGAGGAGGAGCGAAGGAGAGCTCGATAGTGCGGGAAGCTGCCCTTCAGGCGCTTTTGGCTTGACCAAAAAGCTACGACTGGAGCAAAGGCCGTGATAAACCCGACACGGAAAGCCATACTGCCATTCCCTGGAACCCGGCTGGTGCCGGGATCTCTTTCCAGTGATAGTCGTTGCCCAAGCCAGGCACTCGAGCCTGCTTGGGCGATTTTTGTTTAGGAGGGCCGATGAAACCCGATCTAAGCCTCTCGGCGGCGGGGACATTCGTGAGCCAGGTGAGCGCCCTGAGCGGGCAGAAGGTAGAGCGCTGCTACTACTGCCAGCGTTGCACGGCCGGCTGTCCGGCGGCCTATGCCATGGACTACACCCCGGCGCAGATCCTGCGACTGGTGCAGTTCGGCCAGAAAGACGTCCTGCTCTCTGCGTCGGCTATCTGGCTGTGCATCGGCTGCGAGACCTGCGGCACCCGCTGTCCGAACGAGATCCATGCCGGCGCGGTGATCGACACGCTGCGGCACCTCGCGGTGGCCGAGGGGGTGGCCGTCGGCGAGCGGCGTGTGTTCAAGCTGCACCAGGCGTTCCTGGACAGCATCCGCTGGTGGGGCCGCCTCCACGAGCTGACGATGCTGATGCAGTACAAGCTGACGAGCCAGGACCTGGTGAGTGACCTGGACATGGGCTTGGACATGTTCATCCACGGCAAGATCCATCCCTTGCCCAAGCGGATCAAGGGGTTGGGAGAGATCAAGCGGCTGTTCGGCAAGGAGTAGAGCGTGAGGGAGCGAGGGGCGCGCATGACCAAGTATGCATTTTATCCTGGTTGCACCCTGCACTCCACAGGGGTCGAGTTCGGGGTGAGCAGCGAGGCAGTGTGCGAGCGGTTGGGGCTGGAGATGGTAGAGATTCCAGACTGGAACTGCTGTGGGGCGTCGTCGGCGCACAGCATGAAGGCCGAGCTGACGTTGTCGCTGCCGGCGCGAAACCTGATCAAGGCGCAGGAAACGGGGCTGGATGACCTGGCGATTCCGTGCGCGGCGTGCTATTCGCGGCTTGCGGCGGCGGGGCGGGCGTTAGCCGGCGACGACGGCTTTCGCGGGCGGATGGAAGAGGTACTCGGGGTCCAGTGGGCGGGGCGGGTGCGGCCGCGCAGCCTGCTGGAGGTGATCGTGAAGGACGTGGCTCGAGAGGAGCTGGCGGGAGCGGTCAAGAAACCGCTTGCGGGGCTGAAGGTGGTGAGCTATTACGGCTGCCTGCTGGTGCGGCCGCCGGAGGTGACCGGGCGTTGGGACGATCCCGAGCATCCACGGTCGATGGACGAATTGCTGGGGCTGCTCGGAGCAGAGGCGGTGCCGTGGAGCTACGGGGTGGACTGCTGCGGCGGGAGCCTGACGCTGAACCGGAGCGACGTGGTCGTGCACCTCGTGGACCGGCTCGTGCGGGCGGCGCACGAGGCAGGAGCGGAGGCGCTGGCGACGGCGTGCCCGATGTGCATGGCGAACGTGGACGGGCGGCAGTTGTACCGCGGCGGGCGGCCACTACCGCGGCCGGCGCGCGCCGGGTACGAGCCGCTGCCCATATTCTACTTCACCGAGCTGATGGCGCTGGCCTACGGCCTGCCGTTGGGCAAGGTGCTGGGCAAGCACATGGTCGACCCGCGGCCCCTTCTGAAGCGGGTAGGGGTTATCTAGGACCCGTTTGGGACGGGGCAGGGCTGAAGAGTGCCCCGGAGTCCCGAACGTGTTCGGGGAATCTGACTCCGAGTGACACAGCCCGCGCGATTTCCGGGGGCCGTCACCAGGCACAGTTCGCTGCTCGCGAGGTCGCGAGGCACGGCAGGCATGGATGGAGAGCGAAGCATGAGAGAAGCGGAAAAGGCGGAGGGCCAGGCGGTCTTGGTTGTGGGCGGGGGCATTGCGGGCATGGCGGCGGCGATGCACCTGGCGGAGGTGGGGCACGGGGTCTACCTGCTGGAC
>JBFYTF010000552.1:0-4611 GCA_041300865.1 Anaerolineae bacterium
AGCTTTAATAGTTACTATTGACTTACGTCGCGGAACTGCTAACCTCTTCGGGCATAGATCCGGTATGGCCCCTGGGCGCAAAACCGGGCAATCCATGGAAGGGGAGGATGGATGAGGAAACCTACCTATCGGGAGAGAAGCCAAGAACCAGGCCTTCCCGCTTGAAGCGTCGTCTAACCGGCATAGCGGTCTACGAGGGCGCGGGGTCTCTTTCCGTAATCCTTGAGGACGGAATCGCTTAGGGCGCGACAGCGCCACGGCAATCCTTATGTCCACCCATACAGGGAGAGCCATCGCCCCGGTTTAGGGGTGCAGGTCCCGGATGACCTCTTGAGGAAACGCCGATTTTTCGATATTGCTCATTGCGAGCACAGCAAAGCAATCCGATTTGTTACGGTAATTCAATGAGTAACGAGACGGTTTTGCCTCGTTCCTCGCAATTGCGGATTATTCAGCGTTTCTTGATAGCACGCCTTAGTCTCCCGCCGGCAACACCGCCGGTTCGTGGCTATATGTGTCGGCCGATCGCCGTCGGTTCACGCCGGTCCGGCCCCTCCAAGGATCAAACGAGGATTCATTAAAATGAAAAGCCCTTCAGACAACATACCTCATCATCGCCGCAGGCAACTCAGCCTGCTGCGGGCGGCTGCGGCTGCCGCATCCCTCATCGTCGGCGCTCTGCTCTTCCCCGCAAGTGCCTGGGCAGGGCCCCCAAATATGCCGCCGGGTCTAGAGAAAAAACTACTCGACACGGCTCAGCAGGAAGGAGAAGTAAAGGTTATCGTTGGCCTCGATCTACCTGGCAAACCGTTTCAGTACGAGTCGAACCTTCCGGAGAAGTCGGCCGTCGGCCAGCAGCGCGCGGCCATCGCCAAGGCCCAGCAAGACCTCCAGAACGAACTCTTGCCCTACAACGCGAAAAAGCGGCGCACCTATGTGACGCTGCCCTATATGTCGCTCTCCGTCAGCGTAAACGCACTCGAGCATCTGCTGCGCTCGCCCCGAGTGACGAGCATCGAGGAAGTCCAGGTCTACGAGCCAACGTTACAGAGTACGGGCCAATGGATCGGGTCCTCCAACACCTATGCCGCCAACTTCGGCGGCCTGGGGTCCTCGGTAGCTATCATCGATACCGGCATCGACCAGGACCACCCCTTCTTCGGCGGAGGCGGGCAGAACGGTAACGTGCAGCGCGTGGTGGATCAGGCGTGCTTCTCCACCAATGACAGCAATACCCTTTGCCCTAACAATACGGACACGCAATACGGAGCCGGCGCGGCCCACGTGGTCAATGTTGCCAACTGTTACGCCGGCGGAGCAGTGGGTAGCGGGGACCGTCTCTGCGATCACGGAACCCACGTGGCGGGCATCGCCGCCGGTCAGGATGACGGCACCCCGAATTACAACGGGGTTGCGCCCATGGCTGGCATCGTCGCCATCCAGGCCGCCCACCGTGTGGCGGATTGCGACGACGATACAGCCGGCAATCAACCCTGCGTGAGATTCTTCAGTGACGACACGATCGCCGGTCTGGACTGGGTGCGCGTCTACAGCGACACCTACAACAACGTGGCCTCGGTCAACATGAGCCTGGGTGGCGGTTTCCATTTCCAGCCCTGCAACGGAGCCGCCGAACGGACCGCTGTTCAGAACTTAAGAGCCGCGGGCATCGCCACGGCGATCGCCGCTGGCAACAACGGGTGGACCTGGGCGACGGGATCTCCCGGCTGCATCCCCGAGGCGGTCACCGTCGGCTCTGTTTGGGACACCGATGCGTCCTTGTACACGGGGTCCCCACTGCCAGACGATGTGCTCCACAACATGGCCTACTGGGTCGACCTTATGGCCGTTGGCGCTGGCGTGGATTCATCCATCCCTAACGACGCTTGGGGTAACGGTTGGTTTGGTACTTCCATGGCCACCCCGCAGGTGACGGGCGCCTTCGCTGTAATTCAATCCATCGATCCGGCAAAAAGTGTGGGTGACATTGAGGCATTGCTAAAGACAACGGGGGAACTGGTTCAGGACCAACGGGCAATTTCTCCGACGCTGCCTTTTCCGACAAACGACGGCATCACTTATCCAACCTGCGACGCGCCCGACTGCCAGCCCCGCACCGGTCAGGTGCAACCCCGCCTACAGCTCGATGCGGCCGTGGCCTCCATCACCTGGGCGGATCTGGACATCTCCAAAGATTGCAAGCCCGACGGCGTCAAGCCCGTCGGCGAGAACGCCCTTTGCCACATCACGGTGCGCAACAACGGGAATTGGGCGGCCATGGCAGTCCAGATGGTCGACACCTACGTGAGCGACGGCTCCCAGAACTTCACTCTGGGCACCATCACGGTGAGCCCATCCGGAGCTGGAAGCTGTACGGCGACAACGAACCCGCAGAATCCCAAGGGCAAGGTCACCTGTGATCTGGGCGGTATGCTGAAAGATGCTGTGGTGGAGATTACCGTACCCGTTCGGGCCGACCAGCCCCTTAACGTGAACGACGAGGCCGTGGTTACCTCTCTCACGCCCGACACGAATCTAGCCAACAACAAGGCCACCGACGGATTGAATTTCGGTCTCGCCACGGCCAACGTGGTGGTCACCAAGACCTGCAAGCCCACCTTACAGGAAGAGCCCTTCCACGTGGGCGACGAGACCCGGGGCAAGGTGCGTCCGTATTGCGAGATCATCGCTACCAACCACGGGCCAGCGGCCGCCAGGGACGTCGTTCTCCAAGACAGAATCCTCGCGACTGGCGAATTCTCTATTGACGGCATTAGCTACGGGGGAACGACTTGCGCGCCTGGTAGCGGTGGCCCCTTCACGCAGCGGACCATCACCTGCACCTCCGTTCCTTCTCTGGCCAAGGACGCCAGCATCAGCCTGGGAGTAATCTATAACGCCACCCAGGCGGTAGCCATCAACGATACGGCTGAGGTCACCACGGAGGGCTCCCATGATCCCGAGCCCAGCAATAATCAGGCCACCGGATCGG
The DNA here is from genome assembly GCA_041300865.1 of Anaerolineae bacterium. GTDB lineage: Bacteria > Chloroflexota > Anaerolineae > JAAYZQ01 > JAAYZQ01 > JAAYZQ01. The sequence continues at coordinate 2,993 of JBFYTF010000552.1, forward strand.
TACAGATCCTCAGTACGGCGGACCTGTCCATCACCAAGGTCGATGCCCCTGATCCGGTCAAAGCGGGCGAAAACCTGATTTACACGCTGACCGTCAACAACGCGGGACCCTCCCCGGCGGAAGCCGTGGTCATCACCGACCTGCTACCGGCCGGTGTGCAGTTGGTGGGCACTCCGACAACCACCGTGGGTAACTGCGGGGTCGGCACGACCACGTGCAACCTGGGAACGCTGGCCAGCGGAGCGTCGGCCATCATCACCATCGAGGTGAAGGTTCTGCCGGAGACTCGGGGCCAGCTCGAAAACAGCGCCAACGTGACCTCGGCTACCTACGACCCGAACAACGGCAATAATAGCGCCACGGCAGGAACCACCGTTAATGCGGAGGCGGACATCGCAGTTCTCAAGACACGCACATCCGCGGAAGTGGTGGCGGGCGCCCAGATCGCCTACCAGGTGGTCGTGCGCAACGACGGACCTTCCACGGCGACCGGCGTGGTCCTGACCGACGTCATGCCGGCGTATACCAGCCTGGTCAGCGCACAGGCCACGACGGGTGAAACTTGCACCCCGAACCAGACGACGCCCGTGGTGACGCTGAGCTGCCCGATCGGGAACTTGGCACCCACCCAGTCGAAGACGTTCGTCATCATCGGCAAACTGGATCCGGCCACACCCGTAGGCACGGCGATCGTCAACGCCGCTTCGGCGTCCGGCGGTGAGCTCGATCCGAACCCTGACAACAACACGTCGGGCACCAATGACGAGAGCACGGCGAAGGCGGATCTCTGGATCGACAAGGTTCAGAACTACCCCACCGGTAACCCGTCGGCCACGGTGATCTACTACCTGACGGCTTACAACAAGCCGGGCTGCGAGCAGGACGACCAGAAAACCTGCTGGAACCAGAGCGGGGGACCCTCCGACGCCCAGGGCGTGGTGATCCAGGATTCGCTGCCCTGGACGGGCGACAAGTTTGTGGTGCAGTACGTGTCCACGGGTTGCGACTACGACAAACCATCACACAAGGTGACCTGCACCGCAGATACTCTCGCCTACGGCCAGTCCGCCAGCTTCGAGATCCAGGTGAAGACCAATGGATCCCTGGGCACGGCGGACAACACGGCGACGGTCTCGACGTCCACCCCGGACCCGGTCGCCGCCAACAACATGGACACGGTGAAAACCACCGTCAAGGGCGGAACCGGCAAGACCGGTGGCGGCGGGAGCGGCCGTAGCGGCAAGTAGTACGGGATGACGGGAGCCAGGGATCGGCCCCTTCGTAAAAAATCGGGGCAGCGTCGAGAGGCGCTGCCTTTTTTTGTTCAGCCGGACCGGGTCGGACTGACGGGATTGCGCCCGTCAGCCCTCCCACACCACCGGACGTGCGGTTTTCCGCATCCGGCGGTTGGACCCGGCCACCGTTTACGCGGCGGCGAGGTCTGATGGAAGCCACAGTCCATAGCGGCGGAGGATGCGGTTGCATAGCGCCTGCTGTTGCGTCGGCGCGCGCGCGATGCGCCACGCGCCTTTGCGGCTGCTCGCCGTTCTCAGCGCACGCCCCCTAATCCCCAGTCGTTTTAGGGCGTTGTGTCGTCCGTGACGGTTATGCCAGCGCAG
>JBFYTF010000580.1:0-3002 GCA_041300865.1 Anaerolineae bacterium
GGGGGAAAAAAAGGTCGGGGCGGTCAGATTTGAACTGACGACTTCTTGGTCCCAAACCAAGCGCGCTGCCGATCTGCGCTACGCCCCGTGGCGGACAGTATACTGTAAGTGGGACGAAAGGTCAAACTATGGACCGCGGGTCGAGCCGGCTCAAGTGCCGGCGATGGCGCGTGTTGTAGCCGCTGCGGAGCTGTGCTATAATGTGCCGCACAGCCAAGGGGACAGAGCAACCCCTCGGTCACTCGGGTGGGAGAGGCATGACAGAGTACGAAGCAGTGGTCGGCATGGAGGTCCATGCCCAGTTGTTGACCCGTTCCAAGATGTTCTGCGCCTGCAGCGCCGAGTCCTTTGGGGCGCCGCCCAACAGCAACGTCTGCCCCACGTGCTTGGGCTTGCCCGGCGCACTGCCCGTCGCAAACCGCCACGCCGTGGAGCAGACCATCCTGGTCGGCCTGGCCCTCCACTGCCGCATCGCCACGGACGCCGTCTTTGCCCGCAAGAACTATTTCTACCCCGACCTGCCCAAGGGCTACCAGGTCAGCATGTACGAGCTGCCGCTCTGCCTCGACGGCTGGCTGGAGATCCAGGACGAGACCGGCACCCCGCGGCGCATCCGAATCCGGCGCGTGCACCTGGAGGAGGACACGGCCAAGCTGTTTCACGCCGGGGATCACAGCCTCGTGGACCTGAACCGCGCCGGCTTGCCACTCATCGAGATCGTGACCGAACCGGACATCCGGACGCCCGAAGAGGCTCGCCAGTACCTGACCCGCCTGCGGAGCATCCTGCGCACCCTGGGCGTTTCGACGGCCGACATGGAAAAAGGCGCGATGCGCTGCGAAGCCAACGTGTCGCTGCGACCGGCAGGCAGCGAGCTGTTGGGCACCAAGGTGGAGGTCAAGAACCTCAACTCTTTTCGCGCTGTCAAGCAGGCCCTGGACTATGAGATTGTTCGCCAGGGGCGGCGCCTGGCGGCCGGCGAGGCGGTGCGCCAGGTAACCATGGGCTGGGATGAGGCCCGGGGCCGCACCGTGGAGCAGCGGGCCAAAGAAGAGTCGGACGACTATCGCTACTTCCCCGAGCCCGACCTGCCCCCCTTGCACATCTCTCCCGAATGGCTGGCCGGCGTCGCCGCCCGGCTGCCGGAGCTACCTGACGAGAGGCGGCGACGATTTGTAGCCGAGTACGGGCTGCCAGAGGCCGACGCGGCGCTGCTGGCCGAGGATCACGACGTCGCCGACTACTTCGAGGCGGCGGCGGAGGCCGCCCGCGAGCGGAGCGTCCCGGCTCGCAGTGTAGCCAACTGGATCGGCGGCGAGCTCTTCCGCCTGCTGAAAGAGTCGGGGAGTGACATTGGCCGGGCGCCGGTCGCTCCCGGAGCCTTGGCCGAGCTCGTCGCCCTCGTGGAGGGCGGGCAGGTCACCGCCAATAGTGGCAAAGCCGCCCTGGTCACCATGTTTGCCACGGGCCGGGGCGCTTCTGCCGTCATCCAGGAGCAGGGTCTGGCCCAGGTGTCTGACGAGGAGGAGCTGGCCCGGGTGGTGGACGAGGTCCTCAGCCGCCATCCCGACGAGGTGGCCAGCTACCGCGCCGGCAAGGAGACGCTCTTGCAATGGTTCGTGGGCCAGGTTATGCGCGCGACGCGGGGCAAGGCCAACCCGCAGGTGGTCATGTCGCTCATGCGGCAGAGGCTGACGGAATAGCCAAACCTCCACCAGATCTTGCCCCGGCCTTGCCTTGGTGCTATAATCCGCCTGCCGGGGTGTGGGGCAACATCGCGCCCTGGCGTCGTGCTGGCATCATGAACGTCCAGGCTTACCAGCAACCAGGTCGAGCGTCAAACGCGCATGCGCCATGGCTTGCAACGTGACCTAGTCCGTTCGATAATTCGCAATGAGGTGAAAGATGAGCGAGATGAATCCCTTCAAAATCGCGCAAGCTCAGTTGGACGAAGCCGCGCGGATCATGGATCTGGAACCGGCCGTCCACGAGCTGCTGCGCTGGCCGCGCCGAGAGTTCCACGTCACGATGCCGGTTCGCATGGACGACGGCACGATCAAGGTCTTCAAGGGCTACCGGGTGCAATACAACGACTCGCGCGGACCGACGAAGGGCGGCCTGCGTTTTCACCCGGACGAGACGATCGACACGGTGCGGGCCCTCGCCGCCTGGATGACCTGGAAGACGGCCGTGGTCGACATTCCCCTGGGTGGCGGCAAGGGTGGCATCATCTGCAACCCCAAGGAAATGTCCGAGGGCGAGCTGGAGCGACTCAGCCGGGCCTACATCCGGGCCATTGGGCACTATATCGGCGAAGAGACGGACGTGCCTGCGCCCGACGTCTACACCACGCCGCAGATCATGGCCTGGATGATGGATGAGTACAGCGTGATGCGGGGCTACAATGTGCCGGGCGTCATTACCGGCAAGCCTCTGCCCTTGGGCGGCTCCGCCGGCCGTGGCGATGCCACCGCCCGCGGCGGCATGTACTGCATCCGCGAAGCGGCAAATTGCCTGGGCATCGACCTGTCCAAGGCCAAGGTCGCCGTGCAGGGCTATGGCAACGCCGGGCAGTTTGCCCACAAGCTGAGCACCGAGCTCTTTGGCGCCACGGTCGTGGCCATCTCCGACTCGCGCGGCGGCGTCTATGTGCCGCACGGCATCGATTTCAAAGAGGCGGTGGATTGGAAGAACCAGCACGGGAGTGTTGCCAGCTATCATTGCTGCGACGAGGTGCAGCAGGTCAGCAACGAAGAGCTCCTCGAGCTGGACGTGGATGTGCTCATCCCCGCGGCCCTGGAGAACCAGCTCGGCGATTGGAACGCCAACAAGGTCAAGGCCAAGATCGTGGCCGAGTTGGCCAACGGCCCCACGACGCCGGCCGCCGACGAGATCCTGTACAAGAACAACGTGTACGTCATCCCCGACTTTTTGTGCAACGCCGGTGGTGTGACGGTTTCGTACTTTGAGCAGGTGCAGAACGCCTACGACTATTACTGGGA
>JBFYTF010000618.1:0-3437 GCA_041300865.1 Anaerolineae bacterium
AGAAACGAAACCCGCAGCCCGGAGGCCTGGGCCCAGGCGGCGACGGGGGGCAGCAGCAGCCCGGCGGTGCCCGCCACTACGAGCCCAAGGAAGGCCAACGGCAGCCGCCAGCACCAGGATAGCCGGGGCCAAAGCACCGCGAGGTGCAGCGACAGCCCGACCGTTACCGCGACACCCCCCAGCGCACCTAGCAGCCACAGCCAGCCGGGCACCAGCGCCGGCGGCATCTTCAGAGCAAAGAGCACCGGGATGCCAATGGCCAGCAGCCGCGTGCCCCAGGTCGCCGCCGGAGAGACAGGGACCTGGTAGACAGCATACAGCAAGCCCAACAGCGCCAGGACGAACCAGCCATCGGAAAAGAGATCCAGGAAAAAGTGGACCCCGGCCGCCGCCCAGAAGGGATCGCCGGTCCCCGTCATGGCCAGCGCAGAGCGCAGCGCCGCCCCGCCGGCGGCCAGGAGCTGGAAGAGGACGGCCAGGTCCCAGAGGCGCAGGGGCAGGCCACCGCGCACGCCTCGCCGGGCGCGGAGATAGAGCAGGGCAAAAGTCAGCCAGGGCAGAAACTCCAGGCCCGAGACCATGCCCGACAGGGGCAGTGCCCGGCCCGCCACGGCCAGCCGGCCATAGCCGGAAAGCAGGAACAGCGGGTAGGAGAGTAGCCCCAGAACGATGGCCGCGCCTGCCGTCCAGGTAAAGCCCCGTCCGGCCAATCGCCCCGTCTGGCCGGGAAGCCAGGCGGCGATGAGCAGCATGAGGGCCGGCGTGGCCCAGGCAAAGTACATCAGGTGTGAATGGGCGTGGCGCACGTTGATGAACTGCAGCCCGCCCGGGAAGCCGTAGAGCATCCCGGCCCGCAGCAACACCCCGGTGGACCCGGCCAGGACAAACGCTCCCAGGGCCAGGAGCCACAGCCGCCGCCCGCTGTGCCCGCTTGCCATCTGCTCGCCAATCGCCATCTCGCCTGCTCCACTCTCCTTTTTGGTTCGTGTCACGAGCCCATGCTGCCGGCTCCCTGCATGGCAGCATAACACAAGCCGGATGCGGAGTCCATGAGCAAAGTCATATGGCTGCCGCGGCCACTCTGTCAAGTGGGCTCTTGCCCTCTGTTGGGAGTGCGCGACGCGAAGCGATCGCGTCAAACGGCGTTAAAATCGGATAAAAGAGGTGACGAACCCCTCTTGGGAAATGAGTGAGGGGCGGGACAATATTTACATAACTGAAGGGGGTACATTGACAAACCCCAGATCTTGTGCTATCATGCCGGCCAGGAGGTGCGAATATGAGACTTTTCGGTATGCGCCGGGAAGCAGCCGCTTTCCGGTTTCTTGTTCTGGCGCTTCTCGCGGTGCTGGTCATGGCCGGCTGCGGCAGTGGCACGGCATCCGGAAACGGGGATAGTGTCGACGAAGAAGCAGTCCAGACTTCGCCGGAAGCGGCGCGGAGCTTTGTGGAAAAGGTGGTGGCCACCGGTCAGGAAGGTGCCGACGGCAGCGCGGTCACACTGACCGTGACCGAGGAGGAGGTCAGCTCTTTCCTGGACCTCGCCTCGAAGGTAGCGCGAGAGGCTGCAGCTCAGGGTGCCGATAGCCTGTCAGACCTGGAGCGGATGGACCCCGACACCCTGCCCGAAGGTGCTGAAGAACTGCCGCAGCTCTTGAGAGAGCTTCGGACTGAGGGCGATGTGCCCGACGTGCAGCTGCCGAACCTGGAAATCTGGTCGCGGATCGCCGTACCGCGCGTCCATTTCGCCGGCAATGGCCAGATCGTCGTGGCCGGACTCGTCGACATCCTGGGCTTCCCTCAGCAAGTGCGCATTGTCGCCGTGCCCCGGACCGAAGGGGACAAGGTGCTCTTGACCTTTGTCGAGGGCAGGATCGGGCGGCTGCCTATGCCGACCTGGCTCGCCAACCAGCTCATCACCAACGTCGACGACTTGGTGGTGCTGGGGCAGGACTATGCGGGCATCAGCGATGTCGTGGTGACCGAGGGCGAGATGACCGTGACCGGGCGTCTGGAGGACTAAAAAGGGTCGCTGCCGGCCGGCAGCACGCGGAGAGACCGGGATGCCAGAAGCAAAGACGAGACCAACAGGCGCAAGCGTCATCGAATTCTTGGAGGGCGTTGACAATGACCGGCGCCGCGAAGATGCCTTTGCCCTTCTCCAGCTGATGCGACAAGTCACCGGGCTGGAGCCAAAGATGTGGGGGCCGAGTATCGTCGGCTTTGGCAGCTATCACTACAGGCACCCGAGCGGCCTCGAGGGCGACTCGCCTCTGACCGGGTTCTCACCTCGCAAGCAGAGCCTGACGCTGTACTTCATGGGCGGCCTGGAACAACATCAGGCACTTTTGAACAGGCTGGGCAAGCACAAGACGGGTAAGGGATGTCTGTACATCAACAAGCTGCAGGATGTCGACGTGCCCATCCTGCGAGAGCTGATCGAGCAAGGGGTCGAGCAGGCACGCAGGATGGACACCGCGGCACCGGGCAGAGAACAGGCGCCCCAGTAGCCCCCCTCAGGTTGTAATCGTTCGCAGTGCGCGCTCCAGCGCGCCGGAGCGCACACTGCGATCGGCCCCTCAGCACGCTGCTGGCCCGGGCCAGCTGATCTGACAGCCGCCCAGCCTCTCGAAACGCGCCTCATCTCCCCGGGCCCGATACAGGAGGCAAGGTTCAATGACATAACCGTCACCTGTCCTCGGGACCGGCTCTTGCCTTTTGCCCGGCGCCGTGGTATACTGCATCTGCCCGCAGGGCGGGACTCCAGAGCCAGGAAGGAGAGGGGCGAGTAGCAGAAGAATCGGGTCAGCTGCGAGCAAGGCCGCTCCTCGACGGCGACGTGCAACAGGGTGCCGATCTCACCGAGTCGGCTGTTTACCCCAACCAGGAGGAAAGAGATGAAAAAGCTCGGGATCCTCGTGATCTTGTTAGTGTTGAGTCTGAGCGCGGTGCAGTGCGGCGGCGCGGAGAACGCCACCGGAGAACCCACGCAGGCAGCAGCCGCCACCGAAGCACCGACCACTGAGGCAGCGGCAACCGAGGCCGCCACGACGGAAGCTTCCGAAGGTGGGGAGCAGACCCTGGTGGTCTGGGATCAGTTCTACCGGCCCGTGGAGAGCGAGCTCATCGACACGCTGAACGCCGAGTTCGAAGCGGACCATCCCGGCGTGACCATCGAGCGCGTGTCCAGGACGACGGACGATCTCAACACGACGGTCAAGCTGGCCATGGCCGAGGCTGACGGCCCGGACGTCAGCCAAGTGAACCAAGCCCGGACCGACATGGGTGCCTTGGTCCAGGCTGACCTGCTGTTGCCCCTGAACGACTATGCCGAGCAGTATGGCTGGAACGACCTCTTCTCGGCCAGCGTCCTCAGCCGCAACAGCTACACCGCCGAGGGGACCTTTGGCGAGGGAAACCTGTACGGGGTCAGCCCC
>JBFYTF010000637.1:0-3608 GCA_041300865.1 Anaerolineae bacterium
CCACTGATCTCGCCCGTTTTCGACGTCGACGGCCAGATCATCATCGACTTCAAGCGCGCGGAGCTGGCCAGAGCACTGGGCGTGGAGGCATAACGCCCCCCAGGCCAAGCGCAAGCCGCCAAGTTGCACGCCTTCGCAATCGAACCGGTTGTGCTGCTATGCGCACCCATAGACGGTGTGTGGCCCGGGCTTGCACGCCCCAACCCGGTTTGCACGATCCGGCAATCCGCGCTATAATGCGCGGTGCCTGACTGTTGACAAAAGCCTAAAGTGTGGTAAAATGCCAATAGAACTCGTGCGTATCAGTCGAGCAAGCACAAGACGCAGGGAAGACCTTCCTGCACGCCGAATTGGGCGGGGGCGCGGCGCACGACTCCTGCTGGGCTGTTGCCTCCTGACCCTCGGTGCGCTGCTGGCGGCTTGTAGTGGTGGAGAAGGAGCCCGTCCCACGCGGTCGACGGGTCTGCCGGCAGGAGTCGCTTCTGCCGTCGCCCTCGAGACGCAGCCCCCGGCCGCCAAACCGACGGTGGGGCCGACGCCGACCGTCACGCCGACCCCCACGCCGCCCGCCCCACTGGCGGCGCAGGTGAACGGCCAGTACATCTTCTTGACCGACTATGAGCGGCGCGTGGCCCAATACGAGCAGGCCCTGACGGACCAGGGCCTTGATCCCGGGACGGCCCGCGAAGAAGTCCTGGAGGCGCTCATCGACGGGGCCCTTATTCAGCAGGGAGCCGCGGCGCTGGGCATCGAGCTGAGCGACGAGGAGCTGGACCGGCAGATTGAGGCCGACATCGGCGCCGGCGGCGGGCAGGAGGCCTTTGACCAGTGGCTGAAGGCCACGGGCCAGACCCGGGAGGACTACCGCGAGATGTTGCGACAGTCCCTGACGGCGCAACAAGCCATGCAGGCGGTGACGGCCAGCCTGGCGGCTGATCCCGAGCAGGTCCACGCCCGGCACATCCAGGTGGAGAGCGAGGCGGAGGCCCGCGAGATATTGGCCCAACTGCAGCAGGGGGCTGATTTCGCTGCCCTGGCCCGCGAACGCTCGACGGACATGGCGACGCGGGAGAACGGCGGCGACCTCGGCTGGTTTCCGCGGGGCATGGTCGCTCCGGAACTGGAGAACGCGGCTTTTGCGCTGCAGCCCGGCGAGGTCAGCGACGTGCTGTTCCTGGGCGAGGGCTTTCACCTGATCCAGGTTGTAGAGCGGGAGGCAGCGCGTCCCCTCCCCGTCGAGAACCAGGTCGAGCTGCAGCAGGCGGCCTTTGAGCGCTGGCTGGCCGAGCTTCGCGGGGCGGCAGACATTATCCGCTTTGCCGCCGAGTAGACAACTGGAATATTGTCTGTTATAATACTGTCAACCGGAGGTTGAATGCGCTCGCGTCGAAACAGGGTGGTTTTGGTACTTCTGGCAGGCGTGGCCCTCCTGCTCCTGGTGGCGGCAACCATGGTGGCGGTCTATTTTGTGTTGCGCGGGCGGGGAACCCCGACCCCCACGTGGCAGGACCCCATCACTGCCACCCAGACGGGCGAGGTGGCAGCCGATCTGGCCCTCTATCCCCTGGCCGGCTCTTCAGAGCTGGAGACCGTGGACGTGGCCCTGGCTTATGACGACCTTGAGACGGCCTATGCGACCCTGGTGCACGGCATGGAGATGACGGATGCGCAGCGCATCGGCCGCCTCCTGCTCCTGGGCAGGCAATTCCAGGAGGCCGAGAAGCCCGAGCGCGCCACGCTCACTTTCCAGCAGGTGTACGACCTGGCCATGCTCAGCCCTCGCCTGTCGGATCCTGCCCGTGCCGACGCCCTGCTGGCCAGCGGCGCGGCCTGGGCGGACATGGGGCTCGACTCGCTGGCCGTGGAGTCTTTCGACCAGGTCTACCTGCTCGCCACCGGCAGCCCGTACTTGCAGATGGCCAACCGCCGGGATCTTCTCGCCGCCCTGGAGACAGAGTATACCGGCCTGGGCGCCGCCGAGCGAGCGGCGACGTGCAAGGAGCAGATCATGGCGCTGGATCAGGCGCCGCCCCAGCCACCCGCCGAGTCCGGCCCGCGGCCCGAGCTGCCCCTGACGGGCGACGTCGTCTCTTCTCCCGAGATCGGGGCCCTGGAAGAGGCGCGCCGCCAGGCCGCGTACGCCCTCTCGGACGCGGTGCGCGCCAGCGGCGAGGCACCGCCGGAGCTGGTGGAGGCCCTTGCCTCGGCGCTGCGCGCCGAAGACGCCGCGAAGCTGGCCCTCTACCAGCAGGAGCTGGCAGGTACAAGCCAGTCCAGCCGGCGGATCGGTGCTCAGTGGCTCATGGTCAAGTGGCTGATGCTCAAATACCAGGTCGCGTCGGGGAGCCTGGGCCTGTCGATCGTCCCCGAATGGGAAAGCAGCCTGGCCGACATCCGGTCGGATTTGAGCAAGGCCCAGGAGGGCCTCTTCTTTGACCGCGAAGACCTGGTGACTGCCCTGCCCGATGCGGCCCTCATCGGACCCGGCAGCTACCAGGTACGGCGTCAGGCTCTGCTGGACGGCCGCCTGGGCCGCTATCCCAATTACCCAGCCGAGCAGCTTTCGGGCAAGCTGCAAGACGCGGTGCGAGGGCTGATTGCGTCCGGGTCTGTGGACCGCTTGTACGTCGACGTCTCGACGGGCGGAGTGGGGGAGGCCCACCACTTTCTGCTCAATACCTGGGACGAATACGGGCTGTCAGCCCAGTCGCCCTAACCGCGGGCAAAGGCGAAAGGAGCCGCTCAATGTTTGATCGGTTTAGTGATCGCACCCTGGAACTTGCCACCGTCATCGTGGTCGTCATCATTGCCCTCGTTGTTCTCTGGTACGCGGCCATTTGGTTCAACCCGTGGGGTTTCTACAACCCCTTCCCGCCGCCGACGGTCACGCCGATCGCGGTGGTCTCGGCCACAGTGTACGCCCCCGTCTGGACGGACACGCCGACCAGCACCCCGTCGAGCACGCCGACCCAGACACCGACCTGGACGCCAACGCCCACCGCGACGTCGACCAACACCCCGGTGCCGCCGACGAACACCCCGACTCCGACGCCGACCTGGACCAACACACCAGCGCCCCCGCCGCCGCCCAAGCCCAGGCCGCCCACCGCCACGCCCACGCCCTTCCCTTACGACTATAGCTACGCGGGGGTACGGGGCGATTGCTTCCGCACCTGGGTGTGGGGCTATGTGCTGGGTGCCAACGGCCTGGCCGAGCCCGGCGCCCAGCTGCGCGTGGGCAACAACCAGGGATGGTCGACTGACATCTATACCGACGTCAACGGCCGGTACGAGGCGACGTTCCAGTCCAAGCCGGCAGCCGGCCGCTGGTTCGTCTTGGTCTACAAGGGAGGGCAGGCGCGCTCCATGCAGTTCTGGTGGGAGACGAGCGCCGGCTGCGATGGCCCTTACAGCGTGCAAGAGGCCCGCATCGATTGGCGACACCGTTAGGTGGTTCTTGAGTACTATTGACCGGTGCGGTGAAGCGTGATAGAATGGCCATAGCCGGCTGTTGGGGGACGACGGGTCCTGGTCGACGCTGAGGTCAACCGGGCGCGGCAAGCTGTCCCTGGAACTCGCGAGGGGGAGAAAGATGAAGAGATCCGCGT
>JBFYTF010000652.1:0-5531 GCA_041300865.1 Anaerolineae bacterium
CGTCAGACCGAAGAGCCGGGCCAATGCGCCGAGACTTGTATGGAAGGGCGGTGCGCGACGCCCTGGCAAGGCTCGACCCGCGGCGCATGGTTCGCAATCCGGTCATGTTCGTCGTAGAAGTCGGCAGCGTGCTGACGACGGCCCTGTGGATCCAGGCGCTGCTGGGCCGCGGTGAGGCACCCACCAGCTTTATCGGCGCCGTGGCCATCTGTCTGTGGTTCACCGTCCTGTTTGCCAACTTTGCTGAGGCCCTGGCCGAGGGGCGGGGTAAGGCGCAGGCCGAAGCCCTGCGCCGGGCACGCCGCGAGACGCTCGCTCGCAGGCTGCACACCCGGTCTGCGGGGCAGGGCAGCCAACCACGGCGTGACGCCCCTGTCGACACGGTACCATCCACTTCTCTTCGCCAGGGCGACCTGTTCCTCGTCGAGGCGGGCGACGCTATCCCGGCCGATGGCGAGATCGTCGAGGGCATTGCCTCGGTCGACGAAAGTGCCGTCACGGGGGAGAGCGCACCTGTCATCCGCGAATCGGGCGGTGACCGCAGTGCGGTCACGGGTGGAACGCGCTTGTTGTCCGACTGGCTGGTGGTCAGGGTGACGGCTAACCCGGGCGAGGGCTTTATCGACCGCATGATCGCCCTGGTGGAAGGGGCACGACGGCAAAAGACGCCAAACGAAATTGCCCTCAACATCCTTTTGGCCGGCTTCAGCCTCATCTTTCTCGTGGTGTGCGCCACGCTCTTGGCCTTCTCGCTGTACAGCGTCGAGACTGCCGGGCACGGTACGCCCATCTCTATCACGGTTCTCATCGCGCTGTTGGTGTGCCTGATCCCGACCACCATCGGTGGCCTGCTCTCGGCCATCGGCATCGCCGGCATGGACCGCCTGATCCGCCGCAACGTCATTGCCATGTCGGGCCGGGCCGTAGAAGCGGCCGGCGATGTGGACGTGCTGCTCCTGGACAAGACCGGCACCATCACCCTGGGCAACCGGCAGGCGGTGAGTCTGACCCCGGTGCGGGGCGTCTCGACGCAGGAGCTGGCCGAGGTCGCACAGTTGGCCTCGCTGGCCGACGAAACGCCCGAAGGTCGCAGCATTGTGGTGTTGGCCAAGGATCGGTACGGTCTGCGGGGGCCCGTGGTGGGGCCGCGGCCCGGCATGGTCACCGGCCTGGTTGACGGGTTGGGGGCCATGCGCTTTGTACCCTTTACGGCTCAAACGCGCATGAGCGGTGTGGATCTTGACGGCCAGCGTCTCCGCAAGGGGGCGCCCGATGCCATGATGGCGCTGATGGCGAGCCAGGGGCGAACCATCCCATCCGATCTGCGGGCGACGGTGGACGCCGTCGCGCGAGAGGGAGGGACGCCACTTGTTGTGGTGCGCAACGGCGAGGCATTGGGCGTCGTGCATCTGAAGGACATCGTCAAGGGCGGCATCAAGGAGCGCTTTGCTCACTTGCGCCGGATGGGGATCAAGACGGTCATGATCACCGGCGACAACGCCCTAACGGCGGCGGCCATCGCCGCCGAAGCGGGCGTGGACGACTTTTTGGCGCAAGCCACGCCGGAGGCCAAACTGAAGCTGATCCGCGAGTACCAGGCCGGCGGCCGGCTGGTGGCCATGACCGGCGACGGGACCAACGACGCACCCGCGTTGGCCCAAGCTGACGTGGCCGTGGCGATGAACACCGGCACCCAGCCGGCCCGCGAGGCAGCCAACATGATCGACCTCGACAGCAACCCGACGAAGCTCATCGAGATCGTGGAGATTGGCAAACAGCTGCTGATGACCCGCGGAGCACTGACCACGTTCAGCGTCGCCAACGACGTGGCCAAGTATTTCGCCATCATCCCGGCGGCCTTTGCCGCGACGTACCCGGCTCTCGGCGCCTTGAACCTGTTGCACCTGGCGACGCCGCAGAGCGCAGTCCTGTCAGCCGTCCTCTTTAACGCGCTCGTCATCGTCGCCCTGATCCCGCTGGCGCTCGGCGGCGTGCCTTACCGGCCGTTGGGTGCGTCCCGGCTGTTGCGCGACAACCTGATGATCTATGGCCTGGGTGGGCTGGTAGCACCGTTTGTCGGCATCAAGCTGATCGACCTGCTGCTGGTGGCCCTGGGCCTGGTATAAGGAGAGAATCATGCACGAGGAAAAACGCCACCCTTCGTGGTGGCAGCTGTGGCTGCTTCTGCCTGCGCTCGGAGCACTGGCTTACGTAGAAGCCAGCGCCTCACTGTCTGTGACCGGCCACCGGATCGTCGAGGCGGGGCTCGTGCTCGCCGGCTATGGCCTGGTGTCCGTGTGGCTGCGAGCCAACGAAGCCGCCTGGCTGCGCGAGATGCGCGATCAGGTGACCGGGCACACGTTCCGATTGGTGCAGGAGCCGTCCAAGGATCCGGCGATCATTCCCGGTAATAACGGCGATAGGCAGAAGCCCGAGTGGTACGCATCCACCCCAACGGTGGAACCCGAGCTCAACCCTGTGGACCGGAAGCCGGTAGAGTACAATGCGTGATCAGATCCGTCCGGCGATCCTCGCGCTGCTCATGCTCACAGCCATCACCGGGCTGCTCTACCCGCTGACCGTAACCGCCGTTGCCCAGATGCTCTATCCACGCCAGGCCAACGGCAGCCTGATCTGGAAGTCTGGAGGCGCCGTCGGTTCCAAGCTGATCGGGCAGCCGTTCGACGATGCCCGCTATTTCTGGGGCCGGCCTTCGGCGACTGCGCTGTTTCCCTACAACGCCGCATCTTCGGCGGGCTCTAACCTCGGGCCGGGCAACCCGGCACTCGAACAGGCTGTACAGACCCGGATCGCTGCCCTGACCTCCCTGGCGGCCGGGCCAGGGAACCGGCAGCCCATCCCGGTTGACCTGGTCACTGCCTCGGGCAGTGGCCTGGATCCCCACATAAGCCTGGCGGCTGCCCTGTACCAGGTGCCGCGCGTGGCACAGGCGCGCGGCGTTAGCGAGGTCGACGTGGGGGCCCTGGTCATGGAGGCCGTCGAGCACCGGCAGCTCTGGGTCCTGGGCGAGGCGCGAGTGAACGTGCTGAACTTGAACCTGGCACTGGATCGAGTACAATAGGTGTATGACAGACAGGCAGCAGCGGCCAGACCCCGACGATCTGTTGTCCCGCGTCCAGGCAGGGGAGCGACAGAGGGCCCGGGGCAAGTTAAAGGTCTTTTTCGGGTACGCCGCCGGCGTGGGCAAGACGTATGCCATGCTGGAGGCTGCGCGCCAGCGCCAGGCGGAGGGAGTCGACGTGGTGGCAGCCTACGTCGAAACCCATGGCCGGCCCGAAACGGGGGCCCTGCTCGCAGGGCTGGAATTGCTGCCCCGTGCCCAGGTGGAGTACCGGGGACAGCGCTGGCCCGAGCTGGACGTAGATGCCGTGCTGGCGCGACGCCCGGAGCTGGCGCTGGTCGACGAGCTGGCCCATACGAACGTCCCCGGCTCGCGCCACGCCAGGCGCCACCAGGACGTGGACGAGATCTTGGCCGCCGGGATCGACGTCTATACCACGCTGAACGTCCAGCACCTGGAAAGCCTGAACGATGCGGTGGCCCAGATCACAGGCGTCACTGTGCGCGAGACGATCCCTGACCGGGTCATCGACGAAGGAACCGAGCTGGAGCTGATCGACCTGCCCCCCGACGAGCTGCAACAAAGGCTGCAGGAGGGCAAGGTGTACGTCCCCGAGCAGGCGGCCCACGCCATACACCAGTTCTTTCGCAAGGGAAACCTGACGGCCCTTCGCGAGCTGGCCATGCGTCACGCGGCCACGCGGGTCGACGAGCAGATGCGAGCCTACATGCAGCTGCGGGCCATCCCCGGTCCCTGGCCGGCCGGAGAGCAGTTGTTGGTCTGTGTCGGCCCCAGCCCGCTGGGCGAGCGGTTGGTACGCGCGGCACGACGTCTGGCCGGCGAGCTGAATGCCGGGTGGACTGTCCTCTACGTCGAAACGCCGGACCACCTGCGGCTGCGCTCTGAAGAGCAGGATCAACTGGCGCGCACGCTCTACCTGGCCGAAGAGCTGGACGGCCGGGCAATAACCCTGCCAGGACGCTCCGTTGCCGCAGCGGCAGTCGACTATGCCCAGCGGCACAACGTGACCAAGATCGTGGTGGGCAAGCCCCTGGGTAGCCGCTGGCAGCAATTGCTGCGCGGCACAGTCGTCGATCAGATCATCCAGGCCAGCGGGCCCATCGACGTGTACGTGATCAGCGGCGAGCCGGGGGCGGGGCGCGCCTTCCAGCCAGGAGAGTGGCGGCCAACGACTTCGTGGGTCAAATATGCCTGGGCCGCCCTCCTGGTTCTCCTGGGCAGCTTGTTGGGCAGTCTGGTACGCCAAGTCCTGGCACCGACAAACCTGGTCATGATCTACCTGTTCTTGGTCGTCGTCGCCGCTCTCTACCTGGGACGCGGCCCCGCCGTCCTCACGGCCGTTCTGGGCGTCCTGGTGTTTGACTTTTTCTTCGTGCCGCCCTATCTGACCTTCGCCGTGGCGGACACCGAGTACCTGCTGACCTTCATCGGGTTGCTACTGGTGGGGCTCATCGTCAGCGACTTGACCGCTCGGGTGCGGGAACAAATCGAGGCTGCCCGGCGCCGCGAACGGGAAACAAGTGCCCTGTACGCCCTCAGCCGCGACCTGGCCGTCGCCGCCGACCTGAAGGCAGAGACGGATGCCGTCACAGCCCACGCCGGCGATACCTTCGGCCGGGACGTGATCATCCTGCTGCCCGAGCCCGACGACAAAGGGACATTGTGTCCCTTCGGTGGCTCCTCCGAGCTTCAATTAGATGAACGCGAGATGGCTGTAGCTGCCTGGGTCTTTCACCACGAGCAGCCGGCGGGCCGGGGCACCAATACGCTGGCTTCGGCGCGGCTTCGTTACCTCCCTCTCAAGACGGCGAGGAAAACGGTGGGGGTGCTGGGCATTCGAGCTGCAGACGAGGGAAGATACCTGACGCCGGAGCAGCGCCGGCTGTTGGAGGCCTTTGCCAGCCTGGCGGCGGTGGCCATCGAGCGGGTGCAGCTGGCCGAAGCGGCCAGCCAGGTGCAGCTCCTGGAGGCCACGGAAAAGCTGCAGACGGCCCTGCTGAATTCAATCTCGCACGATCTGCGGACGCCGCTGGTGTCGATCACCGGGGCGCTCAGCAGCCTGCTGGAAGACCGGGGGCGCCTGGACGATCAGTCGCGTTCTGTCCTCCTGGAGACGGCCGCCGAGGAGGCAGGACGGCTCAACCGCCTCGTGGGTAACCTGCTCGACATGACACGCCTGGAGGCGGGCGCCGTCCGGATCCATCGAGAGCCCAGGGACCTGCAGGACGTGATCGGAGCCGCACTGCAACAGCTTGGTGAGCGGCTCCGCGAGCACCCGGTAACGGTCGAACTGCCTGCCAGCCTGCCCCTCGTTCCCCTCGATTTCGGGCTGCTGGTCCACGTGCTGGTGAACTTGGTCGACAATGCCCTCAAGTACTCTCCGCCCGGGTCGCCCATCCAGATCAGCGTGTGCCTCACCGAGACCGAG